>NZ_CP108086.1:5766607-6070113 GCF_036186745.1 Microbispora hainanensis | reverse complement strand
GGCCGCCCTCGTCGCTGACGTAGACCATGACGACCCCGGTCGGGTCGTGCTCCAGGCGGTAGTCCTCGGCACAGCCGTCGAGCGCGTCCTGGAACGTCCGCAGCGAGCCCGACAGCCGGCTCGCGGTGTTCTTGAGCGCGCTCTCCCCGGGCACGCGGATGTCGGCCATCTCCGCGGCGAAGGCGTCGAGCAGCGCGGCCACGTCTCCCGGCAGCACCCGGCCCACCAGGGCGGCGGGATCCGGCGGCAGGCCGCCCCCTGCTCCGTCTCCTCGGGCTCCTGCTCCGGCCCCTTCCGCAGCGCTCTCCCCGTCTCCCTCCCCCGTGCTCTTTCCGGCGGCGGAGCGGGCGGACAGCTCGGCGGCCACCGACGCGGCCGCCTCCGCCGGTTCCGGCCAGCCGACGTGGGCGGGCCACGGCGCGGTGGCGGTGACGCCGAGCAGCGGGCGCAGCTCCGGATGCGCGTACGGCCCGAACGCCGCGACGTGCTCGAAGAGGTGGCCGAGCGCCTGGCCGAGGGACGCCTGCCCGTGTTTGAGGTCGTTCTGCGCGACGATCAGCGCCTCGTTCTCCCGCGTGGCGGTGGCGGCGTGCTCCCCGCAGCGCTTGCGAACCTCGGCGAGGCGGCGCTCGGTCTCGTCGATCTGGGCGAGCACCTCGCGCAGCGGCGCGTCGAGTGCCTCCTCGCCCGCCCTGAGCTCCTCGGCGTCGGCCCGGTGCTCCCGCTCCTTCTCCTCCAGGGCGCGGGAGTCGGCGTCGTGCCGCTCGCGCTGCCGGGCGATGGCCGCCTGCCGCGACGCGAGGTCCCGCTCCTCGGACGCGGCCCGCTCGCGGCCGTCGTGCAGCCGCTGCGCCGTCGTGAGGAACTCGTCCACGGCCCGCGCGACCGCGTCGACCTCCTGTTCCGCGACGGGCATGCTCCGTTCCGCCGCGACCTGCCGCAGCCGCCTGCGTGCCGCGTCGACCTGCGCCACCGCCGCGTCGAGATCGCGGCGGCGGTCCGCGAGCACCGACCGCGCCTGGGCCAGCAGCGCGGACTCGCGGGAGACGCGGGTGACCGCCGCGACGACCTCCGTGACGGACGGCAGCTCCCGCCGGGCCCGGGCGAAGTCCGCCAGGCGGCGGTTCGCGCGGGCCAGGTCGCGCTCGGCGTCCTCGTGCGCCCGGATCGTCTCGCCGATCGTCTCGTCATACTCGGCGAGCCTGGCCGCACGGCGGTTCGCCCGGTTGGTGGCGCCGATGTATTCGGGTGACGACTTGGGCCGGGCGCCGAGGAGGAGCCCGAGGCCGAACTGGGCCCGGATGGTCACCGTCGGCACCGGTCCGCCCCGTCGTTCTCCCTGCCGTTCTCCCTGCCGTTCTCCCTGGCGATCCGCCTGCCGATCCCCGGGCCGATCCCCCGGCCGATCACTGTGGGGTGTGATCGCGTCGGCGACCACGACCGACCTCAGCACGTCCGCGACGACCGCCGCCGGCACGAGGTCCTGCTCCTCCGGCACGAGGACGTCGGCGAGCGTACGGCCGGACGGGCGGCTCTCCTCGGGAAGCGGGAGCAGGTAGCCGTCGGATTCCAGGACCGCGACGGCGTCGAAGGTGTGCCGCGCCTCCGGGTGCACCCAGGCGGTCAGCAGCCCCGCGCCGTACAGTGCGCCTTCGAGGCCGGCCGCCTCCTTCTCGTCGAGGCCGTCGGCGAACCGGACGAGCCGCCACAGCGGCGCCCCCGGCCGCCCGTCCCGGTCCGCCGTTCTGCGGTCGTCGTGCGGCGGCGCCTCGTCGCGTTCGGCCGCGATCTCCTCGCGTTCACGACGCAGGCGGACGAGGTCGGCGGCGAGGTCGCGCACCCGGGCGGACAGGCGTTCGGCGGACCTGGCCGCCTCCGTCCGCCGTTCCTCGGTCCGCACGCTGTAGACCTCGGCCAGGGACGGCGCCCCGGCGTCTCCGGCCTGGGCGAGGGCCTCCGCCAGCGCCGCCACGTCGGCGGGGCCGGCCACCGCCTCGTCTCCCGGAAACTCGCTGCGCGGGGACTCGTTGCCCGAATCACTTCCCGGAGACCCGCTACGCGCGGACTCATTGCCCGGGTCACTTCCCGGGCCCTCATCTCGGGGGGCCTCATCTTCCGGAGCCTCTGCCGGGCGGGCCCAGCGAGCGGCCCAGGCGTCGAGCGCCTCCCGCGCCCGGTCGCGTGCCGTCACCAGCGCGGCATCGGCGGCCTCGCACCGCGATTCCCGTTCCTCGACGTCCTTGTCCGCCTTGTCCCTGTCGGCCTCCGCTCGCAGGCGGTCCCGCTCCGCGCCCGACACCCTGGCGATCTCGTCGCGGACCTTCGCGACGTCGTCCTTGCGGGCGGTGGCGCGTGCCCGCGCCGTCGTGAGCAGGTCCGCGCCCGTGTCGGCCGGGCCGTCCCCGTCGTGGGCGATCCCGGCCCGCTCCGCCGCGTCGGCGAGATCGGTGGCGTGCCGGACGATCGCCGCCCGCGCGCCCTCCAGCCGCTCCGCGAGCTCGCCCGCCTCCCCTTCGAGTGCGGCCAGGTGATCGGCGCCGTCCGCCAGCCGGGCGCGCTCGCGCTCGATCTCCTCGCCGGTCTTGACGATCTGGCGGCGGCGCAGCTCCAGCTCGCTCCGCGCACGGTAGGCGTCGTCCGCACGCAACGCGGCGAGGCGGCGCTCCAGCCCTTCGCGTTCGGCCTCCGCCGCGGAGGCCGCCGTCGCGGCGGCCTGGCGTGCGGCCGCCGCCCTCGTGCGCGCCTCCTCGGCGCGCACGAGCGTGCGGGCGTGCTCCACCGCGCCGTCCATCTCGGTCTGGATGCGGGCGAGCCGGGCCTTCGCATGAGTGCGCAGGTAGGCCACGTAGTCGGTCAGGAACGCGCGTACGGCCGCGTCGGCGACCGCGAAGTCGTCGAACTGCTTCTGGACCGCCGCGAGGTTCTCGAAGTCGCGGGCCGCCTGGTCGACGAGCTCCTCGTCGACGGGGCTGAGGCCCGAGGTGAGCGTGCCCGAGACCTTGTCGGGGTCGAGGTCCTTGGCCAGCAGCGGGCGGCGCAGCGCCAGCAGCAGGTCGAGGAGCTGCGTGTAGCGCTCCCTGCCCAGCCCGAACAGCCGGGCGTCCACCGCGTCCCGATACTGGGTGGCGGTCTCGCAGTGGGCGTCCGGGCCGAGGACGGCCTTGAGCTGCCGCTCGGTGAGGGGCCGGGAGTCGGGCGCGAGCAGCCCGAAGTCGACACCGAGGCGCTTGTCGGTGACGAAGAACGAGGTCCGCACCCCGTCCCTGTGCCGGTGCGCGCGGATGCCGATGATGAGCGTGACGGTCTCGTCGGTCGCGTCGGGCTCCGCCCCGATCTCGCGCCGGGCGAACTCCATCCAGACGTAGCCGTACTCGGCTTCCTGGCCCCGGTAGAGCAGGTTGGACTTCATCGTGCGGTTCTCGCCGCTGAACGGGTCGAGCCGCCGTGCGTCCGCCACGCCGTCGAGGATGAACGGGAAGAGCACCTCCAGCGCCTTTGTCTTGCCCGAGCCGTTGTGCCCGCGCAGCACCAGACGCCCGTCGGCGAAGGCGAACTCCTCGTCCACGTAGTCCCAGACGTTGATCACACCGGCCCTGCTGGGCTGGAACCGGTCGCTCGGCGGCGTCATCGCCCCTCCTCCTGCGTGAACGAAACCTCCTGGCCGGCCGCACCCTGCCTCCCGGACGGACCCTGCCCCCCGACCCCACCCTGCGCCTCGGACGAACCCTGCGCCCCGGACGGACCCTGCTGCGCGGACGATCCCTGCTGCGCCGTGGTGTCCGGCTGCGCTGGGATGTCCGGCTGCGGTGAAGTGTCCTGCCGGGCAACCGGCTCGGGCAGCGCCACCAGCGCCAGCTGACCGCCCGATGTACGGGTGGGCAGGGCGGCCCGGATGTTGCGGTATCGCAGCGCGGCGGGCAGGACGAGCACGCCGCCCGGCACCGGCCTGAGCAGCAACAGGTCCGCGAGGAACCCGATGACGGCGTCGAGCAGTCCACGGGGATCCTGCTGCCAGGCGGAGGTGAACGAGGCCGCCCCGAACTCGTCGTACAGCTCGGTCGTCATCGTCTCCAGGCGGCTGCGCGACACGAACGGCGCCTCGGCGGGCAAGGGCCGGTCGTCGGGCGACGACGGCTCGGCCTCGGACGGAGACCAGGCCAGCTCGGCGACGACTCCGTCGCGGGGCAGTCCCGCGTCCATCCGCGCCACGAGATCGGCCTGGTCGTCGGCGAGCGCGGGAACGGGCAGCGGCTCCGGCACGTGCTCGGGGTCCTCCAGCAGGTCGGCGATCTTCGCCAGCAGCAGCCCCGCCGCCCGGCTCACCGCGTTGCCCCGGCCCGGGAACGGCCGGTCGGTGAAGACGCCGCCCGGGTCGGCGAGCATGACGCCCTCCGCGCGCCGCTCCAGGACCAGGCCGGTGAACCGTACGAGGTCCTCGGCGAGGCCGGGGGCGCGCAGCGCGTCGGCCACATCGGGCTCGACGTCCGCGTAGTAGACCACGGGAAACTCGACGAGCAGCCGCCGCGCCCTGCGGGCCGGGTTCGTGTGCGGCGGCTCGTGCACCAGACCGGCCGCGCTGGTGAGGTGCTGGACCGGCCGGGCCGGCTTGAACAGCACCGCGCAGATGTCGTGGTCGATGTCGTAGAGCGCGTCGCCTCGCTCGGTGTCGCGCGCCCACCACTCCAGGCTGCCGTCGGACAGCCGGAGCGCGCCGCGGTCCACCAGCCAGCCCAGCACGTCGACGACGGCGGCCTTGTGCGACCCGATCGCGGGGTCGAAGCCGAGGCCGTCGATGGAGTTGGCCAGCGGCGTGAAGACCCGCACCAGGTCGGCCAGGCTGATCTCGATCCGGGAGCGCTGGAACGACCCGAGCACCAGGCACAGGTACGCCAGCCGGCGGCGGTCGAACGGCTTGCCCTTGCGGGAGAAGATCGAGCGCTGCGTCTCGTCCAGGACGTCGAGATGGCGGACCAGCCGCACGTGGTGGGTCGTGGCGATCAGCGTGTAGCCGAGCAGCTCGCGGAAGTCGCGCGTCATCTCGTCGGCCCAGCGCAGCACCTGGTCGAGCACACCGGGACGCGGCCGGTCCTTGGTGATCAGGTCGCAGGTCAGCACGCGGCGGACCGCCTGCTGGTAGGAGCCGAGGTCGGCGACGGAGACGCCGGCCGCGACCCGGGTGCGAGGCGTCGTCACCGGGCACCCCCTGCTTCCAAAGCTCGTGCTTCCAAACCCCGTGCCTCCAAACCCCGTGCTTCCAAGCCCTCCGCCCTCGAACCCGCTGCTTCCGAACCGGCCATTCCCGAGCCCGCCACGGGCGTCCGCCCGGCCAGCTCGACCCGGAACCCGGGCAGGTGGAGGAGCCCCTGCGTGGTGCGTACGGTGCTTCCGGTGTCGCACGGCACGAGCCGCACCATCACGGCGTCGTTGGCGCCTGACCCTCTCCTCAGGCGGCCTGCGACGACCGTGCGGCCCTCCAACGCCCGCGTCATCAGTTTCAGCAGCACCCGGGTCTCGGACTCGTCGAGCACCCTGCCGTGCGCGCCCAGCTCGGTCAGGTGACCGGCGGCCTCGCGCTCGGCCGCGCGTTCCGCGGCCTGCTCGCGCCGCAGCGCCGCCCGCGCGCCGGGGTTGCCGCGCACCGGCGTGGGCACGCCCGGCGTGGGCGCCTTGCCGCTGCGGAAGAGCGTGACCGACACCTCCACCCCGGGCGCGTCCCACCAGGTGGCCCGGGGCGAGATCTGTTCGGTGTCCTCGTGGGCCGTGCCCAGGTGCCGCGCGCTGCGCAGGTTGAACGCCGCGCCCATGAGCGCGTGGGCGGCGCCCTCGTCCGGGGCGTTCCAGACCCACTCGGCCAGGTGCCGCAGCTGGGTGGCCCGGTTGACGCCGCCGCGCTGCGCCTCCGAGATCTGCCGCAGCAGCGCGATCACCCCGGACACCGCGATGCGCGTCGCGTTGCGCAGCTCCGCCGCACGCGACTCCTCCGGCCCCTCCGGGGCGAACCACGCCCGCAGGACCGACCAGCGGCGGCGCCAGTCCTCCAGCCGTTCGTGGCGGTCCATGAAGGGCCGCTCGTCGGCGGCCGCCGCCCGGTCGAGCAGCGAGGCCAGGCCGCTCGCCTCGACGTCGCGTACGGCGGTGGCCAGGCGGGGCAGATAGCGGTCGAGCTCCGCCATGAACTCGGACATGTGCGTCAGCAGGGCGTTCTTGTAGCGCAGGAACGTCTCTGGGGAGGCGTCGGTGGAACGGATGATCTCGCCCAGCGTCACGTGGAAGTGCGCCGAGCGGCGCCCCATGTCCTCCATCACCGAGTCGAGCCGCGACAGCCGCCGGTAGACCTGCTCGCCCTCCCCCGCGCGGTTGGCCGCCGCGAGGGCCTTGAGGTCCTCCAGGATGTCGGAGAAGACCAGCCGCGACAGGTTGGCGTCCTGGATGCGGGCCGCGAGCAGCCCCTCGACCGAGGTGTACGCCCAGTAGCCGAGCTCGCTGAACTGGTAGACCGACTGCCTGTTGCGATAGCGGACGAGGTTGCCGGCCCGGGACGCGTCGTCGAACCGGTGCAGCACCCCGTCCGCGTGCAGGGCGTCGAGCCGGTCGCGCAGGTTGCCGTCGAACGTGGGGACCTCGTCGTGGAGCCGGGCCAGCTCGCTCAGGGCCGCCTGCACCTGCCCGGCGTCCACCTGCACCTGGTGGACCTCGCGCAGCCGGTCCATGGCCCGTAGGACCCAGAGATAGGCCACATGGTCGTCGCGCCTGGTGAAGTTGAACAGCCTGAACCGATCGCTGATCGCCAGCGAGTCGAGGTCCAACGCCCTGCGGTCCGCCATCCGGTCCCCCCGATCCGTGTCACCAAGCCGCGTCACCGAGCCGCGTCACCGAGCCGCGTCACCGAGCCGCGTCACCGAGCCGGGTCACCGCTCCGTGTCGCACCCACCCGATCGCGGAGTCCCGCCCACCAGGAGAGACGGGCGGGGCTCCGCGTGCCGAGAAGACCGTATTGGAGGGCACCGACAGTTGCGACTCGCGCGCGGCGGAGGACCCGCGGGGCTCAGCCGACGGAGAGGGGGCGACCGCCGGTCCGGAAGTCCATGCCGCCGCTCGACGACGTGACCGGCGTAGCCGGACCGGACGTCGCCGAGCGTCACGCGCCGGACCACCTGCCGGACCACCTGTTCGTCCCGAGCCGGTTCAGGACCGCCCTGACGTCCCCGGCACGCCGCGAAAACGCCTGGTCAAGGCTGCCCTGTCCCGAACCGCCCGGGAAGCCTCCACGCCGGCGAGGGTGTCACCGGAGCCCGTGCGCCTCGGCCCAGTCCGCGACGGCCGTGGCGATCAGCTCCGGGTGGTCTTCCGGGGTGTGGTGCCCGGCGACCTCGTCGAACCGCCGGATCTCCAGGCCGGCGAAGGTGGCCGCACACCAATCGATCATGTCCTGGTGCACCATCGTACCGGGTCCGGGCGCGAAGGCGAGCAGCAGCTTCGGCACCTGCGGGCTGGCGGCCAGCCACGCGTCGTACGCCTCCACGCGTGCCACCACGTCGGCGGGCTCACCGCCCAGCGGCATCGAGCGCGCCCACCGCAGCAGCGGCAGGCGGCTCTCCCGCGTCGGGTACGGCTTGCGATAGACGGCCAGGTCACCGGGGTCCATGGGAACCGCGACGGTGCCCGGCAGCCCCTGTTCGATGAAGGCGTCGTCGTCCAGGATCATCTTCTCCCCGACACCCTCGGTCTTGATCGCCGCGAACAGCTCCCGGCCTCCTTCGGGGAACTCCTCCCAGGTCATCGGCTTGACGATGGTCTCGGTGACGGCGATGCCCCGCACCCGGTCCGGGTGGCGGGCGGCCCAGTCGAAGGCCAGCGCGCCGCCCCAGTCATGGCCGACGAGGACGACGTCGTCCAGGCCGAGCGCGTCGAACCAGGCGTCCAGATAACGGGCGTGGTCCGCGAAGGTGTACGCGATGCCGGGCTTGCCGGACTCACCCATGCCGATCAGGTCGGGGGCCAGCCGGCGGCCTCCGCCGATCGCGGGGATGACGTGCCGCCACAGGTGGGACGACGTGGGGTTGCCGTGCAGGAAGACCATCGGCGCCCCGGTGCCGGTGTCGTGGTAGTGGATGGCGGAGTCGAGAACGTGCTGAAGCGGCACGACAGGTCCTTTCGAGGGTGAGCAGCGTTGTTCGTTTCCGATCGGGCTGGGCCGGGCTCATCGGAAGGTCGGGCTCGGCCGGGCTCATCGGAAGGCGGCGGCGTTGCGGCCGGCCCAGTCGGCGAAGGACCGGGGAGCACGGCCGAGGACGCGCTCGACGTCCGGGCTCACCCGCCGCTCCGCGTCCACCGGCTCCCCCAGGATGGCGAGCGTCCCTTCGACCACCTGCTCGGGCATGAACCCCAGCATCTGCGCCCGCGCCTCCTCCCTGGTCTGCTCGGCGAACCGCACCGGCGTGCCGATCGCGGCGCCGATCGCCGCCGCGCGTTCCCGCGGCGTGGTCGGCGCGGGGCCGGTCAGCTCGTAGACGCGGCCGGCGTGCCCGTCCTCGCGCAGGACGGTCGCGGCGACCTCCGCGATGTCGGCCGGGTCGATGGTCGGCAGGCCGACGTCGCCGAACGGGGCGGCGGCCGTACGGCTCGCGCGGATGGGCTCCGCCCAGGCGTAGGCGTTGGAGTGGAAGCCGCCGGGCCGCAGGATCGTCCACTCCAGGCCGGACCGGCGCACCGCGTCCTCGAACGCGACGGGGTGGCGGTAGAACTCCGGCCTGGTGCCCGCTCCCTGCGAGGACAGCAGGACGACACGCCTCACGCCGCCCGCCCGGGCCGCGTCGAGGATCGCCTGCGGGTCCTGACCGGCCACCAGCAGGAACAGCGCGTCGGCGCCGTCGAAGGCGTCCTTGAGCCCGGCGGGATCGTCGAGGTCGCCCCGCACGTGCCGTACGCCCTCGGGCAGGTCGGCGGTGCGCCGGGAGACGGCGGTCACCCGCTCACCCGCGGCGGCGAGCAGGGCGACGACCTGGCCGCCGACGTTTCCGGTGGCACCCGTGACCACGATCATGATTGCTCCTCAGCAAGTTAGTTAGTTGACCGACTGAGAAGAACCGTAGCGACCGACGGAGCTCCTGTCGAGTCCAAGTGAGCCGACCGACTCAGAAGCCGGAGAGCGGCTCCGGTCCGGCCGTGCCCGGCATCTCGTTTCCCATGAGCACGGATATAAATGGCGATCAAGCCGGCTGAAACTTACACCGCCCTTGGTCGCGGACAATGCCTCGCCTCACCGTGGAACCACGGCGGCCGGTCCGGGCCGGGAAATCCGGAAAGACGGACGGCACCGGCCCCGCGACAAGAGTTTCCGGCGCGTTCTCAGCGGTCGCGCGCATTCGACCGGGCAGGCGCCGCATGGTCCGGCCTCGGATGACGGACCTTGACGACCCGGGAGCCGCCGCTGACACTGGGCGGCGACCTCCCGGAAACACCCTTGCAAAAAGGAGCGCCGGACGACCCGGATTGTTAGCGCTCACATAATTGCGTTCTCCTATTCATGTCCATTCACCCACCGCATCGCGTTCCGACGAGAGGCACGCCCCATGGACACCTCCGTACGCTCTCCCGCGTGGCCGCGCCGCGTCCTCGCGCTGGCGATCCTGGCGCTGCTCGCGATCTGTCCATCACTGGTGGCCGCCGGCCCCGCGCACGCGGCGTCCATCGACACGAGCGCGTCGTACGTGCTGGTCAACCGCAACAGCGGGAAGGCGCTGGACGTCTACAACAAAGCGACGAACGACGGCGCGCCCCTGGTGCAGTGGGCCCGCAACGACGGCGCCAACCAGCAGTGGCAGTTCGTCGACTCCGGCGGCGGCTACTACCGGCTCATGTCCCGCCACAGCGGCAAGGTCGTCGACATCTCCGGCCGCTCCACCGCCGACGGCGCCGACGTGATCCAATACACCGACAAGAACGGCACCAACCAGCAGTTCCGGGTCGTCGACACCGACAGCGGCTATGTCAAGCTGATCAACCGCAACAGCGGCAAGGCCCTCGAAGTGTGGGAGTGGTCCACCGCGGACGGCGGCCGCATCTCGCAGTACACCGACCTCAACGGCGCCAACCAGCAGTGGCAGCTCGTCAGGCTCGGCGGATCAGGCACGCCGACGCCGCCCGTCTCCTACCCCGACCCGGGCTACGTCACCGGTGACGTCAACACGCACGACCCCGAGGTGACCAAGAAGCCGGACGGCACCTACCTGCTCGCCTACACCGGCAACGGCATCCGGCTCAAGACCTCGACCGACCGCACCAACTGGCGCGACGCGGGCGCGGCGTTCCCCGGCGGGGCCTCCTGGGCGCACGCCTACACCAACGGCGGCAACGACCTGTGGGCGCCGGACATCACCTACGTCAACGGCCGCTACTACATGTACTACGCGGCCTCGACGTTCGGCTCCAACCACTCGGGCATCTTCCTGGCCACCAGCACGACCGGCGCTTCGGGGTCGTGGACCAACCAGGGCCTGGTCATCGAGTCGAACACCTCCGACGACTGGAACACCATCGACCCCAACCTCGTCATCGACGACCAGGGCCGCTGGTGGCTCGACTTCGGCTCGTTCTGGTCGGGCATCAAGATGGTCCAGCTCGATCCGGCCACCGGCAAGCGGCTGGACGGCACGATCCGCAGCATCTCGGGCCGCAACGGCGGCGCGATCGAGGCGCCGTTCATCTACCGGCACGGCGGCTACTACTACCAGTTCGTCTCCTTCGACCTGTGCTGCAGGGGCGCGTCCAGCACCTACCGCATCATGGTGGGCCGCTCCACCTCGATCACCGGCCCGTACGTCGACAGGAACGGGACGGCGATGACGTCGGGGGGCGGCACGCAGGTGCTGGCCGGGCACGGGAGCATCCACGGCCCCGGCCACCAGGCCGTGCTCGCCGACAACGACGGAGACATCCTCTTCTACCACTGGTACGCCGACGACGGCTCCTCCCGCCTGGGCATCAACAAGCTCGGCTGGGACAGCGCCGGCTGGCCCTACGTCTACTGACCGCGGTGAGAACGCGAAGACGTGATCGACAGGCGAGGATTTTCATCTGACTCATCCTGTCTGGCGAAAAGTTACGATCTCGACGAGATTTGCGTGGCGCTCTGGCGTACGGCGGCACGCAGAGGTGTGATTGCCCCTGCCTGATCACCCCCACAGGCATCCGAGAAGGGGTCGCACAACGTTGAGAACTCCACATCGAGGCGTCGCCGTCGCGGTAGCCGCGGCGGCGGCGCTGTTCCCCGCCGCGCCGTCCGCCCTGGCCTCCACCGCCGCGGCCGGGCCGCGGGTCTCCTGCACGGCGACGCTGTCGGCGCCGACACGCGACGCCGCCTTCGGCGAGGCGGCCAAGGCGACGGGCGCGCCGGAGCCGCTGCTGAAGGCCGTGGCCTACATGCTGTCCCGCTGGGACGACCACCAGGGCAAGCCGAGCTCCGACGGCGGCTACGGCGTGTTCGACCTCGGCGACCGGGCGCCCGAGGCGTGGGACGGCGCGGACAGGGGACGCGCGTCCGCGGCCACGAGCCAGATCGCGGCGGCGTCCGAGCTGACCGGGCTGACGGCCGACGCGCTGCGCCGCGACCCGAACGCCAACATCTGCGGCGGGGCCGCGCTGCTGGCGTCCTACCACGACGGCGGCGACGGCCTGAATTCCTGGCGGGACGCGGTGGCGCGGTTCGGCGCGAAGAACGACTTCGTCCGGCAGGTCTACCAGACCCTGCGCAGCGGCCAGAGCCGCGTCACCGCCGACGGGCAGCGGGTCACCCTCGCCGCCGACGAGTCGGTCGCCCTGCCCGCCGCGAAGCTCGCCGCCGACGCCGGGGTCGACTGCCCGGCCGGCCTCGACTGCGAGTGGCTGGAGGCGCCGTACGCCAAGGGCTCCCCCACCCTGCCGGACGGCACGACCGACTATGGCAACCACGACCTCGCCGACCGCACCGGGCCGGGCGGGCCGGAGATCGACTACATCGTCATCCACGACACCGAGGGCTATTTCGACCCCTCCGTACGGCTGGCGCAGGACCCGACGTACCTCGCCTGGAACTACACGATCCGGTCCTCCGACGGCCACATCGCCCAGCACCTCGACGCCAAGGACGTCGGCTGGCACGCCGGCAACTGGTATGTGAACATGCACTCCATCGGCATCGAGCACGAGGGCTTCGCCGGGACCGCCGCGTGGTTCACCGAGTCGATGTACCAGACCTCGGCCGCGCTGGTGAAGCACCTCGCGCAGAAGTACGGCGTCCCGCTCGACCGGGCGCACGTCATCGGTCACGACCAGGTGCCCGGCACCGTCCTCGGCGCCACCAAGAGCATGCACTGGGACCCGGGGCCCTACTGGGACTGGGACCACTACTTCGACCTGCTGGGCGCCCCGATCGGCGGCGACCGGAAGACCACCGCCGACGTCGCCCCGGGCGACGTGGTGGAGGTCCGCACCGGCTATCAGGACAACCCCCAGCCGGTGACCGGCTGCGCCGCCGCCTCCCCGCCCTCCCCCGACTGCGTCCAGGGAGCGGGCACCAACTTCCTGCCCCTCTACCAGTCGCCCTCCGAGACCGCGCCCCTCGCCGCCGACCCCGGCTGGAAGCCCGGCTCGACCGCGGGCACGACGTACGCGAGCGACATCAGCGCCCGCGTCGTCTCCGGCCACAAGTTCGTCGTCGCCCAGGTGCAGGGCGACTGGCTCGGCGTGTGGTGGGCCGGCTCCCTCGCCTGGCTGCACAACCCCGCCGACCGCCCCGTCGTGGTCCGTACGCAGGCCAAGACGGTGATGGTGAAGTCGGCGACGACCCCCGCCGACGTCTACGGGCGGGCCTATCCCGAGGCGTCCGCCTACACCGGCACCGGCATCCCGGTGCAGGCGCTGTCGCCGCTGGAGTACAAGATCCCGGCCGGGCAGACGTACGCCGTGAGCGACGACGACGTGGTCACCGACTACTACCGGGCGACCACGTTCGACGGGTCGGGCCCCGGCGACCGCACCGACCTCAAGGGCCAGGACCGGTACTACCAGCTCTGGTACGCCCACCGGCAGGTCTTCGTCCGTACGGCCGAGGTGGACCTGCACGACGCCCAGCCGTCGCCGGTCTCCAGCACCGCGCCGCCGGTGATCAGCGGGGCCGTCAAGGTCGGGGGTGAGCTCACCGCCTCCCCCGGCACCTGGTCGCGGCAGGTGGCGGGCTTCACCTACCAGTGGTATGTGAACGGCGCGGCGGTCCCCGGGGCCACCGGGCCGACGTACCGTCCCGGTGTCCGGGACCTCGGCAAGAA
The DNA here is from genome assembly GCF_036186745.1 of Microbispora hainanensis. Classification (NCBI taxonomy): domain Bacteria; kingdom Bacillati; phylum Actinomycetota; class Actinomycetes; order Streptosporangiales; family Streptosporangiaceae; genus Microbispora; species Microbispora hainanensis. Next base: position 6,056,809 of record NZ_CP108086.1, on the reverse strand, counting down.
GGTGCTCGTCGAGGTGACCGTCGACGACCCGTACTTCACCGCCGCGTCGGCACGCTCGGCGGCGACCGCGCCGGTGGCGCCCGGGACGTTCACCTCGGCCGAGCCGCCCACCGTGAGCGGAACGCCGAAGATCGGCCGCACGCTCACGGCGTCCCCCGGCACCTGGACGCCCTCGCCCGACAAGGTCGCCTACCAGTGGCTGCGCGACGGTGTCCCGGTCAAGGGCGCCACGGACCGCACCTATCACCTCAAGGGCCACGACCGCGACGCCCGCATCGCCGTACGGGTGACCGTGTCGGCGAAGGCCTACGCGAAGGCCACCGCCACCTCGGCGGCGACCCGGCCGGTGACCGCCCACTGAAAGCACGGCGGGGCCGGGGAGGCTCTCCTCCCCGGCCCCGCCGTCAGGCGTGCCGTCAGGGGTGGCGCGGGTAGGCCTTGACGAGCTTCGCGGCGGCCTTACGCGCCAGCGTCATGGTGTCCTTCCAGTGGTTCGCGCCGACGCTGATCCCCTGGACGACGGCGACCGCCGATCGGTGCCGGATCACCACGTAGTCGAAGTGGTACAGCTTGGTGCCCTGCCCTTCGTATACCGGGTTCGAGTCCTGGACCTCGAAGGCGTAGGCCTCCTGGCCCAGTTTGCCCGGCGCACGCTTGACGATCTTCACCATGTTACGCCGGTCGCCCGCGCCGTCGCAGGCCGTGGCGACCCGCTGGGCGGCGGAGGTCATCTTCTTGAGCGTGGCGGCGTCGCCCGTGTAAAGGCGCTCCCCTCCGGAGATCCGCCACAGGACGAGGGCGCTCTGCGCCGGCCGGTCGAACACCGCGTCGAACGCCCGCGCGGCGGTCAGGCAGCGGGCGTCGTCCATCTCAAGCCCGGTCAGGTCGAGCCGCTTGAGATCCATGGGCACCGTGCCCCCTGCCTTGCCGAGGTCCTTCGTCGTGACCAGCAGCTTCTTGAGTTGCGTACGGCTGAGCGGCTGGTCGGACGCCGCCGAGGCCGGGACCACGGCGGCGAGCGAGGCGGCGAGCGTCAGTGCGGTCACGGCGATCCGGGCAGGGTTGTTCATGCGGACGTCCTTTGCCGGTCGGGGGGAAACCTTGATCACATACTGACACCGACCGGCCGCGACCCGGGGGTATCGGGCCATTCTGGTGAAAAGTGACGCGCGAATGTCGCAAACACGGGATCGCCCTTCACGAAACCCCGTGGCCTTTCCGCTCGGATAGAGTGAGCTTTCTCATGGGATTTCCCGGCATACTGTGACGCGCAGCGCATTGCGAGGAACCGCTTTCCCTGCTCGCACTTCAGGAGCCGACGATGGACGACGAGATTGAGCTGATCAGCGACGGCGATGGCCTGGCGGTCATCGGGAATCCGGCGGCCGTGGACCGTTTCCTCATGTCCGAGGGACTGCCGTCGAAGGATCTCGGACTGAAACGGCTCAGATCCGCTCTCGGCGCCGGGGCCGAAGCCGTACAGGTGGGGTCCGATATAGCCGCCAAGGCGGGCCGTTGGGTGAAGCTGACCGAGAAGTCCGCCCAGGCGATGAAAAAGTACACCCTGATGAAGGGGTCGAAACGGGACGTCAGCCGAGCCGTGCTGACGGAGAACGGAAAGATCAAGGGACTCATGGAGATCGTGAAGCCCGGATCGTTCCTGACCAACCCGGCGGTCCTGGCCGGTGCCGCGGGGCTCATGGCGCAGCTCGCGATGCAGCAGACCATGGAGGAGATCACCGACTATCTCGCCGCCATCGACGAGAAGGTCGACGACGTGCTCCGCGCGCAGAAGGACGCCGTGGTCGCGGACATGATCGGAGTGGACCTCCTGATCGAGGAGACCATGACCATCCGGGAGCAGGTGGGCCGGGTCTCCGAGGTCACGTGGTCGAAGATGCAGGCCACGCCGGTGACGATCGCACGGACCCAGGCGTACGCGTTGCGTCAGCTCGACGCTATCGCCGAGAAGATGGACGACAAGGCCAAGATCGGCGACCTCGCCAAGACGGCCAAGGAGGCCGAGGTCAAGGTCCAGGAGTGGCTGGCCGTTCTGGCCCGCTGCTTCCAGTTGCAGGACGCGATCGCCGTGCTCGAACTCGACCGGGTGCTGGAGGCGTCTCCGGAGGAGCTGGACGAGCATCGCCTCGCGCTTCGAGCCGCACGGCAGAACCGCCTGGAGCTCATCTCCCGGTGCACCGAGCACCTGCTGGCCCGTATGCAGGCGGCCGCCGCCGCGGCCAACACGAAGGTGCTGCTGCACCCGACCACGGTCCCGGCCCTGGTGCAGTCGAGCAACCACGTCTCGACCGCCGTCGTCGACTTCCACGGACGGCTCGGGATCGAGCGCGATCGGCAGTCGATGGACGCTAGGCGATGGGCGGACGCGGCCGCGGAGGTGCGCGACAAGGTGCTCGAGACGGGAGCGGAGGTGCGCGACAAGGTGCTCGAGACGGGAGCGGAGGGCCTCGACGTCGCCGTGCAGCTCGGCACGGAGACGTTCGGCCGGGCCAGATCCGTGATGGGCAGGCTCTCCAGCGAGATCGCCGAGCGGGCGCTCCGCCAGTTCGGGGACGCGACAGGCGCACCGAAGCGGCCCGACGGGCCCGGCCCGGCGGAGAAAGCGACACCATGATCGTGTGGCCGGGACCCACATGGGTGGAGAGAGCTTCCACCGGAGGGTAGGAAACCACCTCAGCCGACGTCAGCGACGTTTGGCGTGCGCATGACTACTCCATGTAACCTCCTGGCCATGACGACGATCAATCGGGGGACGCTCCTGGAGCTGGTCCGCAACCGCCCCCTGCTCGCGGCGGAGCTCCTCGGGGACGCCTTCGCCACCGGCGACGAGGAGCCTGCCGGCGGAAAGGCGCTTCTGTGGCGGTTTCCCCGTCAGGACCACATGAGCCAGGACCGCATGAGCCAGGACCACGTGGGCCCCGACCACATGAGCCCCGACCACATGAGCCCCGACCACATGAGCGAGGACGGGCCCGTCCTCGCCGCTCGTTATCGCGAGATCGTGGCCGATGCGCGCAGGGCCCGCGCACATCGGGCGGAAGCCGTGCTGGCGGGGCTGATCGCGTTCCTGCGCGCCCGCGTCCGTGAGGATCTGGACCAGGCGCGCAGGAACGCGGACGCCGGGGAGCCCGGCTCGCACAAACTGGAGCGGGACCTGGCCGCGAAGCGGAGCCGTCTGGATTACCTGGAATCCGTGCTCGTCAAGGAGCTCTACCTGGCGATCGAGGAACACGCCCAGGCGGAGCATCTGCTGAGGCTGGAGGCGTCCGCGTACAACTGGCACGCCGATTATCAGGAAGCCTGGCGACCCTGACCGGCGGCCGGCCTCCCGTCCCGCCCGCCGCTCGGGGGTAGCGCGGAAAGGCGGCGGCCCCAAGACCGGGGGTTGGTTGTGACCAGTTCCGCGAGCAGCACATACTTGACGAGATGAAGCCAGCCAGCGGCGCGTCCCGCCGTCACCTGCCCACCAGTCCCTTCAAGCCCCCGCCCCCCGCTCCGCCTGTCGAGCAGTTCAGTGTGAACGACCAGGTCAGCCATGATTCGTACGGTCTCGGCGTGGTCGTGGAAGTCGAGGAGGGGGTGGCTGTGGTCGTCGATTTCCGATCGCAGCAGGAAAGAATCCTGACCCCGTACAAGAAGCTCCACAAACTCTGAGACAGGTGCACCGCGGGCGAGGCGCGTCGCGCGAGCACGGCTCGCCGCGGCACGCCGCCGGACGCCCACGCGGCCGTCCCCGGCCTGCTGGAGTACGCGCCCCAGCGCCCCGCAGCCGAGCGCCGGAAGCACAGTGGCGCGGCGGCCGTCGGCCGCCGCGCCATGAGGTGCGGAAGGTGCGGGTGCGGGATCAGCCCGCGCTACAGGAGACCGTCGGCCATGTCCAGTTGCCGTTGTGCTGGATGGTCACGCCGAAGTTGTTGCCGTTGCCGTTCGGCTTGGCGATCATCACCTGCGAGCTGGGCCAGTTGGCGTTGGTGTTCCAGGTGGCGATGATCTTCGCCGGGTTCGGGACGTTCATCGTCACGGTCCAGTTGTTCGAACCGCTGACCGAGACGTTGAGGTTGTAGCGGTCGCTCCACGACTGGCCGGCGGACAGCGTCGCGGTGCAGCCACCGCCGCCGCCACCGCCACCGCCGCCACCGCCACCGCCACCGCCGCCACCGCCGCCACCGCCGCCGCCGCCACCGCCGCCGGAGGTCTCGCCGAGGGTGATGTTGGAGTTGCCGCTGCTCTGGTAGCCCTCGGTGGCGAGGATCTGGTAGTCGTGGCTGCCGAGCGACATGCCGGCGCGGGCCCAGGCGTCGAAGTGGTTGCCGATGGTGATGGTGCCGCCGGTCCGCTTCTGCTGCCGGACGCTCCAGTACTGGTTGAACGTCCGGGTGCCCTCGATGGACGGCTGGTTGTAACGCGTCGTCTGGTAGATGTCGTACGTGCCGCCGTCGGAGGTGACGGTGCCCTTGTACGTCCCGGTGGGCCGGTAGGTGCCCCAGTTCTCGACGATGTAGTACTCCACCAGCGGGTTCCTCGTCCACCCGTACAGCGCCAGGTAGGCGTTGCCCGAGGGGTTGAAGCTGCCCGAGTAGGTCACCGTACGGCGGCCGCCGGTGCTCCAGCCCTTGCCGGCGACGAAGTTGCCGGTGTTGCGCCAGGAGGTGCTGTAGTTTCCGCCGGAGCCCAGCTCCATGGAGACCGTGCCCTGGCTGTCGGTCCAGAACGAATAGAAGTACCCGTTGTTGGTGCCGGTCTGGTTCGTCGTCACGGCCGCGTTGGCGACACCGGGCAGCAACGCCACGGCCGCGGCCAGCGCCACCGCGCAGACACGGGCGATGAGCACCCTGACGCGGCCGGGTCTATGGCCTAACGATTGGGCGGGGGCGTCGATCATGCGCGCTTCCTCCTACTGAAGCCTGACGGGTGGTCAGACGGCGTACGGCGACTCTGCGGGGCGCGTAAGCGGGCGGGTGGTGGCGGCCATCCCACGACGGTGCCGTACGCCTACGCTTCCGAAAACTATCGGAGCTTTGACGAAAGTATCGGATCGAGATCGCACAGTTGTCAATGATTCCCGTAACGCTGCCGAAACCTTGGGGTGAGGGGAATCGCCATCAGACCTGGTGAGAGGCGTCCGCCCATTCGGTAAGGATTTCGGCGACACAGTCAGAACGCAGGTCAACGTCCTTGAAAGTTTCAAACCCGCAGGTCGGGCCGCATCAGCGCGGGCGGCGTCCGAGGTCAGGCGGAGCGGCGCGCGAGGTCCTCCAGCAGGGCCACCGCGTCGGCGACGCGCTCGTAGGGCACGAAGAGATGGTCGTGGTGGAAACCCGCGACGACGTTGCAGCTCAGGCCGACAGCGGCGAGCTCCCGCGCGACGGCCGCGGTCAGGCCGACCGCCTCAAGCGCCGAGTGGACGCACAGCGTGATCCAGCCCGCGACGTACTCGTACGCCAGCCCGGCGGCGTCGGCCTCCTGCTGCGGCAGGACCAGCGTCAGGCCCTCCTCCTCGGCGACCGTGACGACGGGCCGGGCGCCGGCGGGAACGCCACCGTCCACCGTGGTGAACACGTAGCGGCCCGGGTTCAGTCGCGGCCGCATGCCGCTCAGCAGCATGCGCAGGTCGGTCTCGCCGGTCACACCCGGCACCGTACAGGCAGCCCGCGCATCGCCGCGTAGCACCCCGGCGGCCATGGGCCAAAGCCATGCCGGGGCGCGCCGGGGCGCGTCCGCGATCGCACCGCCGTGGCGGCGACGCATGGCCAAGCCAGGCCCGCCGCGGATCGACACCCCGCGACGCGGCCGGGTGATCGCGATTAACGGATGTTATCCATAACATTCAGCTCCGTCGTTCGGATCGGAAACGACAGGATGAGACGCCCGCGGTCGGCGGGCGGGGCGGGCGTCTTCCCGCCACTGTGGGCCATTCCGGCGGGCCGGTCAAGGCCGGTAAAGGGTCGAATGACGGCATAGGCACGTCGGTCCTGAAACTTTCACGACTTTGCGGAGCCGCCCGGCGCCCAGAGGCAGACCTGACATCACGAAACATTCACTGAGCAGGGACAACACGACAGAGTCAACCCGAGACCGGTCGCGGTCCCTCACCCTGGGGAATCGGCCGTCGACAAACACCCGCATGGCGCGGGTAAACGTCCCATCGGCCGAATTGGGGCCTTGACGGAGACGGGCAGGACGCCAAAACTGAGCGCACCGATCCCCATACACGACTGTGAGACGGCGGGCTCACAGCGACAATTGTTAGCGCTAACACTTCACTGGCACGAGGCACGCCACCAAAGGAAGGCACGGAAAGCCATCATGATTTTCCGATCAGGGCACCTGAAGAGGACGGCGCTGTCCGCGGGCGCGGCGATCACGCTCGCCGCCGGCCTGCTGGCCGGCCTTTCCGCACCGTCCGAGGCCGCCACGCAGGGGCCGTGCGACATCTACGCCGCGGGCGGCACGCCGTGCGTGGCGGCGCACAGCACGACCCGCGCTCTGTATGGCAACTACAACGGCCCGCTTTACCAGGTGCGCCGTTCCTCCGACAACGCCACCCGCGACATCGGCGTGCTGAGCGCGGGCGGCGTCGCCAACGCCGCGACGCAGGACTCGTTCTGCGCCGGCACCACCTGCGTGATCACGATCATCTACGACCAGTCCGGCCGCAACAACCGCCTCACCCAGGCGCCTCCCGGGGGGTTCTCCGGCCCGGCCGCGGGCGGCTACGACAACCTCGCCGTCGCGACCGCCGCGCCGGTCACCGTCGGCGGCCACAAGGCGTACGGCGTCTACATCTCTCCCGGCACCGGCTACCGCAACAACAACACCAACGGCGTGGCCAGAGGCGACCAGCCCGAGGGCATGTACGCCATCTTCGACGGCACCCACTACAACAACGGCTGCTGCTTCGACTACGGCAACGCCGAGACCAACAGCCGCGACAACGGCAACGGCACGATGGAGGCCATCTACTTCGGCAACAACAACTACTGGGGCTACGGCGCGGGCAACGGCCCCTGGATCATGGCCGACCTGGAGAACGGCCTGTTCTCCGGCGTCAACCAGCACTACAACGCGGGCAACCCGAGCATCAGCCACCGGTTCCTGACCGCCATCCTCAAGGGTGAGCCCAACCACTGGGCCATCCGCGGCGGCAACGCCCAATCGGGCGGCCTGTCGACCTTCTACAACGGAGTGCGGCCCAACGTCGCGGGCTACAACCCGATGAAGAAGGAAGGCGCCATCATCCTCGGCATCGGCGGCGACAACAGCGTCAGCGCCAGGGGCACCTTCTATGAGGGCGTGATGACGTCCGGTTATCCGTCCGACGCCACCGAGAACGCGGTGCAGGCCAACATCGTCGCCGCCGGATACGCCACGGCGTCGGGCGGCGTCCAGAACGGCACGCTCACCCCCGGCTCGGCGATCTCGCTGCGCGCGACCACACCGGGCTACACCGACCGCTACATCCGGCACCAGAACGACAACGCGATCACCTCGGTGATCACCTCGTCCAGCTCCACGCTGGACAAGAACGACGCCACCTGGATCGTGCGCAGCGGCCTGGCCAACAGTTCGTGCGTGTCGTTCGAGTCGAGGAACTACCCCGGCGACTACCTGCGGCACAGCTACTACCAGCTCTACCGGCAGCGCGACGACGGCAGCTCGCTGTTCGCCCAGGACGCCACCTTCTGCCCGCAGGCGGGCAAGAACGGCCAGGGCACGTCGTTCGCCTCCTACAACTTCCCGAACCGGTTCCTGCGCCACTACAACAACACCGTCTACATCGCGAGCAACGGCGGATCGAACGCCTTCGACAACGCCAACCAGTGGAGCAACGACGTGAGCTGGGTCGTCTCCCAGCCCTGGGCATAGCTCCCGGCTCCCCCGCACGACCGATGCCGCCCCCGGCCACCGGGGGCGGCTTTCCCGTCGTGGGACCTCTTCCCGCGTCCACACCCCGCCGCGAGCGGGAGCACGAGCAGGAGCCGGGCCCGCCGCGCGGGCAGGCGGGGCGGCGGGGCGTCGCGATGGAACCCGGTCGACAGCGCCAGCGCCGGGACCAGGGCAGGCAGGAGCGAGCAGGCCCAGCGCACCGCGTTCTCCCACCCCGTCATGGGCGGCGGCACCAGCACGCAGGACAGGACGAGGACCGCGACGGCCAGCAGCCGCAGCCACCGCCGGTAGCGCTCCTCGAGCACGCTGCGTTCGTCGTGGCGCTCGCTCATGCCGGCCCTCCCGCCTCGCTGAGCCCCTTACTGAACCCCTGTCTGGGCCCCTGTTTGAGCCCCTGCCTGAGCCGCAGCCGTTCGACGGCGCGGCGCGCGTTGTCGGCCAGCCGTACGGCCTCCTCCTCCAGCGCCCGCGCCCCCTCGTCGGTCAGCCGGTAGTAGCGGCGCAGCCGTCCCTGCCGCACCTCCTCGCGGTCCGCCTCCACCCACCCGTCGGCGGCGAGCCGGTCGAGCACGCCGTACAGGGTGCCGATCTTGAGGTGGACATGCCCTCCGGAGAGCCGCTCGACCTCCTGCGCGATGCCGTAGCCGTGCCGCGGCTCGTCGACGAGTGCGGTGAGAACGAGGAACGCCGGTTCCGTCATCGCCCGTGATGTCACCACTCCAGAATATATCGGCATCCATGATATTCAAGTGGACCGCACATCGAAGCGCGATTTGCCTATAGGCATTAGGAAATTACATAATCGTTGAAGGCAACGTAGGGAGAGGGTAGTGGCGCGTGCGGGACTGACCACGGAACGCCTGATCAGGGCGGGAGCGGAGCTGGCCGACGAGGTCGGCTTCGAGCATGTGACGATCTCGGCGCTGGCCCGGCGGTTCGGCGTCAAGGTCGCGAGTCTGTACTCGCATGTGAAGAGCTCGCATGACCTCAAGACCGGGATCGCCCTGCTGGCGCTGGAGGAGCTCGCCGACCGGGTCGCCGACGCGCTGGCCGGGCGCGCCGGCAGGGACGCCCTGGCGGCCTTCGCCGCCGCCTACCGCGACTACGCCCGGGAGCATCCCGGCCGCTACGCCGCCGCCCGGTTCAGGCTCGACCCCGAGGCGGCGGCAGCCAGCGCCGGTGGCAGGCACGCCCAGATGACCCGGGCCATCCTGCGCGGTTACGACATCGCGGAGCCGGACCAGACACACGCGGTGCGGATGCTGGGCAGCGTCTTCCACGGCTACGTCGACCTGGAGATGAGCGGAGGCTTCAGCCACACCGCCGTCGACCCGGACGAATCGTGGTCCTGGATCGTCGACTCCCTCGACTCCATGCTGCGCAACCGGACCACGCCCTGATCACGAACAGGCTGAGGCGATGAGCATCGAACACGACCGAATCACCACACCCGTCACCGCCGACCTCCTGCGCGGCGCCCTCGACGTGGAACGCACGGCGCACGGCCTGCTGCCGCACCGGCTGCCCGCCTGGGCCCGCCGGCAGATCCCCGACGGGCAACTGGCCATGGCCGAGGCCCAGCCGTCCGGCGTACGGCTGGCGTTCCGGACCCGGGCGACCACCGTCGAGCTCGACGCGCTGCCCACCAAGAGGGCCTATCTGGGCCTGCCCGCCCCGGCGGACGGCGCCTACGACCTGCTCGTCGACGGCCGCCTCACGGCCCAGGCGACCGTGAGCGGCGGCAACGTCCGGGTGATCGACATGGCCACCCAGTCGGTCGAGCTGCGGGAGGGGCCTCCGGGAACCGCCCGGTTCGCCGATCTGCCCGCGCGCGACAAGACCGTCGAGATCTGGCTTCCGCATACGGAGATCACCGAGCTGATCGCCCTGCGCACCGACGCCCCGATCGAGCCGGCGCCGGACGGCGGGCGCAGGGTGTGGCTGCACCACGGCAGCTCCATCAGCCACGGCTCGAACGCCGCCCACCCCACCGCCATCTGGCCCGCCCTCGCCGCCGCCGCGGGCGGAGTCGAGCTGATCAACCTGGGGTTCGGCGGCAGCGCGATGCTCGACCCGTTCACCGCCCGCACGATACGGGACACCCCCGCCGACCTGATCAGCGTCAAGATCGGCATCAACATCGTCAACGGCGACGTGATGCGCCTGCGCGCGTTCACCCCCGCGGTCCACGGCTTCCTCGACACGATCCGCGAGGGACACCCGGCCACGCCGCTGCTGGTCGTGTCCTCCATCCTGTGCCCGGTGCAGGAGGACACCCCCGGCCCGCTCGCGCCCGACTTCCAGGGCGGGACCGTGCGGTTCAGGGCCACGGGCGACCCGGCCGAGCGCGCCGCCGGGCGGCTGACGCTCAACGTCGTACGCGACGAGCTCGCCCGGATCGTGCTGCGGCGGGCGTCCGACGACCCGCACCTGCACTACCTCGACGGCCGCGACCTTTACGGCGAGGCCGACTACGCGGAACTGCCGCTGCCCGACGAGGTGCACCCCGGCCCTGCGGGACATCGCCGCATCGGCGACAACTTCGCCCGGCTCGTGTTCGGCGCAGGCGGCCCGTTCGCGGCCACGTCCGGCTGATCGGAATTCCCTCCGGCGGTGACAGCCCCGATGTGCCCGGGCGGAAAGGTGCTGTTACGGTAGGCCGCGGTGTGCCGGGAAGTCGGGTCGGCGCCGTCGTCCGCTGCCCCCACGGAGGTCTCGGTGGTATCGCAGTCGGCCCGCCGCCTCGGCCACGGGCGCGGGATCCCCGCCCGACGTGGCCGCCCGCGCGGACGCGTACGGGACCGCGACGGCGGAGAGCCTCGCGCATGAAGCTGTTCTGGGCCATGGTGGCGCGTTTCAACCAGCCGGCGCAGGTGATCACGACGGTGTTCGGGGTGACGATCATCCTGGGGACCGTCCTGCTGTCCAGCCCGCTCGCCACGGCCTCCGGAGTGCCCGCGGACTGGCTCACCGCCCTGTTCACCGCGACGTCGGCGGTGTGCGTGAACGGGCTGACCGTCGTCGACACGGCCACGCACTGGTCGGCGTTCGGCGAGGTGGTCATCGCCGTGCTGATCCAGGTGGGCGGTCTCGGCATCATGACCCTGGCGACCGTCTTCACCCTGCTCGTCTCGCGCAGGCTGGGCCTGCGGGCCCGGTTGTCCGCGCAGGCCGAGACCCGGGTGCTCAACGGCAGCGACCTGCGCCGCGTCGTGGGCAAGGTGGTGCTGTTCAACCTGACGTGCGAGGCGGTCGTGGGAACCGTCCTCACGCTCAGGTTCGTGCTCGGCTACGGCGAGCCCGTCGGGCGCGGCCTCTACCTGGGCCTGTTCCACGCGGTCTCGTCGTTCAACAACGCCGGTTTCGCGCTGTGGCCCGACAGCCTTATGCGGTTCGCCGCCGATCCCTGGGTCTGCCTGACCGTCGCGGCGGCGGTGATCGTGGGCGGGCTCGGCTATCCCGTGGTGTTCGAGCTGCGCCGATCCTGGCGCCGCCCGAGCCGCTGGTCGCTGCTGACCCGCATCACGCTCACGGTCACCGCCGTCCTGCTGGCGGGCGGCACCCTGGTCTTCCTCGTCACGGAGTGGACCAACCCCCGCACGCTCGGGCCGATGGACGAGCACGGCAAGCTGCTCGCCGCGTTCTTCACCGCCGTCATGCCGCGCAGCGCCGGGTTCAACAGCCTCGACATCACGCAGATGCACCCCTCAAGCTGGCTCGTCACCGAGCTGCTGATGTTCGTCGGCGGCGGCAGCGCGGGCACCGCGGGCGGCATCAAGGTCACCACGCTGGGCCTGCTGACCTTCATCGTCTGGGCCGAGCTGCGCGGCGAGAGCCGGGTGAACATCGGCCACCGCCGCCTCACCGAGGCCGCGCAGCGGCAGGCGGTCTCGCTGACCGTGCTGAGCGTGGCCCTGGTCGCGCTCTTCACCTACGTCCTGCTGGTGCTGTCGCCGCAGTCCCTCGACCACGTGCTGTTCGAGGTCGTCTCAGCCTTCGGCACGACCGGGCTGTCCGTCGGCGTGGCCTCGGCCGCCTCCCCCGCCGCGCAGGTGCTTCTCACGCTGCTGATGTTCGTCGGCCGGATCGGCCCGCTCACGCTGGGCTCCGCCCTGGCGCTCAAGGAGCGCGGACGGCGCTATGAATTACCGGAGGAGGAGGTCATCGTTGGCTGACATGAGAAACGACCCCGTGGCCGTGATCGGTCTCGGCCGCTTCGGCACCGCGCTCGCCCTGGAGCTGGTGCGGCGCGGCACCGAGGTGCTCGCCATCGACCACCGCCCCAAGGTGGTGCAGAGCCTCGCGGGCCAGATCACGCACATCGCCACGGCCGACGCCACCGACCCCGAGGCGTTGCGCCAGCTCGGCCTGCCGGACTTCTACCGCGCGGTGTGCGCCATCGGCAGCGACCTGGAGGCGAGCATCCTCACCTCGTCGCTGCTGGTCGAGATGGAGATCGACGACATCTGGGCCAAGGCCGTGAGCCGGCAGCACGGCCGCATCCTCAGCCGGATCGGCGTCCAGCACGTGGTCTTCCCCGAGCACGACATGGGCGAGCGCGTGGCCCACCTGGTGAGCGGGCGGCTGCTCGACTACATGGAGGTCGACGAGAACTTCGCTCTGGTCAAGACCCTCCCGCCCAAGGAGTACGTCGGAGTGCCCCTCGGCGAGTCGAGCCTGCGCCGCAAGTACGGGGTGACGGTGGTGGCGGTCAAGCGGCCGGACGAGGAGTTCACCTACGCCACCGCCGAGACCGAGCTCGGCTATGGCGACGTCATCATCGTGTCCGGCCGTACGGACCAGGTCGAACGCTTCGCGGAGCTGCCGTGACGGCGAGCGAGGAAGGCCGGATGTCCTGCTTTACCGGCCACGGCGTCACGAATTCGAGTAACGTCACTACTCGTAGTGATCAGGTGGGGCCCGCCGCGACTTGACCGTCCGGCCCGAAATGGTGCCATCCGTCGCGGGCATAGGGGAGTGTCGTGTTCACTACGCGGGAAAGAGTAAAGCCACCAAAGGAATCATGTGCTGACGTGGGGGCCGGCTATGGAGTCGCGATGAGTTCCCAGAGCATCTTGCGTGCGTTGCCGTTCATCGCGATTCTCCTGGTCGTCATCGTCGACCTGATCACCGGGCCGGGGGTGGGCTTCCTGCCGCTCCTCACGCTGGGCCCGGCCTTCGCGTCGGTCGCGGGCAGCGTGCGCCGCACGGCCGTGGTGGGGCTGCTGGCCCTCGTCATCTGCGTCCCCCTCGCCGTGTACGACGGCCTGCTCGGCCGTACGAGCAACAATCTCACCCTGACGGCGATCGTCGGCGTCACCGGCGCGAGCATGCTGGCCAGCCGCCTGCGCAACCGGCGCGAGCGCGAGCTGGCCAACGTCCGGCTGGTCGCCGAGGCGGCCCAGCGGGTGCTCCTGCGCCCGGTCCCCCGCCGCGCGAGCGACCTGCGGATCGCGCTCTCCTACACCTCCGCCGCGGCGGAGGCCCAGATCGGCGGCGACCTCTACGAGGTGGTGACCACCCCGGAGGGCGTGCGGATCCTCATCGGCGACGTGCAGGGCAAGGGCCTGGAGGCGGTGGAGACCGCGGCGTGGGTGCTCGGCGCGTTCCGCGAGGCGGCCTACGACCAGTCCGAGCTCGCCGGTGTGGTCGAGCGGGTGGAGACCAGCCTGGCCCGGCACCTGAGCGGCGAGAAGTTCGTCACCGCCATACTCGCGGAGGTGCACGAGGGGGAGATCTCGCTGCTCAACTGCGGCCACCCCGCCCCGCTCGTGCTGCGGCGCGACGGCGGCGTGTATTTCGCGGAGCCGCAGGAGGAGGCCCTCCCGCTGGGGCTCGGCGGGCTCGGCTCGCCGCGGCCCAAGCCCCACCGGGTGCCGTTCGAGGAGGGCGACCAGATCCTCTTCTACACCGACGGCGTGATCGAGTGCCGCGACCGGCAGGGCCGCTTCTACCCGCTCACGGAGCGGGCCCATCTGCTGCGCGGCACCGATCCCCAGGTGGCCCTCGACGGGCTGCGCGCCGACCTGCTGCGCCACGCCGGCGGCCCCTTCCCCGACGACGCCGCGATGCTCCTGCTCCGTCGTCATCCCGGATGAGCGGGCTCTCCGCCGGCCTCCTCTGACCGCTATCGGCCCGGGCGCTCCCGCGCGCCCGCCGTCGCGCGCTCGGTCATGGCGACCGAGCGGCGCAGAAAGTCGTGGATCACCGCGAGCTGCTCGTCGCTGTAGTCCTCCAGCAGCTCGTCAAGCGTCCTGACGCCGGCCTCCATCGAGGCGTTGATGGGCAGTTCGTGCTCCGGGATCGGCTCGATGATCACTCTCCGCCGGTCCCCGGCGTCGCGGACCCGGCGGACGTACCCCGGCTTCTCCAAGCGGTCGATCACGCCGGTGACGGCGCCGCTGGTCAACCCGGTGAGCTCGGCGAGCTGACCGGCGGTTATCGGCCCCTTCCTGCTTGCTCTGCAAAAGAGACTACTTCGGCCGGGATCCCGGGGCCCTCCTCGATCCCCGGCAGTCAGGAGCGTCGTTCCATGTCCGTCACGTCACAGGACGCGCGAGCGTCCGGTCCCGAGGCAGGGCCGAGCGCCAGGCGGTGGCCCGCGCTCCTGGTCGTCCTCCTCGCCGCCTTCATGGACCTGGTGGACAACACCATCGTCACCGTGGGCCTGCCGGAGATACAGAAGGACCTCCGGGCCACCGACGCCGACCTGCAGTGGGTGGCGGCCAGCTATGCCCTGGCCTTCGCGCTCATGCTCATCACCGGCGGCCGCCTCGGCGACGTCTTCGGCCGCAAGAAGACCTTCCTCGCCGGCATCGTGGGCTTCACGATCGCCTCGGCGCTGGCGGGGGCCGCGCAGGGCCCCGAGACCCTGATCGGCGCGCGCGTCCTGCAGGGCGCGCTGGCCGCGGTGATGATCCCGCAGGTCCTGACCTACATCCAGGTCGGTTTCAGCGCCGCGGAGCGTCCCCGGGCACTCGGCCTGTACGGCATGGTCCTGGCCCTCGCCGGTGTCAGCGGGCCGCTGCTGGGAGGTCTGCTCATCGACGCCGACCTCTTCGGCTGGGACTGGCGCACCATCTTCCTGATCAACGTTCCGATCGGTGCCGCCGCCTTCCTCGGCACCGCCGCGCTCATGCCCGAGTCCCGAGCCGAGCACACGCGCCGGCTCGATCTCGTCGGCGTCGTGCTCATCACGCTCGCCCTGGTGGCGGTGTTCTACCCACTGGTGCAGGGCCGCGAGCTCGGCTGGCCTCTGTGGACCTTCATCTCGATGGCGGCCGCTCTCCCCCTGCTGGTCATCTTTGTGGCGTACGAGCGGGGCAGGACCCGCAGGGACGACTCCCCGCTCGTCGACCTCGGCCTGTTCCGGGAGCGCGGCGTCATTCCCGGCCTGGTGGTGGCCTTGGTCTTCTTCACCGGCGGCAGCTTTTTCTTCGTCCTGACGCTGCACCTGCAGATCGCGCTCGGCTACACCCCGCTCCGCGCGGGCCTGACCTTCCTCCCGTTCGCGTTCGGCGTGATCATCGGCTCGGGGGCGGCCACCCGGCTCGCCCCGCGTGCCGGCCGCCTGGTGGTCGCCGTCGGCTCCGTCGTGATGGGGGGCGCGGTGGCCGGCATGATCTACACCCTGCACCGCAACGGCGCCGGCCTCAGCCCCTGGAATCTGCTTCCCGCCATGGTCGTCGCCGGCATCGGCCTGGCCTGCGTCTCGGCGACCCTCGTGAACATCGCCCTGGCCCGGGTCTCCGCGCGCCACGCGGGCTCGGCCTCCGGGGTCGTGAACACGACGGTGCAGCTCGGCTCCGCGGCGGGAATCGCCGTCATCGGCACCGTCTTCTTCAGCCTGCTGGCAGGCAACGCCACGGAGACGGCGGCCACCGTCGCGGTCTTCCTCCGCTCGAGCGAGCAGGCCCTGTGGGTCATCGTCGGCCTGCTGGGGGTGAGCTTCCTGGCGAGCTTCCTGCTGCCCTCCGGCCCCGTGAAAACCGGGCAGGCCGGGCAGGCCGGGCAGGCCGACGATACCCGTCGCGAGGCGACGTGATGCGCCGGTCTGCCGCACCCCAAATCCCCGTGACCTGCGGCGTCGTTTACGCGTACGGGTGCCGGGAAGGGCCCATCGGGCGAGCCGTTCGATGCCGGATCACGAAGGTGTCGATCACGAAGGTGTCGATGACGCAGGTGTCGCATACGAGGTGTCGATCATGAACGTGCAGAGCACCGTGGTGAAGCGCGCGGGCGACACCCTGACGTCGGCGATCGGCAGCGTGGCGGGTGCCGTGGCCGATCCGAAGGGCGCCCTGAAGCAGGTCAGGTCGGTCGTGTCGTCCCCGAAGCGGCTGGCCGTCGCCGCCGGTCTCGTCTCCGCGTACGCCCTCGGCTGGTGGTGCGGCCACCGTGCCGCCTCCCGCTGACCGGGACCGTCGCGGAACGCTGAACGGGATCGCCGCGGAACCCGCCCGTACGGTCGAATGCAATCGGAGGCGGACATGACCGAGATCGTGGGTGAGAGCCTGGCCCGGCGGCTGGTGGAGTGGGGGGTCGACACGATCTTCGGGCTCCCCGGTGACGGGATCAACGGCCTGATGGAGGGGTTCCGCCGGCACCGGGAGAAGCTGCGCTTCATCCTGGTGCACCACGAGGAGGCCGCCGCGTTCATGGCGACCGGCTACGCGAAGGCGACCGGCCGACTCGGCGTGTGCGCCGCGACCTCGGGGCCGGGCGCCATCCACCTGCTGAACGGCCTGTACGACGCCAAGCTCGACCACGTGCCCGTGCTGGCCCTGACCGGCATGCAGGAGACCTCGGTGCTGGGCACCCACTATCAGCAGGAGGTCCACCTCGACCGTCTCTATCAGGACCTCGCCGCCTACAACCTGATGGTCACCAACCCGCAGCAGGTGCCCGGCGTGGTCGACCTCGCGGTGCGCACCGCGCTGACCAGGCGGACGGTGTCGCACCTGACCTTCCCCAACGACATCCAGGTGGCGCCCGCGAGCGAGGACCCCTACCGGCACGTCAGCCCCGGCACCCCTCCCGCGAGCCTGACGACCTGCTCTCTCCCGCCGCTGCGGCCGGTCGAGGAGGACCTGGCGCGGGCGGCGGAGGTGCTGCGGCAGGGCCGGAAGATCGCCATGCTCGTCGGCGTCGGCGCGCGGCACGCCCGCGAGGAGGTGCTGGCGGTCGCCGGCAGGCTGGGCAGCCCGATCGTGAAGACCCTCCCCGGGAAGTTCGTGGTGCCCGACGACCATCCGCTCACCACCGGCGGGCTCGGCCTGCTCGGCACCGCGCCGAGCGAGGAGCTCATGGAGGAGTGCGACACGCTGCTGATGGTCGGCACGTCCTTCCCCTACGGGAAGTACCTGCCGCCCGAGGGGCAGGCCCGGGTGGTGCAGATCGACGCCGATCCCGCCCTGCTCGGCATCCGGCGGCCGACCGAGGCCCCGGTCGCCGCCGACGCCAGGCTCGCGCTGCGGGCGCTGCTGCCGATGCTCGGCCCGGCGAAGGAGCGGTCGTTTCTGGAGAAGTACCAGCGCAGGATGGACGCCTGGCGGCGCGACATGCGGGCGCTGGAGGACCCGAGCCGTGATCCGATCGCCCCGCAGTACCTCATGGGCTGCGTCGACGAGGCGGCCTCCGGCGACGCCATCCTGACCTGCGACTCCGGGACCATCGCGACGTGGGCCGCGCGGCACTGGACGATCCGCGACGGACGGGAGTTCTACCTGTCGGGCAACCTCGCCACGATGGCCCCCGGCCTGCCGTACGCCATCGGGATGCAGCACGCCTTCCCCGGCCGCCAGGTGATCGCGTTCGTGGGCGACGGCGGGTTCGCCATGCTCATGGCCGACTTCCTCACGGCCGTGCGGCACGACCTGCCCATCAAGGTCGTGGTCAACAACAACAACAGCTACGGGCAGATCCTCTGGGAGCAGATCATCCTCGGCTACCCCGAGTACGCCGTGCGGCACCGGCGGCCCGAGGCCGACTTCTCCGCCTGGGCCCGCGCCTGCGGGGCGTACGGCGCGAAGATCAAGGACCCGAAGGACCTGCCGGGCGCGATCCGGGAGGCACTGGCGCACGACGGGCCGGCGCTGGTGGACTGCGACGTCAATCCCAACGAGCCGCCCATGCCGGGCAAGGTCAGGTATGAGCAGGCCAAGCACTTCACCGAGGCGTTCCTGCGCGGCCAGCCGCACAAGGCGGGCGTGCTCGCCACGGTCGCCCGCGACAAGATCAACGAGCTGCTGTCCTGACGGTCGCGGGAGCCGGTCGGAGTCGGCAGGGGCGGGCGCGAGGGCCGCCGACCGGGTCATCGCCGCCTACGATGTACGTCGCATCACGGGCCTGACCCGGCTCGGTGTGAGGGAGCTCACATTCCCAACATTTCGAGATTTTTGGAACTAAATCCGGGGCGCGGCGGTTACAACCGTTCGAACTATTTCGAACCATAGCCGGAGCCACGATGACAAGTCGCCTGCACGAACGACAGCACGCCCTCGACACCCCGGCGGTGAGACGCCGCGGCCTCCCGGCCCTGCCGCGCGCGGCGGCCTTCTGGCTGGTGGCGGGCACCACGGCCATCCTGCTGTCCGCTTCGAGCGCGCCGAGCCCCCTTTATCCCGTCTATCAGGCCGAGTTCGGCTTCAGCGCCCTCACGCTGACGGCGATCTTCGCCGTCTACGTGCTCGCGCTGCTGGTCAGCCTGCTCACCGTGGGGCGGCTGTCCGACTTCCTCGGCCGCCGCCCGGTCCTCGCCGTGGCGCTGGTCGCCGAGGCGGCCGCGATGGCCGTCTTCCTCGGCGCGAACGGCGTAGCCGCCCTTGTCGCCGCCCGCGTCGTCCAGGGCCTCGCGACCGGCGCCGCGATCGGTGTGGTCGGTGCGTACCTGCTCGACCTGCAACCCGCCGACGGCTCGCGGCTGGGATCGCTCATCAACGGCGCGGCCACCACCGCGGGCCTGAGCATCGGCACGGTCGGGAGCGGGGTGCTGATCGAGTACGCGCCGCACCCCACCCGGCTGATCTTCGTGATTCTCACGGCGGCGTTCGTCGTCCTCGCGATCGCGACGGCCGTGCTTCCCGAGACCGTCGAGCGGACTCCCGGCGCCGCCGCCACGCTGCGCCCGAGGGTGCTCGTCCCCGCGCCGGCCAGGCGCGCGTTCCTGCGCGCGGTCCCGGTCATGCTCTCCACCTGGATGCTCGGCGGCCTGATCTTCTCCGTCGGGGCGTCGCTGCTCGGCGCGGTGTTCGGCGAGCACAACCACGCGGCGATCGGCCTCGTCCTCGGCGCGCTCGCCGCGGTCTCGGCGCTCGTGTCGGTGCTGCTCAGGAATCGCGCGCCGGAGCGCCTCCAGCGCGAGGGAACGGTGCTGCTCCTCCTCGGGACGATCCTGCTGATCGTCGCCGTGGCGTCGTCGTCGCTGCCCCTCTTCGTCGTGGCGGCGCTCGTCGCGGGCGCCGGGTGGGGGCCGGCGTACCTCGGCGCCTTCCGGACGGTCAGCCAGCTCGCGGCGCCGCACGAGCGGGCCGCGCTGATCTCGGCGATCTACGTGGTGAGCTATCTGGCGTTCAGCATCCCGGCGCTGGTCGCCGGGGTCGCCATCACCACGCAGGGCCTGCGGGGCACCTCGCTGGTCTACGGCGCCGTCGTCGCCGTCGTGGCCGCCGCAACCCTCGTCTACGAGGCGCTGAGCCGGCGCGAGCCGGCCGCTGCGTGACGACAGCGACGGCAACGGCGACGACGACAGCGGCGGCGACGGCGAGGGCGGCACAATCGTTCAAGACCTCCGCCGCGCCGTCGCCTACAACGGTCCCCGGCGTGCCGCCGCCGCGGCACGGGACGTACGCAGGGAGGCGAACGGATGGACGTGGGCTTCGTCGGTCTCGGGATCATGGGTCAGCCCATGGCGCTCAACCTGGCCCGGGCGGGAACCCCTCTCGTGGTGTGGAACCGTACGGCCGCCAGGGCCGAGCCGCTGCGCGCCGCGGGCGCGCGGGTTGCGGGCAGCGCGGCCGAGGTGTTCCGGCGGGCGCGGGTGGTGATCCTCATGCTGGCCGACGAGGCCGCGATCGACGCGGTGCTGGAGCGGGGCACGCCCGCCTTCGCCCGCAACGTCGCCGGCCGGATCGTGGTGCACATGGGCACGACCTCACCCGCCTACTCCGCGGAGCTGGAGACCGACGTGCTCGCGGCCGGGGGCCGCTACGTCGAGGCGCCGATCTCCGGCTCCCGGGTGCCGGCCGAGCAGGGGCGGCTGGTGGCGATGCTCGCCGGCCGCCCGGACGCCGTTGAAGAGGTCCGCCCGCTGCTGAAGCCGATGTGCGTCAAGACGGTGGTGTGCGGGCCCGCGCCCAAGGCGCTGCTGACCAAGCTCGCGGTCAACATCTTCCTGATCACCACGGTCACCGGCCTCGCGGAGTCGCTGCACTTCGGCGAGCGCCAGGGCCTCGACATCGAGCTGCTCGTCGACGTGCTCAACTCGGGCCAGATGGCGAGCGACATCTCGCGGGTGAAGGCGGTCAAGCTGGCCGGGCGCGACTTCGCCCCCCAGGCCGCCATCGCCGACGTGCTGAAGAACAACCGGCTCATCGCCGAGGCGGCCCGTGGGGCCGGCATCGCCTCACCGCTGCTGGACGTCTGCCATAGCCTCTTTGGCGAGACCCTCGCGCTGGGCCACGCCGACCTGGACATGGCCGCCGTCGTCCACGCGATCGAGGCCAGGACGGACGGGGAAGGAGCACGCCGATGACCTCTCACCCGGTCGTCATCGTCACCGGAGGGACGCGCGGGATCGGCCGCAGCACGGTGCGCCGCCTGTGCGCGGACGGGTTCGGCGTCGTCTTCACCCACTCCGGCTCCGACACGGACGCCAAGGCGCTGGAGGACGAGCTCGGCCGCGACGGCGCCCTCGTCCGCGGCGTACGGCTCGACGTGACCGGGGAGGACGCGCCGGAGCGGCTGTTCGAGCTGGCCGAGGCGGCCGGGGAGGTCACCGGCCTGGTCAACAACGCGGGGGTGACCACCAGGATCGGGCCGTTCACCGGTCTGACCGACGCCGACCTGCGGCGGGTCGTCGACGTGAACCTGGTGGCGCCCGTGCGGCTGTGCCGGGAGGCGGCGCGGCGCTGGACCGCGTCTGCGTCCGCGTCCGCGTCGTCGTCCGCGTCGTCGTCCGCGTCGTCGTCCGCGTCGTCGTCCGGGAGGGTGATCGTGAACGTCTCCTCGGTCGCGGCGCGCACGGGCTCGCCGCACGAGTACGTCGCCTACGCCGCGACCAAGGCTGCGGTCGAGACGCTGACCGTGGGCCTGGCCCGGGAGCTCGCCCCGGCCGGCATCCGGGTCAACGCCGTCGCGCCGGGGACGATCGACACCACGATCCACGCCCGTTCCGGAGAGCCGGGGCGGGCGGAGCGGGTGGCGGCCCGCATCCCGATGGGGCGTCCGGGCAGGCCGGAGGAGATCGCCGAGGCGGTCGCCTGGCTGCTGTCGGACCAGGCGTCGTATGTCACCGGCGCCGTGCTCAACGTCGACGGCGGGCTCTGAGTGCCCGTCCTGACAGGACGCGACCACCATCCTTGATGTCGGCATCGTGCGAAGATGTCGGGATGCTGTCTCGAATAGCGCCGGCCGCCGTGGTGGCCGGCGCGACGTTCATGATCATCCCCCAGGCCGAGGCCGCGACGGCCCCGCCCGTGATCCGTTATGCGGGTCTCGGGGCCTGCCTCCAGTCCGACGGCGGCCGCCAGCCCTGCGGCCCGTTGAAGCTCTGGCTGAGCGACGGCCGCGTCGTCGCGCTCCCCGGCGCCCGCAGGACCGTGGCACCCGGCGAGTACACCGTCGCCGGCGTCGTCGCCGTCTCCCAGGACGGCGCCCACGCCGCGTACTTCGCGGGCAAGGACGGCGTGCTCACGATCTGGGCGGCCGCCACCGGCAAGACGCGCGAGGTGCCCACCGTCACGTGGCCGGACGACCTCCGGATGGACGCGCTCACCCTCTCCCCTGGCGGCCGGTTCCTCGGCATGCGCGGGGTGAACGCCTCCGAATGGGAGGTGAATCGCGTCGCGGACACGACTACGGGGAAGGTGTTCAGCCTGCCGAGGGGATACCAGACCTGGGACTTCAGCCCGGACGGCAAGCGCATGATGGCGGGCGACAACCGGAGAGCGGTGCTCTACGCGACCGGCACGTGGTCGGTGACGTTACGGCGGTCCGTCTACATGCGGGGTGATCTCGGCCCCGACGGCGTCACCGTGGCCTCCCCGAAGTGGACGAAGACCGGCGGTTCGGTGAAGAACGTGGTCGTCACCCGCAACCTCGCCACCGCGAAGAAGAGCAGCATCCCCATCCGGCTTCACAAGGGCGAGACCGCCCTGGCGGCCCGCTGGGACAGGGCGGGCCATCTCGACGTGCTGACCCGCTCCGATCGTCACGTGAACGGCGACCTGCGCAGGACGCACACCTGGTATCGGGTGAACCGCACCACGCACCGGCTGCGCAGGCTCGACTCCTTCGTCATCCCGTCCTCGGTGGGAGGCTACGTCCTCGCCCAGTGACGGCCCGGAAGGCCGACACATGCCACCTGGGCTCAGAAGCCGACGCTGGAGATGATCGCCGGCACGAACCGCGCAACGCACCCAGCCGATGGAGTACGGCGCCGATCGTCAGGCGAGCGCGGCGGTCCACTTCGCGGGCGTGAGGCCGTAGGCCCGCTTGAACATGCGCGACATGTGGGCCTGGTCGGCGAACCCGGCGAGCTGGGCCGCCTCGGCCAGGGGCGCGCCGTCGCGCAGCAGCCGCCGGGCCAGGTCGAGTTGCCGCATCGTGCGGAAGCGTGTCGGGCTGGTGCCGAACGCCTCACGGAACTGCCGCGCGACCGTCCACCGGTCGAGGCCCGAGACCTGCTCGAAGTCCGCGAGCGTGTGCCGCGTCGTCGGGTCGTCGGCGATCAGGTCGCGCACCCGGGTCAGCGCCTCCAGCGCCAGCGGAGCCCGCCTGCCCGGCCTCGCGGAGGAGTGACGTACGAGCGTGCGGACCACCCGGAGCGTGAGCGTCAGCCGTTCGGCCTCGTCCAGCGGGTCGTCGATGTCGCGCAGCCACGCGGCGAGCGCGGGATCGGCGTCGCGCCGCGCGATCACGGGGTCGGCGACGAACGGCAGCGGCGCCCCGCCCAGCGCCTCCTGGACCAGGGCGGGGTCGAGGTAGATGATCCGGTAGCCGAACCCCTCGTCGGTGCCCGCCACGCCGTCGTGCGGCTCGTCGGGGTGCAGGACGTGCCAATCCCCCGGCAGGCAGTGCCGCTGCTCACCGCGATAGCGGAACGTCTGCACGCCCCGCAGCGTCATCCCGATCGCGTACGTGTCGTGGCGGTGCGTGGAGAATCCCTCGCCGTCGAGACACGCCTCAAGCCGCTCGATGCCCGCGGCGCCGGAGCCGAACCGCAGCCGGTGGCCGGGCCGGGTCCCGCCGTCCGGCAGATGCCGGCGCAGGTCCGCACCGCTGTCCGGTGACTCGTGCCGCACGCGCCGAGACTACCGGCGTCCGCGGCCGTCGTACGGACCGGGGACGTGTGATCGCTCGGTCGCGGCGGTTTTGACCCCGGCTCGCCCCACCGATCACGATGGGGGCGTGAACGAAACCCCTGTCGAGGTGCCCGCGCCGCGTCCCGGCCGGGAGCCGGTGCCGAGCATCCGCGACGTCGCGGCGGCGGCCGGCGTGTCCCGCCAGACGGTGTCCCGGGTGCTCAACGCCTCGCCCAAGGTGAGCGCCGAGACGCGGCGGACCGTCATGGAGGTCATCGAACGGCTGCGGTATCGGCCCAACCGGGTGGCCCGGGCGCTGGGGTCGGGGCGGGCGCGGGGCGTGACGGTGGTCACCTCCGACACCATGCTGTACGGCTACGCCTCGACGCTGCAGGGCATCGAGGAGGCGGCCCGGGTCGAGGGCCTGGCCGTCGGGGTGCGAGTGGTCGAGTCCGACCGGGAGAGCGACGTCCGCAACGCCGCCGACTACGTCAGCGATCCGAGCGCCGGGGGTGTGATCGTGATCGCGTTCGACGCGGCCGGCATCGCCGTGCTGCGCGCGCTCCCCGAGTCGCTGCCCGCCGCGGCGGCGATCGAGCCCGGCGTGCCCGTGGTCGGCCGCCCGGCGATCTGCCTCGACGAGCAGCAGGCGTCGGCCGAGGCGACGCGCCACCTGCTGGCTCTCGGGCACCGGACCGTCCACCACGTGGCCATCCCGTCGGAGTCGGAGCACAACGGACGTCTCGCGGGCTGGCGTCGTGCGCTGGACGAGGCCGGGGCGGCCGTCCCCCCGGTGGTCCCGGCCGGCTGGGACGTGCGGTCGGCGTACGAGGCGGGGCGGGCGCTGGCCGCCGACCCCGGCGTTACCGCGATCCTGTGCGGCAACGACGACATCGCGCTGGCGGTGCGCCGCGCCCTGTTCGAGGCGGGCAAGGACGTGCCGGGTGACGTGAGCATCGTGGGCTTCGACGGGGTGCCCGGCTCGGCGTACTGGACGCCGGCGCTCACGACGGTGGAGATGGACTTCGCCGGGCTGGGCCGCGCCACGGTGGCGGCGGTGCTGGCCGAGCTCGCCGGGGAGCCGCAGCCTGCCGTGTCGCTGACGCCGCCGCGGCTGGTGGTGCGCGAGTCGACGGCGCCCCCGCGCGGGTAAGCCGGGTTCACGGGGCGGTGCCCCACGGCCGCGCCCTCGCGTCGCCCGCCGCTGCGCCCTCGCGCAGCCCGCCGCCGAGGTGGCGCTGACGATCGGCCCGGGCGCGTCGCCGGATGTTGTTAACAACACCGTAACGGGCCCTTCCCCTTACTGATGTGACCGGTCACACTCGCATTCGTGCGGATGTGACCGGTCACACGCATACAGGGGAAGGGCTCGCCCGCCGCCGTTCTCCCCGCGAGGGGCCGTCGCCCGCACGCCGCAATGACCTCCGGAGAACCCGGCGCGATCGTCAGGAGACGCAGGTGAACGCACGGCACACCGAGACCAGCCTGGTGTGGGGGCACTCGGCACTGCGGGTGGTGATCGCCATATCACCCGACGGTGTGGTGAGCATCCGCGAGCTGGGCGCGGGCGACCCGGGGCCGAGGCCGCCCGCCCAGCCGCTCGTGGAGGTGCTGCTGGCTGGACAGGGCCGCGCACGGGCCTCCCACCGCTTCTCCGACACCGCCGTGGGCCGCCGCTTCACCTACGTCGGGGCCGAGCAGGCCCGCGACGGGCGGTGGCACGAGCTGCGGATCACCCTCCGCGACGAGCACACCGGTCTGGAGGCGCACGCGCACCTGCGCTCGGCCGAGGGCGTGCCGGCCGTACGGTCCTGGACGACGATCACCAACCGGGGCGTCCGGGAGGCGGTGGTGCTGGGCGTGACCTCGTTCGCCGCCGGGTTCCCGGCCGGCTCGGCCGACGGGCTGCAGGTCGTACGCGCCGACAGCGAGTGGCTCGGCGAGAGCCGCTGGCGCGTACGCCCGCTACGTGAGGAGATGGCCGACCTCAACCTGCCGCTGCACGGCCAGGACGGCCGGGGCCGCCTGGCCGTCACCAGCACGGGCGCCTGGTCGACCGGGCAGCACCTGCCCACGGCGGGCCTGCTCGACCCGCACTCGGGCCGGGCCTGGCTGTGGCAGATCGAGCACAACGGCCCGTGGCGGTGGGAGATCGGCGAGCGCAGGGACGGCGTCTACGTCGCGTTGCTCGGCCCCACCGACATCGACCACCAGTGGCACACCGTCCTCGCCCCCGGCGAGTCGTTCACCACGGTCCCGGCGTCGGTCACCGTCTCCTCCGGCGGGCCGCACGGTGCCTATGACGGCCTGCAGGGTGCCTATGACGAACTACAGGGTGTCTATGACGGACTGCATGGCGCGGCCGCCGCGCTGACCGCCCACCGCCGCGCGCTGCTGCGCCCTCATCCGGACCGGACCCGCCTGCCCGTGGTGTTCAACGACTACATGAACACCCTCATGGGCGACCCGACGACCGCGAAGCTGCTCCCGCTGATCGACGCCGCCGCCGAGGCGGGCGCCGAGGTGTTCTGCATCGACGCCGGCTGGTACGACGACGACGGCGACTGGTGGGACAGCGTGGGCGAGTGGCAGCCGTCCCAGACGCGGTTCCCCCGGGGCATCGAGGAGGTCCTCGGCCGCATCCGCGAGCGTGGCATGATCCCGGGGCTCTGGCTGGAGCCCGAGGTGATCGGCGTGCGCAGCCCGATGGCCGACAAGCTGCCCGCCGAGGCGTTCCTGCAGCGCGGCGGCACGAGGATCGTCGAGCACGGCCGCTATCACCTCGACCTGCGGCATCCGGCCGCCGTCGCCCACCTCGACGAGGTCGTCGACCGGCTCGTGGAGCAGCTCGGCGTGGGCTACTTCAAGCTCGACTACAACATCGACCCCGGCGCGGGCACCGACGTGCACGCCGTCAGCCCGGGCGCGGGGCTGCTCGCCTGCAACCGGGCCCATCTGGCGTGGCTGGAGGCGGTCCTCGACCGTCATCCCGGCCTGATCCTGGAGAACTGCGCCTCCGGCGCGATGCGCATGGACTACGCCCTGCTGTCGCGGATGCAGCTCCAGTCGACCAGCGACCAGCAGGACCCCCTGCGGTATCCGCCGATCGCGGTGGCCGCTCCCCTGTCCGTGCTGCCGGAGCAGTCCGCGAGCTGGGCCTACCCCCAGCCGGACATGGACGACGAGCGGGTCGCCTACAGCCTGTGCACCGGCATGCTGGGCCGTCTCTACCTGTCCGGCCACCTGCCCACCATGACCGCCGCGCAGCGCGAGTCGGTCAGGGCGGCCGTCACCGCCTACCGGGGCATCCGCGCCGGCCTGGCCGAGGCCGCACCCGTCTGGCCGCTGGGTCTCCCGGGCTGGGCCGACCCCTGGCTCAGCCTCGGGCTCGTCACCCCCGGTCACACGTACGCCGGGGTCTGGTGCCGTACGGACGAGCCGGCGGCGGCCTCGCTGTCCCTCCCGCACCTCGCCGGACGCCGGGTGGACGTCGAGGTCGTCTATCCCCGCCATCTGCCCGCCTGGGACGTGGAGTGGGACCAGGAGCGGGGCCGGCTCACCCTCACCAAGCCGGTTTCCGGCCCTTCCGCCCGAATATTGCGTATTTCACCCGTCTCATCATCCTCGCCCGTTTCATCCCCCCTGCTCTGAAATCCCGGGCCTGCGGTCCGGGCGCCCCCGGAAGAGAGATCGACCCATGAAGAAATGGCAGACCCTGGCGGTCGTCGCCGCCCTCGCCGCGGGGGCCGCGGCCTGCAGCGACCCCTCCGTGGACCCCTCTGCGGACCCCTCTGCGGACTCCGCCGCGCAGGCCGGCGGCACCGCGGGCGGTTCGGCCGCAGTCACCTGGCCCGAGCCGACGGCCAGGCTGGACGGCGTCACCCTGACGATCTGGGCCGCGCAGAACAGCAACACCGTGCCCAAGCAGGTCGTCGACGCGTTCGGCAAGGCCACCGGCGCGAAGGTCGACATCGTCACCATCCCCGACCCGTACGAGCAGGGCGTGCAGACCAAGGTCGCCACCGGGGACAAGCCCGACCTGGCGTTCTGGCAGCCGACCGCGTCCATGCTCACGGCCGTCAACGCCAGGGCCAACCTGCAGCCGCTGGACCAGGCCCCCTGGCTGTCGAAGCTCGCGCCGCAGCTCAAGGACATCACCGGGATCCTGGACGGCACGCGGTACGCCGCCCTCATCACCAGCCCGGCCGTCGAAGGCGTCTACTACAACAAGGAGGTCTTCGCGGCCAACGGGATCACCGAGACCCCGAAGAACTTCGACGAGATGATCGAGCTCGGCCGCACGCTCAAGGCCAAGGGCGTCACCCCCTTCTACGAGATGGCCGGCGACCGGTGGGCCACGCAGTGGTGGGTCCAGGTGCAGCTCGCCGACGCCGCCAGGGACGGGCTCTGGGACAAGATCAACAAGGGTGAGGAGACGTTCTCCAGCCCGGTCGTGCTCGACGCGATCAAGAAGTACAAGTCGCTGATCGACGAGGGGCTGTTCAACAAGGACATCAAGACCGCCACGTTCGAAGACCAGGGCAAGGCCCTGCTCGACGGCAAGGCGGCCATGGTCGTGCAGGTCAACTCGTTCTTCGGCCAGCTCCAGGCGACCGCCGACACCGCCACGCTCGACAAGAGGATCGGCTTCTTCCCGATCTCCCCCAGCGGCAACGTCGGCACCTTCATCCCCGACCAGTCCAACGCCCTCGTGGCGTTCAAGACCGGTGACGCCAAACGCGAGGCCGCCGCGCGCCAGCTCCTTTCGTACTGGATGGGCCCCGGCTACAAGGACTTCGTCGCCGACCGCAACACCGTGTCCCTGGAGACCGACGTGCCGAGCCCGGCCTCGGTGCCCAAGGCGCTGCAACAGGTGCACGACTCCCTCGGCGAGGCCGTCGGCTCCATGCAGGCGCTCGCCGTGGCCAACCCGGACCTGTACATCAACCTCGCCGACATGATCACCGGCACCATGACGCCCGAGCAGGTGGCCTCCGCCACCCAGGAGCAGTTCGCCCAGCTCGCCAAGGCCGCCGGCGCGGCCGGTTTCTGACCCACGAGAACACCCGCCCGAGGACACCCGTAAAGGACACCCGCCCGATCCACACCCGCCCGACGACCCGCGCCCACCGCCAGGTTCATCGCCAGGTTCATTGACAGGTTCAACGACAGGTCTATCGACAGGGCGCGGAGACCGCGGCTCGCCCGCCTCTCCGCGCCCGGCACCTGAGGACATGCCATGCTGACTGCCACGGACACCCCCGTCCCGGACCGGCCGCTCGCGCCGCCGCCCGCCCCGCGCGGTCCCGCCGGCCGCACCCGCCGCAGGCCGGACCGGACCCACCCGATGTGGTTCATGGCCCCGGCGCTCGCGATCCTGCTGGTGTTCTTCTTCCTGCCGACCGCGTTCAACTTCGTCTACGCGTTCACCGACTGGTCGGGCTTCAAGAGCGCCATCCGACCGGTCGGGTTCGACAACTTCGCCGACCTCGCCTCCAGCGGCACGCTGTTCTCCGCGCTGCGCATCACCGTCGCCTACGCCGTGCTCGTGGCGGTCTTCCAGAATCTCTTCGGGCTGGGCCTGGCTCTCCTGCTCGAACGGGACACCTGGGTCAACCGCACGCTGCGGGTCTTCTTCCTCATCCCGGTGCTGATGTCGGCCCTGGCCGTCGGCTACGTCTTCCAGGCGCTGCTCAAGCCCGAGGGCAGCCTCAACCAGCTCCTGTCGCAGCTCGTCCGGCACGACGTGGACTACGCCTGGCTCGGCGACACCCGATGGACCATCGTCGTGGTCGCCGTCGTCCACGCGTGGAAGTGGATGGGCCTGTCGATGCTCATCTATCTGGCCGGGCTCAAGACGATCCCGGAGGAGATCATGGAGGCGTCCCGCATCGACGGCGCCTCGCGCTGGCACGCGTTCCGGCGGCTGCGCTTCCCGCTGCTCGCCCCCGCGATCACGTTCAACGTCGCCACCGCCCTGCTCGGCTCCATGAACGGCTTCGACATCGTGCAGGCCACCACCGGCGGCGGCCCGGCACGGACGACCGAGATCCTCAACATCTTCATCTACCGGACCTTCGGGCAGGGCCTGTTCGCCCAGGCCACGACCATGAGCCTGGTGCTGTTCCTGCTCGTGTCGCTCATGGCCTTCCCCGTCATCCGCATCCTGCGCAAGCGCGAGGAGATCCTGTGACGCCGCACTCCCCCGCCCGCCGCAGCCCTGCCCGCCAGAATCCTGCCCGCCAGAGCCCTGCCCGCCGCAGCCCCGCCGCCTCCGGGCGTGTCTCGTTCGCGACCCGCCTGCAGCCGTTCGCCGCCACGGCGCTCGCACTGGTCACCATCGGCATCCCGTTGTGGCTCGTCGTGGCGACCGCGGGCAAGTCGCGGGGCGAGGCCCTCATCCCGAACCTCACCCCGCCCGCCCACTGGCACCTGCTGGAGAACCTGGGCGAGGTGTGGCGCGAGGGCGAGGTGCCCGCGGCGTTCTTCGGCAGCCTCCTCGTCGTGGTGCCCGCCGTGATCGGCGTCCTGCTCTTCGGGTCGATGGCGTCCTGGATCCTCGCCCGGCGCGCCACCCGGCTCAACGCCGTCCTGTACGCGCTGGCCATCAGCGGCATCATCCTGCCCCCTGCGGTGGTCACGGTCGTGCTGCTGCTGCGCCAGCTCGGCCTCGCCGGCAGCGCCGTCGGGATGATCGGCGTCTACATGGGCATCTACATGTCCACCGTGATCTTCTTCGTCACCGGTTTCGTCCGCACCATCCCCGTCTCGCTGGAGGAGGCCGCCCAGATCGACGGGGCGGGGCCGGTGCGCGTTTTCTTCCACGTCGTGCTGCCGCTGCTGCGGCCGGTGCTGGCCACCGCCACGATCCTCGTCTGCCTCTACGTCTGGAACGACGTCTTCTACGCCTTCTTCGTGGTGGGCGGCCGCCTCGACACCCTGCCGCTCAACCTCTTCCGCGTCGCCGGCGCGGGGCTGTATCTCAACAACTGGCACCTCATCTTCGCCTACGTAATCCTCATGAGCCTGCCGCTCGTCGTGGTCTTCGCCGTCGCCCAACGCAAGATCATTTCCGGCATCACCAGCGGCGCCGTGAAGTGAGCGCCATCACGTGAGCGCCTCCGGCCGGCCACGGCCGGCGCTGTTTTCGCCTCCCGGCGGTGCCCGCCGAGCCCGCCGTACCACCCCCGCCGTATCACCCCCTCCGGGGCGCCCGCGCGTCCCGGTGACAGGAGAGGACACCCATGCACCGACAAAGGTCATTCCGGCGTGCCCGCGTGACGGCCGTGACCACGGCCCTCGCCGCCGCGGCCCTGAGCACCGGGCCCGTCGCCGGACCGGCGGGCGCGGACACCGCCGCCGAAACCGCCCCCGGAACCGCCGCCGAAACCGCCCCCGGAACCGCCGCCGGAACCGCCGCCGGAACCGCCGCTGGAACCGTCACCGACACCGCCGCCGCCGCCGACGTCGTCGCGGTGGACTTCGCACAGCGCACCGGGCCGGTTCACGGCGGCGCGACCGGCATGCTGTACGGCCTGTCCGACCCCGGAGTCCCGGGAGACCCCCTGATCGCCGGTGCCCGGCCGCGTACGGTCGCCCAGAAGGCCCCGGACGGCGACCAGCATCCCAACGGCGACGCGCTCAAGATCGCGGACGGCTTCTTCGCCGCGGGCGGGGAGGAGATCGTCGTCTACATGCAGGACGTCTACAGCAAGTGGCCCTATGAGAACCTCGGCATCGACGACTACCTCGCCAAGGCCGACGCGATGGTGCGCAAGGTCGTCGCGGAGCGCCCGCGGGACAAGGACAGGTTCGTGTGGGTGCCGTTCAACGAGCCCGACGGCATCTGGTATCAGAACTGGTCCACGATGAAGCAGAAGTTCTTCGCCGACTGGAAGGCGGTCGTCGAGCGCATCCGCTCCATCGACCCCGGCGCCCGCATCGTCGGCCCCAACGAGGCCCGCTACAACCCCGGCCGCCTGCGCGACTTCCTCACCTGGGCCAGGGACACCGCATGCGGCGGCAGGAGCTGCCTGCCGGACATCATGGCCTGGCACGAGCTGTCGCACGGCAGCCTCGCCGCCTACCGGGGCCACTACGCGGACTACCGGCAGATGGAGCGCGACCTCGGCATCGGCCCGCTGCCGATCAACATCGACGAGTACGGCAACCGGCGTGACATGTCCGTGCCCGGCCAGATGATCCAGTGGATCGCCATGTTCGAGGACACCAAGGTGGACGCCGACATGGCGTTCTGGACCTACGCCGGCAACCTGTCCGACCACGCCGTGCGCACCCGCCAGGCCAACGGCGCGTGGTGGCTGCTCAAGTGGTACGCGGACCTGACCGGGCAGACGGTGAAGGTGACCCCGCCGCGGCCGGACGTCCCCGACACGGTGCAGGCCCTCGCGGCCGTCGACCCCTCCGTACGGCGGGGCACCGTGCTGGTCGGCGGCGGCGCCGCGCCGGTCCGGCTCGACGTCTCCGGGCTCGACCCGGCGGTCTTCGGCAGGCAGGTCGACGTCGTCGTGTCCAGGACGACGTGGACCGGATATGAGGGAGACGCGACGCAGCCGCCGGTCGTCGCGGCCACCCGGACCACCCTGCACGACGGCACACTGCGGGTGGACCTGCCGGGCGGCGACGTGATGGCCGCCTACCGGGTCACGATCGTCCCGTCGAGTGGCGGGGCGCCCGCGGCCGACGCGCCGTGGAGCGTCTCGGTGGAGGCCGAGTCGGCCACGCTCACCTCGGCCCAGGCGTACGACCAGGACACCACGGCCGACCCGCAGCTCTACGCGACCTCCGGCAAGCGGGACGTCGGCTCCATGAACACGGCCCGCTCCGCCGTCACGTTCCCGATGACCGTGCCGCGCGACGGCCGCTACCGGCTGGGGATCTTCCAAGGCGCGAACAAGGCCCCCGGCAGGCACGCGCTGTTCGTGGACGGGAAGCTCGACCGGATCGTGCAGTATTCGGCCGACCTCGGCTGGACCTACCGCGGCCGCACCGACGTGGAGGTCGAGCTGACCGCGGGCACGCACGAGTTGTCCCTGCGCACCAGCACCGACGGCACGACCCCGCTGCCGGGCAGCGACGTCACGCTCGACAGATTCGACCTCACCGAGATCACCGGCCCCGAGCGGGCGGCGTACCCGGCCGACGAGGCCCGGCTGTCCGGCGGCGCGGGCGTCGTCCGCGAGGGCAGGGGGCCCGCCGTCACGCTCGGCGGCGCCGCCCGGGCCACGTTCTTCGCCGCCGTGAGCGAGGACGGCTACTACGACCTGACCTTCTCCTACAAGGCGGCCCGGGCGGGCGATCTCGACGTCCGCGTCGACGGGCGGCGGATCGCGGGTGTGCGGGCGACCCGCCCGGGCGAGGCGGCCTCCCGGGCCCGCGTCTATCTCCCGGCCGGCGTCTCGGTGGTAGAGGTGGGCGGCCCGGCCGGCCTGCGGCTGCGCGGCCTGACCACGGTCAGGGCCGAGGAGGCGGACGCCGCGGCCCACCGGATCGAGGCCGAGCAGGCACAGCTCGCCGGAACGGCCCGCGTGGTCACCGTCCCGGCCACGAGCGGCTCGAACGCCTCCGGAGGCGCTTATGTGGGCGACCTCGGCAACGGCGCGGGCAACACGCTCACCCTCACCAGGCCCGCCGGGTTCGGCCCCGGCGAGTACGTCCTCGTGGCCCACTACGCCAACGCCGACAGGAACACCGGTCACCCGTACAACACCGACGTGATCAGCCGGTTCCTCGACATCACCGAGACGGGCGGGGCGACGACGCGCGGCGTGTTCCGGCACGACTACGCGTGGGACAACTTCTGGTCCCAGGCGACGCCGCTCACCTTGACGACCCCCTCCGGGGCACTCGTCCTCGGCAACGCGACGGCGTACGCGCCCAACCTCGACCGGCTCGAGCTCGCGCGGCTCGTGCTGGAGGTCGACAACAGGGCCACGTGACCGGCCCGGCCCGCCGTACCCCCGTGCGGTGGGCCTTCCTCCCCTCGCGCCCACACGAACGGAACGACCGGGGTGTCTCCGGGGCCGTCTTGGCCGGGCGCGGGGTGAGCGGCTAGGTTCGCGCCCATGCCCTCCGCCGATCACGTCTCCCCCGGCGTCCGCGTCTACGCCGTCTGCTCGGAGGTCCCGCCCGACGTCGTCGGCGGGCTGGGCCGCTACGCCGAGCGGATCATGGACGCCCTGCGGGATGCGGCGGCGCCGGTCGTGGTCTTCGGCGCCATGGCCCGCCGTGGCCCGGCGCCCCGGACGGAACGCCGGGGCGACGTCACGCTGCACCGCCTCCCCACCCCCGGTTACGGCCGGCGCGAGGGCTCGGGCGTACGCCGGCTCGCCAGGATCGCGGGACTGCTCGCGTTCAACGTGCGGGCGGCCGCCCGGATCATGGCGGCCGAGGCGGGACGGACCGGGGCGGTCGTCGCCGTGCACGACTGGATGGGCTGCGTGGCCGGGATCCTGTGCCGTGTGCTGGGGCGGCTGCCGGTGGTGTTCCATGTGCACACCCGCGAAATGAACGCCTGCGATCCCGGGCGCCGGTCGGCGTACGCCGTCCTCCTCGACCTTCTGGAGACGGCCCAGGCGAGGACGGCGCGCCTGATCGTCGTGCCGAGCGTCCGCATGCGCGACGGCCTCGCCGCCCGCGGCTGGCCCGCGGACCGGATGGTCGTCGTGCCGCACGGCTTCGAGGATCCCGATTTGCTGCGGCTGGCCGGGCTGCCCGGCGGCGACCGCGACCGGATACGCGCGGAGGTGCGGCGGCGCTACCTGCCCGGCGGGCGGGGCCGGCTCGTGGTGTTCGCGGGGCGGCCGTCGCCGCACAAGGGGGTCGGCACGCTGATCCGGGCGGTGCCGCGGGTCGTCGCCGAGCACGGCGACGCGCGGTTCGTGCTGATCGGCGCCGCGGCCCCGCAGACCGGCGACGCCGAGACGGTGGCCCGGCTGATCGAGCGGACGCACACCCGCGGGCACGTGGTCGCCGGCAACCGCTTCCTCGCCCCCGCCGAGGTGTTCGCGCACTTCCTGGCCGCCGACGTCTGCGTCTTCCCGTCTGTGTACGAGCCGTTCGGCCTGGTCGCGGTCGAGGCGATGGCCCTGGCCCGCCCGGTGGTCGTCGGGCCGGGCTACTCGCCGGAGGTCATCGGCGACGGCGCCGTCCGCTGCGCCGCCGACGATCCCGGCGAGCTGGCCGCGGCCCTGCTGCGCCTCCTCGGCGACGCCGGGGAGGCGGACCGGCTCACCCTGCGGGGAGCCGCGTACGTGCGGGAGCGCTACAGCTGGGCGCGCACCGCCCGGCGCACCCTGGAGGCGTACGCCGTCGCCGCGCGCCGCCGCGGGGACGTGACGACGGCCGGGCCGCCCGGCGGTGGTCAGCCGATGCGGAGAGGAAGCGTGCGCGGTCCCCGCACCTGACCGGGGGCCCAGGTCACCGCCGAGGGGTCGGCGAGGCCGAACACGGGGAGCCGCTCCAGCCAGACCTCCAGCGCGACCCGGAGCTCCATGCGGGCCAGATGGGAACCGACGCAGCGGTGGATGCCGAGGCCGAACGCCACGTGCCGGTTGATCTCGCGATCGATGATCACCTCGTCGGCCCGGTCGAACTGCGCGGGATCACGGTTGGCGGCCGGGAACGACAGCAGGATCCAGTCGTCGGCCTTCATGTCGACGCCGCGCCAGTGCATGTCCTCCTTGACCAGCCGCGCCATCGTGACCGGCGCGTACGCCCGGAGGAACTCCTCCATCGCGGTCGGCAGCAGGGCCGGCTCGGCGACCAGGCGCTCGCGGTCGGCCGGGGTCTTGGCCAGGTGCCACAGCGAGGCGCCGATCGCGCTCCACGTCGTGTCGATCCCGGCGATGAGCAGCAGGGCCATCGTGCCGGACACGTGCGAGGGTTCGAGCTTGCGGCCGTACAGCTCCGCGTCGATCAGATAGGTGGTGAGGTCGTCGCGCGGATTGGCGACGTGGTCGCGGATCTGCTCCAGCAGGTAGTCGAACAGCTCCGCCATGTTCGCCATCCGCTGCTCCGGCGGCAGGTTGACGCCTTCGAGCGCGTGCTCGACGAACTCCCGGAATTTGGGCCCGTCCTCGGGCGGGAAGCCCAGCATGTCGGAGATGACCCGCATCGGGATGTGCTGCGCGTAGTCACGGGCGGCGTCGACGATCTCCGCGCCCTCGAACCCGTCGATCAGCGAGTGGCAGAACGCCCGCGCGGCCTCCTCCCGCTTCGCCACCTCCTTCTTGGTGAACGCCGGGAGCAGCAGCTTGCGCGCGTCGTGGTGGAACGGCGGGTCGGAGGAGATCGGCGGCACGGCCCCCACCGGCGCGATCTCGAGGGGCGGCCGGTAGTTGCTCATGACGACCGCCCGGGAGGAGAAGCGCTCGGTGTCGTACGCGATCGCCGCGACGTCCTCGTATCGCGTCGGCAGCCACCCGCCGCCGAACCTCTCCGTACGCGCGATCGGGCAGCGCGCCCGCAGATCGTCCTGGATGGGGTACGGATCGGCGGCCCACTCGGGCTCCATGTGGGAGAAGTCGGTCGTCCAGTCGGAGACCGGGCCGGTGATGATCTCGCTGCGCACACCGAGGGGCTGCTCCTCCCCCTCCCGGAAGTCGCGGACGAAGCGATCGTCGACGGTCATCTCAGGCCTCCTCGGCGAGGACGATCGCCTTCTCCGGGCAGTTGGAGGCCGCGACCCGCGCAGCGCGCTCGCCACCCGGCGGCACGAGGCCGTCGCCGGCGACCTGGCCGTAACCCTCGTCGTCCTCGGTGAACAGGTCGGGCGACAGGTCGTAGCAGCGGCCGTGTCCCTGGCAGCGCGCGGGATCGATCTGCACTTTCACTGGTGTTCCCCTTGTTTCGGTGGCGTCCGCGGAGTCGGGTCGGTCGGGGCGATGGCGGCGACGAGGCGGGTCAGCAGGGCGGTCCACTCCTCGTCACCGACGGCGTGCAAGTCCGGGGTGAGCAGCGCGCTGCCCATCGCGAGCAGGAGGCACAGGTGGGCGACGGCGCCGGGTGAGAGCGCCGGATCGATCTGGCCGTCGTCCTGGGCGGCGCGCACGAGCCCGGCGAGCCAGCCGGCCCGCTCGCCGACGTAGTCGTGCATCGGGCGGGCGACGTCCTCGTCGCGGCGGGCCGCGACCAGCGCCTCGGCGATCAGGGAGCCGCGGGCGTCGGGACGGCACGGGAGCCGGCGGCCCACGGCGACGAACAGCTCCGCGACCGGCAGGCCGGGGTCGGCGGCCAGCATGTCGGCCAGCAGCCGCGGCCCGTGGGCGCGCAGCGCGGCCACGATCAGCTCGGCCTTCGAGCCGAAGTGCGCGTACAGGGCGCCGTTGCTCACACCGGCCGCCGCGGCGATGTCCGCCACGCGCGTGCCGTCGTACCCGCGCCGGGCGAACACGTCGACGGCGGCGAGCAGCAGCCGCTCCCGCGTCTCGGCGGCGGTGACACCAGCGATCCGGCCCACCAAAGAATTAAATGGTCGTTCATTTGATTGCGTCAAGACCACGCCCGCCGGCATGTAGGTAATCGCCGGGCAAAAAAGGAAGGTCAATGGGCCAGAGCACCGGATAAAAGTCGCAAAATAGCAGAGTGTTGAACAAATGGGACGCACATCGCGACTGGCTCGTCGACGTGGCACTGGCCGCGGCCGTCATCGCGTTCACCATCCCCACCACGCTCACCGGCTACAGCTTCTCCCTCTGGGGCGGTGCGCCGGACGCTCTCGAGATCGTGGCAGGGGTGCTCACCGCGGCGGCCATGATGGTGCGGCGCCGGACCCCCTGGCCCGCGATCATCACCTCGGTGGTGTGCGCCTGCGTCACCGGGCAGGTCGTGCCGATGATCCTCGCCGTCTTCTCGATGACGGCCGAGCACCGCGTGCGCCGGTGGCAGTACATCGCCCTGGCCCTGACGGTCTTCTACTTCGCCGTCGACTACCGCAGCCCGCACAGCGACCACTCGGTCTACCTGAACCTCGTCCGCGCGGTGACCCTCATCTATCTGCCCGCGGTCGTCGGCACCTGGGTCAACGCCTACCGCCGGCTCATCCGGGAGCTGCGTCTCGGCGTACGCGAGCGCGAGGAGATCGCCGCCTCCGAGGAGCGCCGCAAGATCGCCAGAGAGATGCACGACACCGTCACCCACGCGGTCACCGCCATGGTGCTCAACGCGGGCATGGCACGCGACGCCACCGAGCCGGACGAGATCCGGTCGCTGACGGCGACCATCGAGGACAAGGGCGTGCAGGCGCTCGGCGAACTGCGGCAGCTGCTCACCGTGCTCCGGCGCGACGAGGGGGACCTCGCCGAGGGCACCGACGCCATCGCCCGGCTCGTCGGCGAGGCGAAGGCGAGCGGGCTCAAGGTCGATCTCCGCCTCCACGCTCCCCCGGGGGCGTTGCCACGGCAGGTCTCGCACGCGTGCTACCGCCTGGTGCAGGAGGGGCTGAACAACGTGCGCAAGCACGCGCCGGACTCCATCGTCAAGGTCACCTGCCAGGTCACCGGCGACGAGGTGGACGTCTCCGTGGTCGACACCCCGGACCACGCCAACCCCGGCGCGAAGGCGGTCAAGCCGGCGCCCTCCCTCGGCGGCGGCTACGGCCTGGCCGGCATAAGGGAACGCGTCTTCCTCGCGCAGGGCCGGTTCTCCTCCGGCCCGACCCCCGAAGGCGGGTTCGCCCTCGCCGCCCGGCTTCCCCTCCGGGTCTCCCACGATTGAAGCGGTTTTTCCCTCATCCAGTGGGGTAGGTGCCTGTCGTACCCACGGGTACGGCGGGCACCTGAGCCCGAAAACGCAGCGGCCCGGAGCGCAGTGGCCGGTCCGCACGGGCCCGGCTCGCATCGACGCCGGGCCGCCGTCGCGGAAGCGGGGCGGCACGCCGCTTCGCACGCGCCAAACGATCTCGTTTGAGGGTAGCCATGAAAGCCGTGGTCTACGAAGGCCCCCGGCGGGTCAGCGTCACCACCGTGCCGGACGCCCGGATCGAACGGCACACCGACGCGCTTGTCCGCGTCACCACCTCCAACATCTGCGGCTCCGACCTGCACATGTACGAGGGCAGGACCACCTTCGAACCCGGCCGGGTCCTCGGGCACGAGAACCTCGGCGAGGTCGTGGAGATCGGAGACGCCGTCGACCGCGTCAAGGTCGGCGACATGGTGTGCCTGCCGTTCAACATCTCCTGCGGCTTCTGCGCCAACTGCGAGCAGGGCCTGACGGCCTTCTGCCTGACCACCAACCCCGCACCGGGCCTGGCCGGCGCGGCGTACGGCTACGCCGACATGGGTCCGTACAACGGCGGCCAGGCCGAGCTGCTGCGCGTGCCGTACGGGGACTACAACTGCCTCGTCCTGCCCGAGGACGCGTGGGAGAAGCAGACCGACTACGTCATGCTGGCCGACGTGTGGCCCACCGGCTGGCACGCCACGGTGCTCGCCTGCGTGCATCCGGGCGACACCGTCGTGGTCTACGGCGCGGGCCCGGTCGGGCTGATGGCCGCCTACTCCGCCCTGCTCAGGAACGCGAGCTGCGTGATGGTCATCGACCACCATCCGGACCGGCTGGCCAAGGCCGAGGAGATCGGCGCGATCGCGATCGACGACTCCCGGTCCAGCCCCGTCGACCAGGTCCTCGAGCTCACCCAGGGAATGGGCGCCGACCGCGGCTGCGAGTGCGTGGGCTTCCAGGCGCACGATCCGGAGGGCGGCGAGCACCCCAACATGACCCTGAACAACCTGGTCAAGTCGGTCAAGTTCACCGGGTGCATCGCCGTCGTCGGTCTGTACGTCCCCCGCGACCCCCGCGGTGGGAACAACCTCTACAAGCGAGGCGAGGTGTCCATCGACTACGGCACCTTCTGGACCAAGGGCCAGACGATGAGCACCGGCCAGTGCAACGTCAAGAACTACAACCGCCAGTTGTGCTCCCTCATCCACGAGGCCGGCGCCCGGCCGTCCTGGATCGTCTCCCAGGAGCTGGGCCTCGACGACGCCCCCGAGGCGTACGCGCACTTCGACGCGCGGGAGAAGGGCTGGACCAAGGTGGTGCTGCACCCGAACGGGTTTCCCTGACCGCGCGGCGGTCGCCCACCTGGCGTCGCGCCCCGATCACGATCCGCCGGACCCCGTGATCAGGCGAAGCGGACGGACCCTACTCTTGGGGAGGAAAGCCGCGCCAGGGAGGCGTTCGGCGCGACCAGGAAGGGACGGGCGTGCTCACCGTCTGCGTTGCCCCGGCGGACCCGCCGCTGATCGTCGAATCCGTCCGTGCCGCCGGAGGCGAGGTCGTCGGCGATCCCCACCGGGCGGAGGCGCTGGTCTGGACCGACCCGCGGCCGGAGGGCGTGCGGGATTACCTGACGCCGAGCGTGCGCTGGGTCCAGCTCCCCTCCGCGGGTGTCGAACGGTGGACGCGGGAGGGGCTCGTCGACTCCACCCGCGTCTGGTGCTCGGCCGCGGGAGCGTACGCCCCGCAGGTCGCCGAGCACGCCCTCGCCCTGCTGCTCGCCGGGGTGCATCGGCTGGCCGCCGCCGCCCGCAGCCGTACGTGGCACCGCGACCAGCCCGGCACGCTGCGCGGGAGCACGGTGGCCGTCGTCGGCGCGGGCGGGATCGGCAGAGCCGTCATCCCCCCGCTGCGCGCCCTGGGCGCCGGCGTCATCGCGGTCAACCGCTCGGGTGAGCCCGTCGAGGGCGCGGACGAGACCGTGCCGTTCGAAAAGCTGGCCACCGTCTGGACCCGCGCCGATCACGCCATCCTGGCCGCGCCCGCCACCCCGGAGACCTACCGGATGGTCGGGCGTGACCAGCTGCGGGCCCTGGGCCCGCACGCGTGGCTGGTCAACGTGGCCCGGGGCGAACTGGTCGACACCGACGCCCTGCTCGCCGCGCTGCGCGCCGGGGAGATCGGCGGCGCCGCCCTCGACGTCACCGACCCCGAGCCGCTGCCGGACGGGCACGGCCTGTGGGCCGAGCCGAACGTGCTGGTCACTTCGCACAGCGCCAACCCGCAGGACCGCCTCACCGAGAGCCTCGCCGAACGGGTGCGCGAGAACGTCGCCCGCTACCTGCGCGGAGAGCCGCTCCTGGGCCGCATCGATCCCGTACGGGGCTACTGACACGACACTGCCGACGCGGGCCCGCTGACCCGGCAGCCCGCACGGTTCGCACGCTCTACGCGGGCGGAGCGAGCGCGGTTTGCGAGCGGCCGGGGCAGTTTTACGCGCGGCCTGGCGCGCGCGGCTCGCACGGCACGGCAGGCGTGGTTTACGCGGACCGGGCGGGCGCAGCTCTCGCGGCGCGGGAGGCGCGGGAGGCGCGCGGCAGGGGCAGACGCGGTTCGCGCGGATTGTGCGGGTGCGGCGAAGATCGCCGGATGGTCTCCCCCAGCCCGTCGCGAGGGCGATTCGCGCTCTTCGCGCTCGCCGCCGCCATCGTCTGCGTCTGCTTCCCGCTGGCCGAACCGGCTCTGTGGAACGCCGACGGGAGCCTCAGGTCGAAGCTCCTCATCATGTTCGACCAGGCCGTGGAGCCGGTCGCGATCTTCGTGCTGGCGCTGCCGCTGGGAGCGCTGGTCGACCGGGCACGGCCCCGGTCCGTGCTTGTGCTGTCGGCGCTGCTGGGAGCGGTGGCCTTCGTGTCCGTCGATGAGCGCGCCCGCGTACGTCCCGCCCGTCCTCGGGGCGCTGGCGGCGCTGCTGCTGCACCGCAGGCTCGGGGCCTTCCGTCTGGCCTGGTGGGCCCTGATCGTGACCGGACCGTTCACCCTGTTGCTCGCCCTGTCCGGCACCGGGCCCGGGTGGGTCTGGTACGTCCTCGGGGCGGCCGTCCCGGCGACCGGAAGGCTGGTCGCCTCCGTCGCCCTGCTCAGTCATCGGCAGGCAGTCACGCCCCACCGGCTGCTCGGACGGACGGGCGCCGTGCTGGTCGTCCTCACCAGCGTGGCCGACGGCGTGGCGGGCCTCTTGGAGAGGCCCGCGGAGGGGCTGGCCGAGCTGGGCGGCGTCGCACCTGCGGCCCTCGCCACCCTCGCCGCGCTCGCCGCCGCCGTCCCGCTGCTGCGGGCCCGGCGATCCGCCGATCACGTTGCCACACGGCCGCCTATCCCGGAGCGTGCCGGCTGACGGACCGTGGTGGCAGGACGAGCCCGGCGGCCACCTGGGCTCCCGTCACTCCTGCGCCGGCGGCGAGGCGACCAGGCGCGGCGCCGGCCGTGTGGTGGAACGACCGACGACGATGATCACAGGAGTCCCCTCTTCACGAGATTCCCCATGAGATCGCGGACTCCGAAGTTCCATGGCTCGCACTCCTCGGCGTGCCGCACGCGGTTCACCAGGGTGCCGAGCGCGCCGGAGCTGATCCTGACGATGTCGCCGACCTTGTGCGTGAACCCCTCGCCGGGGCGGTCGCGGTCCTGGATCGGCGCGAACATGGTGCCGAGCATGAGGACCGCGCCGTCGGGATAGTGATGATGCGGGCCGATCATCTGCCGCACCAACGCCTCCGGATCACGTGACATCCGCGCCATCTCCGAGACGGTCTCAAGGCGGAAGCCGTCCACGCCCTCGATGTCCAGGCCCACCACGAGGCCGCGTACCCGTTCCAGGTCGAACCGCTCGTCGAAGAGCCGGATCAGCGGCCCCAGCGCGCACGAGGCGTTGTTGTCCTTCGCCCTTGGCAGCAGCAGCGCGGATCGGCCCTCGACATCACGGAGGTTCACGTCGTTGCCGAGGGTCGCCCCCACGATCCGGCCGCTCGACTGGACGATGAGCGCCACTTCGGGCTCAGGGTTGTTCCAGGTCGAGGCGGCGAGTACGCCGACGGGGACCGCGGTTCCCATGGCCGAGAGGATCTGACCCTTGGTGAAGATCTCGGCATCCGGTCCGATCCCGACCTCCAGGTACTGACTCCAGATGCCCTCGGCGACGAGGAGATCCTTCAGCCGGGTCGCCTCCTCCGAGCCCGGTGACAGGCCGTGCAGGTCGGCTCCGAGGCCGGCGAGGATCCGCTGGCGAATGTCCGCCGCGAGCAGCAGGTCGCCGCGGGCCCGTTCTTCGATGATGCGCTCGATCATCGAGACGGCGAAGGTCACCCCGGCGGCCTTGAGCGCCTGGAGGTCGACCGGTGCGAGCAGCCAGGGCCGGGTGCGGTCCCGGTCCGCGGCTCCGGTGTTGGCGAGCACGTCACCGAAGCTGCCGACCCGCCGGCCGTCGAGCCTGGACACCACCGCGGCAGGGTCCGGCAGTTCACAGACGTCGCGGATCGTCGGGAACTCGGCACTGATGTCGAAGACGTCGCCGTCGCGGACGACGATGGGTGACGGCCCTTCGACGCCGGGATCCCAGATCCGGCCGATCAGGATGCTCTCCTCGGCGTCGTCCGGCAGCGCGTCGGCGGCCGTGCCGAACCAGTCGGCCTCGGCGGGGTACGCCTCGGACGATGCCCGGCTCATACGTCATCTCCCAGGTTGAAGAAGGACCGCTCGTCCGAGGGCCGGATGTCGAAGACGGCGTCCCGGAACATCCGCAGGGGGTGGGGTGTGAAGGGGTGCCGCGCGATCGCCTCGAGATCGAGTTCGATGCCGAGTCCGATCCCTGTCGGGATGATGACGTCGCCCTCCTTCGTGAGCACGAGTCGTTCGTTGGTGATCTCCGGGCGCCATGGCACGTCGGTCGCCATGATTTCCAGGTATCGGAAGTTGGGCAGGGTCGCCCCGAGTTGCAGTGTCGCCGCGGTGCTCAGCGGCCCGCTGGGATTGTGCGGGGCGAACCCGACGTAGCTGGTCGCGGCGAGCGTCGAGATGAAGGCCAGTTCGGCGATGCCGCCGGCGTGCGTCACGTCCGGCTGGACGAAGTCGACCGCCTGGCGGGCGATCGCCGGCGCGAAACCCTGCCGGCCGAACCATCGCTCTCCGGCGGCGATGGGCACCGGAGACGCCCGGCGGATGTCCACGAGGGCGTCGAGGTTGTCCGGCGGGCACGGCTCCTCGAACCACACCGGGTCGAACTGCGCGATCTCACGTGCGACCTTGATGGCGTGGCGGACGTCGAACCGGCCATGGCCCTCGATGAACAGCTCGACGTCGCGCCCGACGGCAGAGCGGACAGCGTCGATCTGCGCGAGCACGCGGTCCAGCTGCCGGGATGTGATCGTCAGGTCGAAATTCTCGAAGGGATCCCACTTGAGACCGCGGAAGCCGCTGTCGACGGTCCTCCTCGCGGCGGCCGCGTAATCCTCCGGCGTGACGGCTCCCGAGAACCAGCCGTTGGCATAGGCGCGAACGCGATCCCGGGTGGCGCCGCCGAGAAGCCGGGAGACCGGGACACCGAGCTCCCGTGCCGAGATGTCCCACAGTGCCATTTCGAGCGAGCTCAGCGCGGTCATGATGACCGGGCCGCCTCGCCAGTACCAGTCTCTGGCCAGCTCGTACAGGATGCCGGAGATACGGGTGGGATCGAGCCCCACCACGGCTTCGGCGACTTCGGCGATGGCCCCCTGGACGGCGCGCTCCTTGCCCTCCAGGGTCGCTTCGCCGAGTCCGACGATCCCCTCGTCGGTGGTGACGCGGACGATCACGAGATTGGTGCGGTAGAAGTCGACGACGAGGGTGTCGACCGAGATGATCTTCATGCTCCCGTTTACCCCTTCACGGCGCCGGCGGTCATGCCGGCCACCACATGCCTCTGCGCGAACAGGTAGAAGACGACGGCGGGCAGCGTGAACATGAAGGCGACCGCCATCACCGTCTGGATCGGCGTGCCCAGCTCGCCGATGAAGTTCGCGATCCCCACCGAGGCAGGCTGCTTCCCGGGCGTGAAGATGAATGTCACGGCGAACACGTACTCGTTCCAGGCGTGGAAGAACGCGATGACCGCGGTGGCCGCGATGGACGGCGCGATCAGCGGCACGTTGATGCGCGTCAGCACCGTGAGCGGCCGTGCTCCGTCGACACGCGCGGACTCCTCCAGCGCGCGCGGTATGCCGTCGATCGCACCCTTGAGAATGA
Organism: Microbispora hainanensis; assembly: GCF_036186745.1. Taxonomy (NCBI): domain Bacteria; kingdom Bacillati; phylum Actinomycetota; class Actinomycetes; order Streptosporangiales; family Streptosporangiaceae; genus Microbispora; species Microbispora hainanensis. Next base: position 6,012,359 of record NZ_CP108086.1, on the reverse strand, counting down.
GGGCGACGATCGGCAGGACGAAGGCGGAGTTGACCAGGATGAGGCCGCCCAGGGAGTCGAGCAGGCCGAACCGCCGGAAGAGCGAGAACAGCGGCACGACCATGAGCGCCTCGGGAAGCATCTGCGTGAACAGCAGAAGCACGGTCACGACGGCCTTGCCCCAGAACGAGAACCGCGAGAGCGCGTAGCCGAGCGGAATGCCGAGCCCGATCGAGAGGACCGTCGTGCCGACGGCGATCACCAGGCTGTTACGCAGCCAGCCCAGCGCCTTGCCTTCGGCCAGCGCGTCGATGAAGACCCCGAAATGGGAGAAGTCGGGGACGAGCCGAGCCTTCGCGGCGAACAGATCCGAGTTGCTCGACAGCGCCGTGACGATCATCCAGTACAGGGGGAAGACGGCGACGCCGAGCACGACGAGAACGCCGAGGATGCGCAGGGTCAGACCGATGCGAAGCGGCCTCATCAGCGGGCCTCCCTTTCGGCGGCGCGGGCGACGAACCGGCTGCCGGCGACGACGATGAGCGACACGACCACGCCGACCATGCCGATCGCCGCCGCGGAACCGAGCTGCTTGGAGTCGAAGGCCTGTGAGTAGAGGTCGATGACGAGCGTCTCGGTCGCGCCGACCGGTCCCCCCTTGGTCATCAGCCAGATGAGCTCGAACCGCCGCAGCGACCAGATGGTCATGAGGATGGCGAGCAGTCCGATGGTGGGCTTGATGACCTGCCAGGTGACGGCGCGGAAGGTCCACCACCGCCCCGCGCCGTCCACCGTCGCGGCCTCGGTCAGGTCCGAGGGCACGGACTGCAGCGCGGACAGCAGCACCACCGAGGTGAACGGGAACAGCTGCCAGATGGTCGTGGCGAGGATCGCCGGGAGGGCGTACGTCGGGCTGTCGAGGATGGCGCCGCCCGGGACGCCGAGGCCGACCGCGTCCAGGAAGCGGTTCACGATCCCGTAGTCCGGGTTGAGCATCCACGTCGCGATGAGCGCGACCGCGATGCCGGGCGCCGCCCACGGAATGGTGACCAGCGCGCGCGCCCACCCCCTGCCGCGGAATCCTTTGTTGAGAAGCAGGGCGACGGCGAGCCCGGATCCCACCGCGCCGACAACACACACGATCACGTAGATGAAGGTGGTGAGAAGGGTGCGGCGGAAGTCCTTGTCACCGAAGATGTGGGAGAAATTGTCCAACCCCACCCAGGTGCTGTGCGTGGGATTCAGCAGCGACGTCCGCGTGAAGCTCAGGAAGATCTCCTGAACCAGCGGAACCACCTGGAAGACGAGGATGAAGACGGCGGCGGGCGCCAGGAAGAGGTAGGGGGTCCATTTGCTCCCCCGTGGGCTGCCTCGACGCCGGGTCTCGGTTCGAGACCCTGAGGTTCGCTGTTGTTTCTGCACAGTCATCGCGTTCGGTCCTTGTACGGGTAGGACGCCGCCGGCGCGAGGCGTGCTCGCGCCGGCGGTCTCGTCCGATCAACCGACCAGTTGGGTCGCCTGCTCCTGGGCGCGGTCCAGCGCGGTCTTCAGGTCGACCGTGCCCTGGAGCGCCGCGATGACGTTCTGCACGACGATCTTGCGGATGTCCGGCGTCTTCGCTTCGAATCCCAGGACGATCTGGGGCAGGCTCGATTCGGTGAGGTCGTCGAACACCTTGAGGAACGGCGTCTCCTTGAGCTTTTCGGCGCTTCGCTGGGTGACCGTCGCCACGCTGCTCGCGCCGAGGATCTCCTGCAGCTTCACCTGGTTGGCCGGCTCGAGCGCCCAGCGGATGAAGGTGGCGGCCGCCTCCTTCGACGGACTCGCCTCGTTGATGACGATGGGCGCGAGGATCGCACCCTGGCTGCGGACCGGGAACGGGATGGGCGCGACGCTGAAGTTCAGATCGGGGTTCTGGCCGCGGGTCGCGGTCACGTAGCCACCGTTGTTGAGCTCCATGCCGACCTTGCCCTCGGCGAACATGCGGCGGAACGTCGCCGCGTCCGCGCCACGCGGGATCACCTTCGCGTCGTACAGGTCCTTGTACGCCTGCAGGCCCTTGAGGTTCTCGGGCGAGTTGATGGTCAGGTTCTTGCCGTCCGACCACTTGCCGCCGAAACCGTAGACGTAGTTGAAGATGTCCTGCCAGACACCGGCCTCCTCGGCCTCCGTCTGGCGGAACGCCAGGCCGTAGACGTCGCCCTTGGTCAGCGACTTCGCCGTCTTGACGAACTCCTCGTAGGTCGTCGGCGGCTTCGGGATCAGGTCGGCGTTGTAGAACATCGCGTAGTTCGACGCCTCGAAGATGATCCCGTCACGCCTGCCGTTGTGGACCATGAACTGGTCCGGCTGCTTGAGCAGGTCATACTTGCTGACGTCGATCAGGTCGTCGAGCGGCGCGATGAGGCCGGCGTCCGAGGCGGCCTCGAACTCGGGCATGTCGAAGCGGATGAGGTCGGGCCCCTTCCCGCTGCCCATCTGGGTCAGGACGGTCTGGCCGAAGGTCGGGTACGGCACCGCCGCGGCGGACACCTTGATCGCGCTCTGGCTCTTGTTGAAGTCTTCGAGCCACTCCGTGAGCAGCGGCCCGCGACCGGGGTCGCCGAACGTCGAGGCGGCGAAGGTCAGCGTGGTCACGCCGCCGGATCCGCTGCCGGAATCACTGTCAGAGCCGCAACCACTCAGGAAGGCGACGGCCGTACAGATGAGACTGGTCGCCACAGCCAGGCTACGGCGAACGCGATGTTGCTCCATTAGTTACTCCCATTTCCAACCGTTCGTTCCCCCCGAAACGCCGTTTTCTGCAACGATCGTAGCGACATGTGCAACGCTGTCAAGAAGTGCACGGTTGCGTGCCCTATGCTCTACATTGCGCATAGTGCAACGCAGGGAGGGCAGTAGTGGCACAATCCATCCAGCGTGCGATCAACCTGATCCGGGTGGCAGCGGAGCATCCGCTGACGCTCACAGAGGCCTCGGACGTGCTCGGCGTCCACAAGTCCACGGCTTTGCGGATCTTGCAAGCGCTCGAGGCCGCACGGTTCGTACGCAAGACAGGAGCGGGGACCTACGTGTTCGGAAGCGGGCTCATCGAACTGTCCGAGCTTGCGCTCAGTTCGATGGACCTGCGCCAGCTCGCGTCCGCGCATCTGCGCCGGCTCCAGCGGCAGACGGGCCATACCGTCCACCTGGCGCAGCTGACCGGCGACGAGATCATCTATATCGACAAGGTCGACAGCCCCGCGTTCGACGCGGTGAAACTACCGTCTCGGATCGGCCGGGCCGTCTCACTCTATGCGAGCGCCGTCGGAAAGGCGATCCTCGCCTACCTCCCCAGAGAGGACCGCGATCGCCTGCTCGCGCACGTCACGTTCGAGCGGCACACCGACACGACCATCACCGATCGCGACTCCTTCGAAGCCGAACTCGCCCAGGTCCGCGAGCAGGGCTGGTCCGTCGACAACGGCGAGCACGACGCCTACGTCATGTGCGTGGCCGCACCGGTCAGGGATTCCCGGGGCAAGGTCGTCGCCGCCGTCTCCGTCACCGCGATCGAGGTGATCGAGACCTTGGACCAGTTGAAGGAGAAACTTCCGCTGGTGCTGGAGACCGCGGCGCTGATCTCGGAAGAGGCCGGATACACGCCGGAGCCGCCGTCGGCGAGCTGAGTCGCGGCCTGTGGAGCATTTCGAGGTGCCGTCGGCGTTGGCCTGACACGCCGACTTCTCCCAAGACCTCCCCAGGCCGCGGGCTCGGATCGTTCGGAGGCCTTGCCGTGGCGTCCCCGCAGGTGAGAGGCGCCACGGCAAGGCCTCGCCGGATCGGCGGGATGAATCAGATCAGTCGACGGTCACCTGCGTGCTCTGTGATGCGTTGAACAGTTTGTCGCCCGGGTAGCGGGCGACGACGGGGTTGTCGAGAAGCGCGCGGTCGACGGCCTTGCGGAAGGTGGCGACACCGTTCTTGACCGGCGCGGATCCGAGGTGGGTGTCACCGGCGTAGAACTCGACCTTGCCGGTCGGGGAGGCGACGTTGGCGGTCACGGCGCCCACCGCGGCGGTCGCGGTGAGCCTGACGTTGTGGGAGTTCCCGGCGGGCGCGGCGGTGACGTCCAGGCCCGTCGTGGTGGTGCGGAACGCCACGTCACGCAGATAGAAGTCGAGCATCGGACGCCAGACATGCCAGGTGTGCATGCCGTCGACGTAGTACTCCTTGATCTCGACGCCGGCGGACCGCAACGCCTCGGCGCGCGTGTGCAGGCTCTGGGCACTGGTGCCGTCCTGCCGTCCGGTGCCGAAGAGGAGGCCGCCGGGCACCGTCTTCAGGCGGTCGATCTGCGCCTGCGAGGCGGCCGGCCCGCCGATGCTCCAGGCGGCGTCGTAGGCGAACAGGTCGGTGTTGTCGTACATGATGGTGAACGCACGACTCCCGCCCGCGGAGAACCCGCCGAACGCGCGGTCCTCCGGCCGGGTCGAGACGTGGTAGTTCTGCTCCACGAACGGGATGACGTTGTTGCGCAGCTCGTCGGCATACCCCTGATTGCCACCGGGCAGGCCGTTGAAGTCGGTGGACACGACCACCATGGGCTGCGCCACGCCGTCCTTGATGGCGTTCTCCACGATGTGGTGGGCCACGCCCTGCATCGTCCAGGCGATCGAGCTGTCCCCGGCGCCGTGGCTCAGATACAGCGTGGGGTAGGGCGTCGCCCGGTTGGGGTCGTAACCGTGCGGCGTGTAGACGACGATGTCATGCACCCCGGCCGGGTTGGTCGACAGCGGCGACGGATACCGCCGCGACTCCAGTTTCCCGGCCTCATGGGCTTTGACCGGCGCCTGGTAGCCGTTGTCGTAGGTGGGGAACTTCTTGCTGCCCGGCACGTAGATCGTGCTGCGCACCGCACCCGGCGCGCTCGGGTACTGGGGCTGCACTTCCCACCGGTTGGCCGGGTCGTCGTGCAGGGCGCAGCCGGTGGCCTCCACGTCGGTGCAGTCGTGGGTGAAGGCGTAGCGGAACGTTCCGGCGGGTAACGGGACGGTGATCTCCCATATCCCGTCGGCGCCGAGTTGCATGGGCAGGATGCGCCAGGGAGTGGCCGCGGTGTCGCCCGGCTGCCACTGTGACGGCGCGTGGTTGTCACCGACGTTGTCGGGCTGAGCGAAGAACCAGTCACCGTAGATTTGCACGCTGTCGACACCGGCGGGTGCCTGGTATCGGAACGTCACCGCGTACCCGGTCGGGGGTGCGTCGGTTTTGACCAGGGTCGGCCCCAGCGGCTTCGCCGGTGCCGCCGAGGCCGGAGGCGCCGACACCCCCACTCCCGTCACTGCGGCCGCGACAGTCAGGCCGGCCAGAAGCGACCTCAGCCTTCTACCTCGTTGGGTCCTCGGCGAACGATGGGGATAGGCGACCTGCACGTTGCTCTCCCTCCGAGAGTGAAATGTGGTCAGACGTAACGAATCGGACCTGACCGTTGCCGTGATCGTATGTGGGCACTCAACGATGTCAAGAGAAAATTGCATATGAGGTTTCAGGCGTTGCAGCATACGCAATGCAGCGCGCCCCGCTCGATCGGCAGCAGGTCCTCGATCTGCACTGACCGCGACGAAGCCACGACCCGGCCGAGATCTTTAGCCTAGTCCAGAGCGACTTTCATCTATTGACTCACAAAGTTTGCTCATGTTAGCGCTATCTTTCGCTGCGCCCGAAGGTTATGGTCGGCATTCAAGACCCGGACACCTGCGTCATATGGACCAACACCCCCAGTTCACGCCGTCCCCCCACAACTGACAGCGAGGTGACCCTTGCCTGTGCTGCCCTCGTCCCATCGGGGCGCTCGACGGGGCCTGATCACGCTTGGCCTCGGCACGCTGACCACTCTTTCCGGGCTTCGCCTCTCCGCGCCCGCGGCCGGCCCCGCCCCGGACAGGGCCGTGCCTCACGTGTCCACGGCGACCGGATCAAGGAGAATCGATTGAGATCGCGACAGCAAGGATCGCGTCGCAGACCGGGCCGAACGGGGAGAGGTGTCGCGGGCCTGGCGCTGGGTGCGCTTCTCTCGGTCTCGCTCGCGGCGACGCCTTCACAGGCTGCCGAGGAGCAGCTCGACGAGGGCCTGGTGCACCACTTCGCCCTCGACGAGACCAGTGGGACGACGCTGGTCAACTCGGGTAGCGCGGGCCCGGCGGCGAACGCCACGCTCGTGCATCCGGAAAAGGCGACCTTGACCGGCGATGGAGTCAGGTTCAACCCCGACTCTTACGAGAGCGCACTCGACGGTGCGTACGTGGCTCTGCCGGACGACATCACCGCCGGCATGTCGAACCTCACCGTCGACTATGACGTGTGGATCGACCCGGCGAACGTCGGCGAGCACCAGATGTGGAGCTTCGGCGCGAAGTCCGGCTCGTGTGACGCCGACACCGGCGCTCAGGGCTCCATCTTCGCGTCCAACACCCAGCGGTTCCGCATCGCGGTGGGTTCGGCGAACCTCCAGCAGAATCGGGTCCGCATGCCCGAGGGAGCCTGGACGCACGTCACCTACACCCAGTCGCTCAACGCGAACGGCGCGAGCTGGACCGGCCGGCTTTACCTCGACGGCGTGCTGCACGCGACGGCGACGAACCTGACCACACCGCCGTCGCTGAACGCCGCGGGGACCAACTGCAACTTCCTCGCCCGCTCGCAGACGTCGGGCCACTACTCGTTCCGCGGAACGATCCGGGATTTCCGGGTCTACGACCGGGCAGTGAGCCTCGACGAGACACTCGCCCTGGCGGAAAGGACCGTCTCCGATGGCGTGCGCGCCGACGCCGAGGCCATCGATCTCGGTCTGACCAGCGCGATCGTACGCGACATCGTTCTGCCCAAGGTGGGCTCCGTGGCGGGCTCGGCCATCACGTGGACGAGTTCTGACCCGTCGGTCGTCGAGGTCCGCACCCCGCCGGCCCTCCCCAGCGCACGCAAGGTCGCGGTGATCGGCAAGATCACCCGGCCCGCGCGGGGACGGCCCGACGCGACGGCCACGCTCACGGCGACCGTCCGCAAGGGCGCCCAAGAGGTCACCACACGGGAGATTCCCATCGTGGTGAAGGCCGAGTTCGACGACGCGCAGGCGGTCGACCGTGACGCATCCGACCTGACCCTGCACGCCGCCGACCACGTGCGGGGAAACATCGACCTCCCCGCCACCGGCGAGTTCGGCTCCGCGATCACCTGGAAGTCGACCACCGACCTCATCACCCCGACGGGTGAGGTGACCCGCCCCGCCTTCGGCCGTGCGGACGTCGACGCCGTCCTGACGGCGACCATCACCAAGGGCTCGGCCTCGAAGACGAAGTCGTTCCCGGTGACCATCACCGCCATGCCCCGGTCCGAGGAGTACGAGCGGTACTTCATGGGGTACTTCAAGGGCGAGGGGATCGCCGACGGCGAACAGATCATGTTCGCGACGTCCAACGGGAACACCGCCCTGGACTGGACCGGTCTGACCGGAGGCCGGCCGTCGCTCATCTCGCAGCTGGGCGACCAGGGCCTTCGTGACCCCCACATCGTCCGCTCCCCCGACGGCGACACGTTCTACATGATCGCCACCGATCTGAACTGGTACGACCAGGGCGGATACGCCATCAACGACACCCAGTACATCGAGGTGTTCGAGTCGCACGACCTCGTGCACTGGACTCCCCAGCGACACGTGAAGATCGCGCCCGACAACGCGGGCAACGCCTTCGCACCCGAGTCGCTGTGGGTCGACGAGATCGGCGCCTACGCCGTCTTCTGGGCACAGTCGCTGTGGAACGACCCGGTGAACCGCACCGGTCAGGGGAACGCTCAGATGTGGTACGCCACGACGCGCGACTTCCAGACGTTCTCGGATCCGCAGGTGTGGCAGAACCCGGCCCCGCTGTCACGGATCGACACGACCGCCATACGCGTCGGCGACTACTACTACCGCGTGACGAAGAACGAGGCCGGCAACCAGGGCTCGGACATCTTCTCGGAGAAGCACACCGACTTCCTGGACAGCGACATCGACCACTGGACGTTGGTCGCTCCGGCTCTGGGGCGCACGACGTGGGTCGCCAACCAGGGGTACGAAGGGCCGATCATCTTCAAGGCCAACCCCGGCGACACCTCCTGCCCCGGCCAGTTCTACCTCTGGGGTGACCGGTACACGAACGGCGGCGGATACCAGGCCGCATGCCACGAGAACATCGAGGCTCCGACCTGGAACGCCAAGGCGCTCACGATGACCAACGCGGGCGTGGCCCGTCCGCGGCACGGCACCGTGATCCCAATCACCCTCCGCGAGTGGAACGACATCCGCGGGATCCCGAACAGCGACGTCACGACCACCACCGAGGTGGCTGTCGAGCCGTACGCGACCGGGGCCCAGACGACCACGGCCACCGCCACGGTCGAGGCGGCCGACGGGTTCGAGACCGGCGGTCAGGTGCGGTTCAGCGTCGGCTCGTGGTCGAAGCTCGCCCACCTGAAGGACGGCACGGCCACGGTCACGCTGCCGGCGGATCTGCCTGCGGGTGCCCGCACGGTGAAGGCCGAGTACCTCGGCTTCGACTACCTGAAGGCATCGGAAGGCACGGCGTCGTTCCAGGTGCCGTCCGGCCAGAACGCCGTCAAGGTCAAGGCGAAAACCGCGCCCGCGTCGGTCGTCCGCGGGAACACGTTCGCGCTGGACGTGACCGTCGGTCCGGCGGGCGGGCAGAAGAAGAACGCTCCGACCCCGACCGGCGAGGTCACCGTCACCTTCGGCGGCACCGTGCAGGTCGTGCCGCTGGCGGACGGCGAGGCCGTCGTCACACTGCGGACCGCCGATCTGCAGCGCGGGGTCTACCCGGTCCACGTGGCCTATTCCGGCAATCCGACCTACCGGCCCCACGCCGCCGACTACCAGAAGTTGACGGTGCGATAGCCGGCGAGTGGCGGGCCGGCGACCTCGTCTCGCCGGCCCGCCACGAGCGCCCTGTGCGGGTCGGCGACCACGGCGTCTATCGTTCCCGGCATGAAGGTCTGTTCCATCGCCGCTCCGGCCTCGGCGGAGGAGGCGGAGGCGATCCAGGACGCCCTGCGGCCCAGGCTGGACCTGACCGGCCCGGGCCCCCGCGACCCCGCCCTGGTGGCGGGGGTGGACGTGGCCTACGCCGGCGACCTGCTGGCCGCCGCGGTCGTGGTGCTCGACGGGGCGAGCCTGGACGTGGTCGAGCAGGTGACGGTGCCGGGACGACCCGCCTTCGGCTACGTGCCCGGCCTGCTCGCCTTCCGCGAGCTGCCCAGCCTCGTCGAGGCGCTGGAGCGGCTCACCGTCACGCCCGACCTGATCGTCTGCGACGGGTACGGCCTGGCGCATCCCCGGCGGTTCGGCCTCGCCTGCCACCTCGGGGTGCTCACCGGCCTGCCCACGATCGGCGTCGGCAAGACGGCCTTCGTCGGCTCCTTCGAGCCGCCCTGCCGGGAGCGCGGCTCGTGGAGCGAGCTGCTTCTGGACGGCCAGGTGGTCGGCCGGGTGCTGCGTACCCAGGACGGCGTGAAGCCGGTCTTCGTCTCCGTCGGCCACCGGGTCGACCTCGACACCGCCTGCCACGACGTGCTGGCCCTGACCCCGCGTCACCGGCTTCCCGAGACGACGCGCGCCGCCGACCACCTGTCCCGTTCGGCGCTGAAGGCCGCCCTGGCCGGCTCCTCCGCCATCACCTGACCGTGGCCCACGCCCCGGCCCGGGTCAGGAGGCGCCTTCGGCCAGGTGGCGTTCGACGGTGGCGACCTTGGCGTCGAGCCTGCCCTCACCGGCGCGGGCGTCGGCCTTGAGCACCAGGCTGACGCGGGAGCAGCGGGCCTCCACGGCGGCGACCGCGTCCTTGACGACGGCGAGCACCTCGTCCCACGTCTCGCCCTCGATGGTGGTGAACATGGCGTCGGTGCGGTTGGGCAGCCCCGACGCGCGGACCACGCGCACCGCCTCCGCCACCATCTCGCCGACGTCCTCACCGGCGCCGATCGGCGTGACGCTGAACGCGACGAGAACCGACATGGAACCTCCTCGGAGATCGCATCCCCGGCCACGCTAACACCCGCCACCGGGCGGCGGCGGGCGCGGGGGTCACGCCCGGGTGGTGCACTCGCCCGTCCTGTGGCGGGCGGCCGCGCGGGTGTGCGCGCCGGTGAGGAGAGCGCGCACCTGCTCGGCGGTGCCGTCGCCGGGGTTGAGCACGCAGACCCACGACTGGGTGGCGTACAGGGGATGCGGCAGGATCCGGTCGGGCACGCGGTAGTCCAGCGCCTCGTGGTGGTCGGCGTGGGCGGCCGGCGGATAACCGAGCAGCTCCTCGAACACGGCGCGGCCGACCCCGATGTTGACCCGGAACACCCCGGGCCGGTTCAGGTCGGAGGCGGTGTCGAACCCCTCGTAGTCCTTCACGACGATGGTGGCGAAGGGCATCTTCCGGTTGGCCGGCTCGTCGTCGGGGTCGTAGTAGAAGAAGGTGTCTCCCCATGCCGCCTGCGGGGCGCCGTTGTCCTCCGCGGCGGTGAAGGCGACGACACCCGGCAGGCCGGACACGAATGCGATGACGTCGTTCTCGGTCACACGAGGTCCTTTTCTCGCTGGATTCCTCCTTCAAGTTTCTCATTCAAGTCCTTTATAAGGCTTTTCCGGGAAATCCGCTGACGACCGTGCGTCAACCCTCAAGTCGGGGGTGGAACCTCCGCGCTCAGCTCCGGGGAGCCCGCACCACGGCGACGGGGCGGTGCGCGTGGTGCAGGACCGCCCGGCTCACCGAGCCGAGCACCGCCGCTCCGACGGCGCCGCGCCCGCGCGACCCCACGACGAGCAGGTCGGCCTTCTCCCCCGCCTCCACCAGTGCGGTGACCGGATGCCCGCAGACGGCCCGCATCTCGGCGGCGACGTCGGGATACCGGTCCCGGTGGGCCCGCAGGGCCCCCGCCACGTAGTCCTCCTGGGCCTTGCGCACCTCGTCGACGTCGTACGCGATCTCGGGAGCGAAGGGGTGCACGGGAAGCTGCCAGGCATACACGGCGAGCAGGCGGCAGTCGCGCAGCCGCGCCTCCTCGAACGCGTAGGTCAGAGCGGTGGCGGCCTCGTCGGAGCCGTCGACGCCGACGACGACAAGCCCGTGGGGCGCCGACACCCCGGCCCGCACCACGACGACGGGGACGTCGACCTGACCGGCGACGTGCATGCCGACCGACCCGAGGAGCATGCCGGTGAACCCGCCGTGGCCCCTGCTGCCGATCACGATCTCCGCGGCGTTCCCGGCCTCCTGACGCAGCACCCGGGACGGGTCGCCCTCGATCATGGCGGTGGTCACGCGTACGGCCGGGTGGGTCTCGCGCACGGCCTGTTCGGCCTCCTCCAGGATCCGCCGGCCGGCCCGGTCGAGCTGGTCCTCGATCGGGATGGGATAGCGTGCGATCTCGTACGGCAGGCGGTCCACCGCGTGGACGATCCGCAGCGGCAGGCCCTTGCGTGCCGCGTCGCCCGCTGCCCATTCCACCGCGGCGGCCGCGGGGCGTGATCCGTCGGTGCCGACGATGACGGGTTCGGCCATGGCTCCTCCTTGTGCTCCTGCCTCCATCCGACCGCCCGCGCGACGTCCGGGGCAGGGCCGCTGGTCCCCGCCCGGCGGGACCTTTCTCCTCCCCGTGTCAGGGTTCATGGGCGGGCATGACGCGGCCGGCTCGCGCGGCGACGAGGCGCGCGCGCCGGCCGGAGGTCGGGAACGGAAGCCGGGAGCAGGCCCGAGAGTCAGGAGCAGAACTCAGGAGCAGGTGAACCCGCTCGCCCCCGGTGAGGAGGGGCCGGACGCCTGGAAGCCGAAGCTCGCCGACGCGCCGGGCGCGAGGTTCGTCGCCCACGAAGGCGCCTTGGCCGTCCAGCGGGTGCCGCCGGCGGTCACGGTCGCGCTCCAGCCGCTGACGAGGCTCACTCCGGACGGCATGTCCCAGGTGACCGTCCAGTTCTGCCAGGTCGTCGTGCCGGTGTTCTTGACGGTGACGTTCGTCGTGAAGCCGTCCTGCCAGGAGCTGGCCACCTGATAGGTCACCTGGCAGGTGCCCGGATTCGCCGACGGCGACGGGCTGGGGCTGGGCGACGGGGAGGGGGACGCGGAAGGAGAGGCCGACGGCGACGCGGACGGGGACGCCGAGGGCGAAGGGGAGGCCGAGGCAGACGCCGACGGCGACGGGGACGGCGAGCCGCTGGGCGTGGTCGTGGTGTAGCTCGCCGCGGTGTAGTCCGCGCCGCACTGCGATCCGCAGGACGCGGGCAGGGAGAAGCTGTAGACCCGGCCGCCGTTCAGCAGCGCGTCGGACGCGTCGCGCACCCGGATCTGGAACTGCGTCGCGCCCTGGGTGACCCCGCCGATGATGTACGACTGGCCCATGTCGGAGTTCATCTGGGCCTGCTTCCAGGTGCCGTCGGCGTAGTACTCCACTCCGTGGATGCCGTTGGGCAGGTGGGAGACGGCGATCGCGGGCCACCACGCCTGCGCGCCCTTCATGAACCCGATCCTGATGTCGCCGCTGTAGCCGGGCGCCGGGACGAACGACCAGGTCACGTGGCGGTTGTTCCAGTGGTTCGGGTACATGTCCCCGACCGGCGCCCCGTTCTTGACGAACTTGTTGAGCGACGGCTTCGACAGGTCCAGGTGATACCGGTCGTCGCGGCACCAGCCGTTGGAGTCGCCACAGCTGTCCGCGACGAGCATGGTGAGCGTCGCGCCGTTGTACGCGTCGGAGACCCACGAGCCGTTGCGGCAGAACGCCTGGCCGGGCGCGCCGTCGTTGACGCCGGTGCAGTAGTCGGAGATCGTCACCTGCACATACCGGCCGCAGTTGAGACCGTTGTTCCACAGCCCGGCCTTGGACGCGTTCGCGCCGGTGAGCGGCCGGGGGTAGAAGGAGTAGTCGCCGGGCGTGTCGTACACGTTGAGCGCGACGAAGTCCTGCGAGTCCAGCTCCGACTGCGGCAGCCCGCAGCCGCCGTACGGCGAGCCGAGGGCGTCGAAGTAGGTGGCGCTGCCGGTCACCGGCGCGGGCGGATCGTCGACGGCGCCGGCGGGTGACGCGGCGGGCCAGGCGGTGAGCAGCACCGCGGCGACGGCTGCCGCCCATATGCGGCGTCGGACGGAGGTTGGGCGGCCGGTCATCGGGCTCCCTGCGCTTACGGTCGGGCGTGGGACGCGCAGATCGTGGCGCGGGGCGATGGCCCGGTCAAGGCATGCTCGCGGGTCGGCCCGGTGAGCTGGGCGATCCTCAGTGAGTGCCTGCAACTTTCAGCAGCACACCAAACCGAAGACGCGCGTGATGCACACCGAGGCGCGCGCCCGGCTGACCGGGGTGTCCTCGGGGTGACCGCCGCCGCGGCGCTCAGCGTGACTCGTGCAGCCGCGCCAGGTCGCTCTCCATCTTGGCGATGACCCGCTGGTACCCCTCCCAGCCGTACAACCGGAACAGCTCGGACTTCATGCGGAGCGTCTCCTCCTGCACCGCCTCTGGACCCTGGCGGCGTAGGGCGTCGAGTGCGAGACGCGCCTGCCTCTCCCGCTCGGTGGTTCCGGCGAGATCCTCGCGTCTCATCTCAGGAGTAGGCATGGGGCTCTGCCCTCCGGGTCTGGACGAACGGTGCCTACACCTGACGCGCCTCGACGGCCCTAGGTTGACCGCTGTGAGAAAAACTTTGAAACATGTGCGTACCGGCCGGTAGTGAGACCGGTTTCGCCGATGACCGGTCAGGGCGCCTCGCCGCCGGGGACGTCGACCGCGATCTCCCCGCCCAGCCGGTGACCCCCGCTCAGCGCCAGGTTGTCGCCGCTCCAGAACCTCCCCGGGTCATACCAGTTGGGACGGCGGTCGGCGGGCAGCAGGCCCATCGCCTCGTACGTCACGGCGACGACCTCGGCACAGTAGGCCGTCTCCAGCGCACGATCGATCGCGCCCTCCCCCGCGCCGTCCTCCGTACCTCCACGGGCACCTTCCGCCGCGCCGATCCGCGCCGCGCGGCGCAGCGAGGGCAGCCGCCCGCGCAGCCAGCGCCCGGCCAGGCGGGCCGTGGACGGGAACGGCGTGCCGTCCAGCCGCGCGATCGTCCGCAGGACGGCATCCTCCATCTCTCTCGTGGCGGACGGCTCGAGCTGCCGCAGCCAGGCGCGCTGGCCGTACCTGGCCGCCCAGACGCGGACCGCGTCGCGCAGGTCGTGCAACTGGACGCCGCGCTGGTGCGTGCCCGACCACATGTCGGGCAGCGACCGGCCGAGCTCGGCGTGCCACATGAGCGGCGGCAGGTCCTCGATGACGACGGCCATGCCGACGTGGTTGACCGGGCTGTTGGTGGTGACCTGGATGGCGCGGTCCGGTGCACTGCGTCCGCGGAACACCCAGACGTCGCCCGTGCGGGCTAGTTCGAGCGCTTTGTCGAGACTTATCCGCGTATGAGCCACGGCAGTAGCCTAGGCACATGCGCTGGTGGAAGATACTCGGTCTGGCGGCCTTCGCGGGGGTCGCGGCGACCGGTGTCGTGATCGCCCGGGCCGAGCGGCGGCGGCGTGCGTACACGCCGGAGGAGATCCGGGAGCGCCTGCGTGCCCGGCACGCCGAGGCCGTCGCCGCGGCGGAGCAAACCGGGATCGCCGCTCAGCCGCCGCGGTAGGCGTCGACGCCGAGCTTGACCGCGACCGCGAGGCCGCACAGGGCCGCGGCGATCCGCAGCGTCTGGCCGGGCAGGCGGCGCGCGACCGCCGGGCCGAGCCAGCCGCCCGCGAGGAACCCCACGGCCAGCGGGCCCACCGCCGCCCAGTCGACCGGGCCGAGCAGGGCGAACCAGACGGCCGCGACGGCGTTGGCGAGCGCCGAGACGATGTTCTTCACCGCGTTGACACCCGCCGCCGGCCGGTCGAGCGCCGCCGCGAGCACGGCGAACATGATGATCCCGCCCGCGGCGCCGAAGTAGCCCGTGTAGACGGCGACGCAGAAGACGCCCGCGCGCAGCGCCAGACCGCTCTCCCCGCCGAGGCCCACCTGCCCGGGACGCTGCGGGCGCAGCAACAGCAGCAGCGAGGCGCCCGCGATCAGCCACGGGGCGACCATCTCGAACGTCCGCGACGGCGTGACCAGCAGCAGCCCGGCGCCGGCCGCGCCGCCCAGCCCGGCGGCGAGCCCGAGGCGGCCGAGGAGACGTCCCTGACCTGCCAGCTCGGGCCTCGACCCGGCCGCCGCTCCCACGCCGGTGAAAAGCAGCGCGACCGTGTTGGTGACGTTCGCGGCCAGCGGCGGCAGGCCGAAGGCCAGCAGCGCGGGGTACGACACGATCGTGGCCAGGCTCACGACCGTGCTGACGACTCCTGCGACCAGGCCGATCCCGGCCAGCTCCAGCACGTCCACAAGCACAGAGGCACCCAACCATACGGATTTCGGACGACCGCTACCGGCCTCCTCCTCCCGGCGCCCGGCGTCCGTCAGAGGGCGGGAAAGCGCAGCACCCAGCGGCGCTGCCAGGGTGTCTCCACGGCCCGCGGGTGATATTCGGCCCGGGCCCAGGCGACGGCCCGGTCGGCGGGCAGGCCCGACAGGACGGCCAGGCACGCGATCACGGTGCCGGTGCGCCCGACTCCCCCGCCGCAGGCGACCTCGACCCGGCGGCCCGCCCGCGCGTGCGCGTGCAGCTCCCGGATGCGGCCGATCGCGTGCTCGTGGTCGCGGGGCAGGAGGAAGTCGGGCCAGTCGATCCACTCGTGCGGCCAGGTGAGGGCGTGGTCGTGCTTGTCCCTGAGCCGCCGGCCGCCCAGGTAGAGACCGTGGTCGGGCAGGGCGCCCGGCGGCGTGGGCCTTCTCAAGCCGCGGCCCCGCACCGGGGTGCCGTCCGGGAGCCGGATGGCGCCGGGAAGATCATCGATGGCCATGCCTCATCCTCCCCTCCGAGGTGGCGGCCTTGCAGGCGATTTCCGGGCTCATCCGGACGCGAGGTCGAACTCAGCGCCGCTCCAGCCACTCGACCCGCCCCGCGAGCTCGCCGTCCACCGTGACGGCGAGCATGTTGTCGGCTCCCGCCAGGAGCCCGCGCGTGCGCAGCGCCTCGCGCAGCGCGATGGTCGGAGTGAATCCGAACCACTGGTGCGGGGTCGCGCCGCTCTCGCTCTGGAAGGCCGCGTCGAAGGCGTCCAGGTCGGCTTCCGTGACGGCCGAAGGGCCAGGTGGTCGGGCATCAGAGACGCCCTTCCTCACATGTCGTCCGAGTGACGGCGGCCTCGCGCCGTGGCGTTCCCGTGGCCGCTCCGGCGGCACGCAGGCGCAGCCCGAATCATGCCATTCCGGCCCGTCCCCAACGCCGTCCGGCCGTCCGCGCGAAACCGGAGAGCGCTCTCCACCTCGTGCTATAAATGGCTGCATGAGCACCGATCTCCCGCGCACGTCGGGAGCCCCCACGCTGGAGGATGTCGCCCGTGTGGCGGGAGTTTCCCGGGCGACCGTCTCGCGTGTGATCAACGGGATCCGCAACGTCGCGCCGGACATCCAGGAGGCGGTGCACCGCGCCATCGAGACGACCGGCTATGTGCCGAACCGGGCCGCCCGCTCGCTCGTCACCCGCCGTACGGGGGCGGTCGCGCTGGTCGTGTCGGGCGCGGGCGACGCGAAGGGCGGCGAGCCGTTCGAGTCGCGCGTCTTCGCCGACCCGTTCTTCGGCCGGGTCGCCAGCGGCGTGGTGGGATATCTGCGGCCCCGGGGCATCCATCCGGTGCTGATGCTCGCGGACTCGGCGCAGACCCGCGACGACGTCGTGTCCTACCTGCGGCAGGGCAGCGCCGACGGCGCGCTGGTCGTCTCGACGCACGCGGAGGACCCGCTGCCGAAGCTGCTGGTGGACGCCGCGCTGCCCGCCGTGCTGTGGGCGCGGCCCGCCCGGCCGATCCCGATCAGCTTCGTCGACCTCGCCCACCGGGCCGGCGCGGCGCTCGCGGCCGACCGGCTGGTGGCGCGCGGCTGCCGCCGGGTGGCCACCATCAGCGGCCCCTTCGACGTGCCCGCCGCGCAGGACCGGTTGTCAGGGTTCCAGGAGGCCATGGCCGGGCACGGCCACCCGTACGTGCCGGCCGTGGAGGGCGACTTCATGCCCGCGAGCGGAGAGGCCGGCATGCACCGGCTCATCAAGGAGCACCCGGACATCGACGGCGTCTTCGTCGCCAACGACCTCATGGCGCAGGGCGCGCTGCTCGCGCTGCGCGACCTCGGGCGCCGGGTGCCCGAGGACGTCGCCGTCATCGGGTTCGACGACAGCGCCGCGGTGACCTGCCGCCCGCCGCTGACGACCGTGCGCCAGCCGATGGAGGACATGGCCGCCGAGATGGCCCGCCTGCTGCTCGCGCACGTCGCGGACCCGGACTTCCAGGTCACCTCGGTCATCGTGCAGCCGACGCTGGTGGTCCGCGAGTCGGCCTGACGGACCACCGGCGCCGCGTCCGTCACGCCACGCGCAGCCCCTTGCTCGCCTTGACGATCTCGGCGTAGCGGTGGCCGCTCGCCTTCACGGTCCGCGCCTGCGTCTCGTAGTCGACGTGCACCAGGCCGAACCGCTTGTCGTATCCGTACGCCCACTCGAAGTTGTCCAGCAGCGACCACGCGAAGTAGCCCGCCACCGGCGCACCCTGTTCGATGGCCCGGCCGCAGGCCGCGATGTGGTCCTCCAGGTAGGCCAGGCGCTCCGGGTCGTCCACCGTCCCGTCGGGGCCGACCGTGTCGCGCCAGGCGGACCCGCTCTCGGTGACGTACAGCCGGGGCGCGGCGTACTCGCGGGCGAGGCGCACCAGCAGACGCTCCAGACCGGTCGCGTCGACCTCCCAGCCCATGGCCGTGGTCGTCGCCCCCGGCACCTCCAGCTGCCGCGCGTACGGCACGGGCCCCTCGGGGTCGGCCGTCACCACCTGGCGGAAGTAGTAGTTGACGCCCAGGTAGTCGAGCGGCGCGGCGATCGTCTCCAGGTCGCCCGGCCGGATCGGCAGGTCGACGCCGTACACCGCGAGCATGTCCTCGGGGTAGCCGCGGCCGGTCACCGGGTCGAGCCACCAGCGGTTGACGTGCCCGTCGAGGCGGCGCGCGGCGGCGTGGTCCTCCTCGCCGTCGGTCGCGGGGTCGATCGGGCTGAGGTTGTTGACGATCCCGATCGACGGCGTGAGCCGCGCCGCCGCCCGTACGGCCTGCACCGCGAGGCCGTGGCCGAGGTGGAGGTGATAGGAGGTGCGGACGGCCGCTTCCAGGTCGCGCACCCCGGGGGCCATGGAGCCCTCCAGGTGGCCGTGCCAGGAGCAGCACAGCGGCTCGTTGATCGTCGTCCAGTCGGCGACGCGGTCGCCGAGCCGTTCGGCCACGACGGCGGCGTAGTCGGCGAAGCGCTGGGCCGTGTCGCGCTCGGGCCAGCCGCCGCGGTCCTGCAACGCCTGGGGCAGGTCCCAGTGATAGAGGGTCACGAACGGCCGGATGCCGGCGTCGAGCAGGGCGTCGACGAGGCGGTCGTAGAAGGCGAGCCCGCGCGGGTTGACCGGTCCCGTGCCGTCGGGCACCACGCGGGGCCAGGCCACCGAGAAGCGGTAGGCGTCCAGGCCGAGCTGTCCGAGCAGGCCGACGTCCTCACGCCACCGGTGGTAGTGGTCGCAGGCCACCTTCCCGGTGTCGCCGCCGTCGATCGCCCCGGGCACCTCGCAGAAGGTGTCCCAGATCGAGGGCAGCCTGCCGTCTTCGAGGGTCGCGCCCTCGATCTGGTAGGCCGAGGTGGCGACGCCCCAGACGAAGTCGGTGAAAGCGGTTACATCGGGGACATGGCCGCGCTGCGGCTCCATTCGCTGGTTCTCCTTGATTCGGGGGTATCGATTCGGGGGTGTCGATTCGGGGGTGTCGATTCGAGGGTGATGGATCACGGAAGGGTCACTTGACGGCGCCCGCGGTGAGCCCCTGCACGAGGTAGCGCTGCAGCAGCAGGAACCCGGCCACCACGGGGACGCTGACGACCAGGGAGGCCGCCATGATCTGGTTCCAGTAGACGTCGTTCTCGGTGGCGTACCCCTGGAGGCCGACGGCGAGGGTGCGGCTCGACTCGTCGGTCATGACCGACGCGAACAACACCTCTCCCCAGGCGGTCATGAAGGCGTAGATGGCGACGGCCACGATGCCGGGGGTCGCGGCGGGCAGGACGACCCGCAGCAGTGCCCCGATAGGGCCGCTGCCGTCCACCTGGGCGGCCTCGTCCAGCGCCGTCGGGATCGAGTCGAAATATCCGGCCAGCATCCAGATCGAGAACGGCAGCGAGAACGTCAGATAGGTGATGATCAGCCCGGTGCGGCTGGCGTACAGCTCGACCCCGATCGCGGTCCCGAGGTTCACGTAGATCATGAACAGCGGGAGCAGGAAGAGGATGCCGGGGAACATCTGCGTCGACAGCACGGTGACCGAGAAGATCCGGCGTCCCGGGAAGCGGAAGCGGCTGATCGCGTACGCCGCGAAGATCGCGATGAGCACCGAGACCAGCGCGGCCACCGACGCCACGATCAGGCTGTTGGCGAAGTAACGCGCCAGCGGGACCGTCCGCCACATGTCGGAGAACGGCCGCAGCGTGATCGTCGTGGGGATCCAGTGGAAGTCCCCCTGCACGTCCTGCAGCGGCTTGATCGCCGAGGTCAGCATCACGTACAGCGGGGTCAGGGTGAACAGGCCGAGCAGGCCGAGGCCGGCCCACCGCGCCCACGGCAGCCAGCGGGGGTCACGCATCGCTCCTCCTCCGGGACGTCGCCACCAGATACACGGCGGTCACCACCAGCAGGAACAGCAGGAGCAGCACCGACATGGCCGATCCCGAGCCGAAGTTCCAGGTGACGAACGAGCTCTGGTAGATGTGGATCGAGATCAGGTCCGCCTCGTGCGGCGCCGACTTGCCGAACAGCACGTACGGCGTGTTGAAGTCGTTGAACGTCCACAGGAACAGCACCAGGACGAGCACCTGGTTGACGGGGCGCAGCATGGGCAGCGTCACCGCGCGCAGCCGCCGGCCCCAGCCCGCGCCGTCGATCGCGGCCGCCTCGTACAGGTCGCCGGGGATGTTCTGCAGCCCGGCCATCAGCACGAGGAAGGCGAACGGCCACGACCGCCAGACGCAGACCACGATGAGGGACCAGAAGCTGTTGGACCCGATCAGCCAGAACGGCCGCTCGCCGAACAGGTGCAGCTGGTCGACGAGCACGTGGTTGACCAGCCCCGAGTCACGCTGGAGCAGGAAGCTCCAGGTGATCACCCCGGCGTAGACCGGCAGGGCGTACGGCACGAGGAACAGCGCGCGCAGCACGGCCCTGCCCCGGAACGAGCCCTGCATGAGCACCGCGCCGCAGATGCCGAGCAGCCACGACAGCCCGACGGTGAGCAGGGTGAACACGACGGTGACGAGGAACGAGTGCAGCAGCGAGCGGCCGACCGCGCCGTCGAAGTCGACGGCGACGCTGTAGTTGTCCAGCCCCGCGAACGGCGCGGCCGACCAGTTGCGCAGGAAGAACTGGGTGAGCTTCAGGAAGCTCATCCCGATGCCGATCAGCATCGGAATGAGGTGGACGAGCAGTTCGAGCAGCACGGCCGGGAGGATCAGCAGGTAGGGCAGGGCGGCGCGGCGCACCCGCACCGGCACCCGGTCCGCGAGCCCCCGCCTCCGGCCGCCGGGAGACGGAGGTCTCCCCGGAGAAGAAGGCGTTTCCGGAGACGTGGAGCCTCGTGGCGACGAAGGCTTTTCCGGGGGTGCGGGCCTGCGTGCCGCGCCGGGCCGGGACGCGGTGGACGACGTGATGGACGACGTGATGGACGACATGGCGGACGACATGGCGGACGACATGGCGGACACCGCAGCCGGATCCGGTGCGGGCTCCGCATGGGGGGAACGCGTGCCGCCCGATGCCGTCCTGGTGCGCCCGGCAGGGGCATCGGTCAGGGTTTGGCCGTCTTCTGCCCCGGCCACCTCGGCCGGGCACAGCGAGAAGCCGTCCTCTTCAGGGGACGGAGGAGTCACGGACTTCCTCTCGATGTCGAGGGTCTGCGTCGGGGCGCCGGGCGGAGGCTCCGCCCGGCGCCGGGTCACCGGGCCGCTCAGCCGCCCATCTGCTGGTCGGCCTCGGTCAGCTTCGCCTTGACGGCATCGGCGGTGACCGGCTTGCCGCTCGCGACGTCGGCGAACAGCTGGTTCATCGCGTTGCCCACGAGCGTCTCGAACTGGCTCTCCTGCGCCACCTGCGGCAGCGGCGCGGCCGTGCTGGACAGGATCTGCTGGAACGTCTTGATCGTCTCGCTCTCGAACGCCGGGTCGTCGTAGGCGTCCGTGACGGTCGGCAGCGAGCCGTACGCCTTGTTGAGGTTCTGCTGGGTCTGCTTCGACGTCATGAACTGGGCGAACTTCAGTGCCCCGTCCTTGTTGGCGGCCGTCTTGAACACGGCGAGGTTGATGCCGGCGACCATCGCGTTGACCTGCTTGCCGCCCTGCGACGGGTCGGGCAGCGGGATCGGGGCAAGGCCGTAGTCGTCCTCGGTCCAGCCGGCCTGCTTGAGCTGGGTGGCGATCGACTGCCACATCAGCATGCCGGCCTTGCCGGAGACGAAGTCCTGCACCGCCTCGGTGCCGTTGGCATACTCTGCGTTGCTCGGGTTGACGATCTTGTGGACGGCCATCAGGTCGAGGTACTGCTTGATGGCCGCGACCTCCTGGTCGGAGTCGAACTGCGGCTTGCCGGAGGCGTCGAACAGCTCCGCGCCGTGTTGCTGGCCGAAGATGAAGGCGTGGTGGGAGTTCTCGCTGACGCTCGCGCCCTCGACCGCCAGGCCCCACTTGCCGTCCTTGGTCAGCTTCTTGCCGTCCGCGATCAGCTCGTCCCAGGTCGCCGGCGGCTTGTCGATGCCGGCCTCCTTGAACATCTTCTTGTTGTAGAAGAGGCCGTAGGTCATGCCGTAGATCGGCACGGCGGTGGGCGGCTGGCCGGGGGCGCCGGTCGCGGCGAGGCTGGGGCCGAGGAAGCGCTCCTTGCCGCCGAGCGTCTTGAGCAGTGCGTCGTCCCAGGGCACGAACGCCCCGGTCGCCTGCAGCGAGGCCGACCAGGTGTTGCCGATGTTGACGACGTCCGGGCCCTTGCCCGACGTGGTCGCGGCGAGGATCCTGTTGAGCAGGTCGGCCCACGGGACGACCTCCAGGTTCACCTTGATCCCGGTCTCCTTGGTGAACCTGTCCAGCTCGGGCGTGAGCACCTCCTTGTCGTTCTCCAGGCTGGTGCCCTGGTTGGACGCCCAGTAGGTGATCGTCTGGGCCGCGCTCCCACCGGCCGAGCCGGCCGTGGACGACGAGTCGTCGGCGCCGCAGGCCGTCGCGGCGAGCACGAGGGCTCCGGTGACGGCGAAGAGATATGGCTTGCGTCTGCGCACGGGTGTTGTCCTCACTCTTGCGGTGCGACCGCCCGCCCGTGAGGGCGGGGCGGCCTGGGGGGTGAACAGTCCTCACGCCGGTGACGGCCCGGTTCCGGACGGCACGAGCCGTCACAGCGCACGCCGATGAACTGCGCGCGTCGTGGCAACGCGTGCCGACGAACAGCGCGCCGTCACAGCGCGGTCCTGCGGCAGCACTGCGGACGGCCCCGCCGCCGCGGGAGTCGTCCCAGGTGAGGGGGTGCCGGCCAGGCGAGCACCGGCTCTCCTCACCGCCGTCGGCTTGGAGAGCGCTCTCCAAGCAGGAGAGTGTCGCGGAAGGCGGAGAGTGTCAAGGGGCGATCCTCCGCCGCACCCGCACGGCCGACCGGCCCGGTTCGGTTTCTCCTAGATGACCTGCAGGTTTCCCCGGTGTTGAGCGCCGGCCTTGACAGGGCGGCCGTCAGGCTTCACGCTCTGGGAAAGCGCTCTCCCGTCCGCTGTTCCCGCTGTTCCCTCTGTTCCCGCTGTTCCCGCTGTTCCCGCTGTTCCCTCTGTTCCCGCTGTTCCCGCTGTTCCCGCTGTTCCCTCTGTTCCCTCTGTTCCCGCTGTTCCCGCTGTTCCCGCTGTTCCCTCTGTTCCCGCTGTTCCCGCTGTTCCCACATCTCCGCTCGAAGCTCTCCGCAGCTCCACCGAAGAGGGGCCGCCGTTTCCCCACCACACGCCGGGCACGTCCCCGGCCATCCCGGCCGCCGGCCGCAGCACCGCCCCGCCCGGCCGTACGCGCCCGTCCGCAGCACACGTGACCCGGCTCGATGCGTCGAGCCGGCGGCGGCAGGTGCCGTACGTCCGGATCGGGCGCGGGGTTACGATCAAGAAAACGGACGGATCAAGGGGGAGCGGCGATGACGCGAGGGACCAGGCCGTGAGGGCAGCCCGGCTGCACAAGGTGGGCGACATCCGGCTGTCCGAGGAACCTCGCCCACAGCCCGGGCCCGGCGAGAGCCTCGTGCGGGTCACCGCCGTCGGCCTGTGCGGCTCCGACCTGCACTGGTATTCCGAGGGCGGCATCGGCGACGCGGTGCTGGACGATCCGCTCGTCGTGGGGCACGAGATCGCCGGAGTGATCGAGGGCGGCCCACGTCACGGCACGCGGGTCGCGGTCGATCCCGCCATCCCCTGCGGCCGGTGCGTGGTGTGCGCGACGGGATATGGCAACCTGTGCCCGGACGTCCGCTTCGCCGGGCATGGCACGCTCGACGGCGGCCTGCGCGAGTATCTCGCCTGGCCCGACGACCTGCTGCACCCGCTGCCCGACGCGCTCTCCGCCGCGGATGGGGCCATGCTCGAACCGCTCGGTGTGGCGATCCACGCCGTGGATCTGGCACACGTGGGGCTCGGGGCGCCCGTCGCCGTCGTCGGCTGCGGGCCGATCGGGCTGCTGGTCATCCAGCTCGCCCGGCTCACCGGCGCCTCGACCGTGATCGCCGTCGATCCCCTGCCGCACCGCCGCGCGGCCGCCCTGCGGCTCGGCGCCGACCACGCCCTGTCCCCGGAGGACGCGGGACCGGCCGCATGGACCGATAGCGACGGGCTCGACGGCCTCGGCGTACGGGTGGCCTTCGAGGTGGCGGGCAACGACGACGCGGTGCGCACGGCCATGACCGCGGCGCGGCCCGGCGGCCGGGTCGTGCTGGCCGGCATCCCCGACGAGGACCGCACGTCGTTCCCCGCGTCGCTGGCCCGGCGCAAGGGCCTCACGCTCGCGCTGGTCCGGCGGATGAACCTCACCTATCCCCGGGCGATCCGCCTCGTCGAGAACGGGTCCGTGGACGTGTCGTCCCTGGTCACCGACCGCTTCCCGCTCGCGGCGACGCCGGACGCCTTCTCAGCCGCCGTGTCCCGGCGCGGGCTCAAGGTCGTGGTCGAACCCACGCCCGCCGCGCCCTGACGCCGCAAACCGGGCAGACACGGTCGAGTTGCCAGTCACGCCGACGCTGCCGCGACGACACGCGGGATCGCGTCGGCTCGCAGGTCGGGCGATCTCATCGACTGAGGAACTGGTCGTACCCGAGCTTGGCGACCAGGGCGGCAACCACGCACAGCAGGACGACGCGGACGAACCCCGCTCCCCGGTTGAGCGCCATGCGCGCGCCGATCTGCGCTCCGGCGATGTTGCAGACGGCCATCCCCAGGCCGAGCGCCCACACCACGTGGCCCTGCGCGGCGAAGACGACGAGCGCCCCGAGGTTGGTGCCGGTGTTGACGACCTTCGCCGTGGCGGACGCGTGGACGAAGTCCATCCCGAGGATCGAGGTGAACGCGATGAGCAGGAACGTGCCGGTGCCCGGCCCCACGATGCCGTCGTAGTAGGCGATGCCGACGCCCGCGACCGCGACCCCCGTCACCACCCGGGCACCCGTACGCAACTGCGGGTGGGGCAGGCGGCCGAACCCCGGCCGCAGCGTCACGAACGCCCCCACGCCGAGCAGCACGACCATCACCAGCGGCTTCAGCACGTCCGCGTCGAGCAGCGCCGCCGAGGCGGCGCCGAGGCCGGCGAAGGCGACCGCGAGCGCCGCGGCCGGCACCGCCACCGCCCGGTCGAGCTTCGTCTTGCTCGCGTAGGTGATGGCGGCCGAACCCGTCCCGAAGATCGCGGCGGACTTGTTCGTCGCCAGCGCCTGGACCGGGGTGAGACCGGCCAGCAGCAGCACCGGAAGCTGGAGCAGTCCTCCCCCGCCCACTACGGCGTCCACCCATCCGGCGGCCACGGCGGCGAGAAGCAGGAGCACCACCTGTCCGGCACCCATATGGCTCCATTCCCCCTTTTTGTATCCATTTGACGGATCCGACGAGCGAGCCTATCGGGCGGCGGGCAGCCCGGGTGGAGGGGGCGGCGACGCGGGAGGGGGCGGCGACGACGACACTGTGATCAGAGGGACGAACGGTGAGGAGCTGATGTGACGTCGTGGAGCGACCACGCGATCTGGTGGCATGTCTACCCGCTGGGTTTCACCGGCGCCCCGTTGACGGCGCCGCCCGAGGGAGCGCCGGTCTCGCATCGGCTGCGGCGTCTGGAGAACTGGCTCGACTACGTCGTGAACCTCGGCTGTTCCGGTCTCCAGCTCGGCCCGATCTTCGCGTCCGAGACGCACGGATATGACACGGTGGACCATTTCCGCGTCGATCCCCGGCTCGGGGACGACGACGACTTCGACCACCTGGTGGCGCAGGCGCGGCGGCGCGGGCTGCGGGTCCTGCTCGACGGCGTCTTCAACCACGTGGGCAGGGGGTTTCCGGTCTTCGCGCGGGCGCTCGCGGAGGGGCCGGACTCCCCCGCCGCCCGCTGGTTCCGTCCCGGTGACGGCGCGGGCGGCTTCGCCGTGTTCGAGGGCCACGACCACCTCGTGGCGCTGAACCACGCGGAGCCCGCCGTCCTCGACTACGTCGTACGAGTGATGGGCCACTGGCTCGACCGCGGCGCGTCCGGCTGGCGGCTCGACGCGGCCTACGCGGTGCCGCGCGCCTTCTGGCGGGAGGCCGTCACCCGGGTGCGGCGGGAGCATCCGGACGCCTGGTTCGTCGGCGAGGTGATCCACGGCGACTACACGGCGTACGTGACCGAGGGCGGGCTCGACTCGGTCACGCAGTACGAGCTCTGGAAGGCCATCTGGAGCTCGCTGAACGACGGCAACTTCTTCGAGCTCGCCTGGGCGCTCGACCGGCACAACCGGCTGCTGGAGGTGTTCGCGCCGATGACGTTCGTCGGCAACCACGACGTGACGCGCCTGGCCAGCAGACTCACCGATCCCCGTCACCTGGGGCACGCGCTGGCCGTCCTGCTGACGGTGGGCGGGGTGCCGAGCCTCTATTACGGCGACGAGCAGGCGTTCCTCGGGATCAAGGAGGAACGCGCCGGGGGCGACGACGCGATCCGGCCCGCCTTCCCCGACGACCCGGGCGACCTGCCGCCGGACGGCATGCCCGTCTACCGGCTGCACCAGCGGCTGGTCGGCCTGCGCCGCCGGCACCCCTGGCTGGTCCGGGCGCATACGAAGGCCGAGCACGTCGCCAACCGAGCCCTCGCGCTGCGCAGCCAGGGACCGGAGGGGGACGTCGTCACGCTGCTCAACATCGGCGACGACGCCTACCGCTTCCCGGTGGACGTCTCCGGCCTGACCGTGGCGGACGGCTGCGCCGGTGCGGGCGGGGCGGACGGGGATCCCGCTCTCGTGCCCGCACACGGCTGGCGGATCCTTGTCCACAAGCCGTGACCGTACGGCACGGTGCTCGCGGCGCGTGCGAGACCATCGGACCGTGAACCGCGTCCTCGCCCCGCTGTTCGACGGCGTGACCTACCGCAGGTGAGCCTGCCTGATCGTCGGCGGGGCGCTGCTCATGCCCTACATGATGGCCGGAGAGGTCGCGACGGCGTTGTGGCGTCCGACCGGCGATCCGCTGCTGCCGGTGCAGCCGTTGATCTTCATCGGAGTGCTCCCCGCGGTGGCCGTGACCGGGCTGCTCCTGCCGATCCGGGCCTTCGAGGCCGCGGCCGCCCGGGTCGCGCTGGAGACGATCGAGACCTCCGCCCGCAACGCGCTGGACGAACTCGACCACGTCATCGGCGTGCTGCGCGAGGGCGCGGGGCGGGCCTCGCCGGAGCCGTCCCTCGACGACCTTCCCACGTTGCTCGACGCCGCCGTCACCGGAGACAGACCGGTCGTCCGGAGGCTCGGCGACCTGTCCGGCGTGCCTCCCGTGATCTCCCGGGAGGCCTACCGCGTCGCGCAGGAGGCGCTGACCAACGCGATCCGGCACGGCACGGGCCCCATCGAGGTGGACGCCGGCGTCCGCGATCGCGTCCTGGAGATGCGTGTGCGCAACGAGGTCGGTGCGAGTCGTCGGCGGACCCTCACCGGATCACATCGGCGCGGCAGGAGCGGCGGCACAACGTCCTGACCAAGCTGAACGCTCGGGACCGCACGCAGGCGGTGGTCGCCGCCTACGAGTCGGGCTTCGTCTCCCCCGGCTGAGCCCCGTTCAGGCCCGGCTGATGCAAGACGAACCGCGTGGCCCGGCGCGACCGCGGGAACGGCACGCAATCTCACCCGGCCTGACCGGCCGAGGGAAGCGCCGCGAGCCTGATGACGCCGGCGGCGGCCCGGTTCGGCGGTGTGGCTGGGCTGTCATGGCGGTGGGCACCGGAAAAGTTGGGAATTCGGGGGCCGGCGGATGTCGAGAATGCTCCGACGGCTCCGTCCCTGAGGTGGATCACGACAACGACCCTGGAGGGACGGCTATGCGAGCGAGCGAGATCATCGAGATCCTGGACCGGCCGATCAGCCGAGAGCTGCTGGCACGCGACGTGACCCGGCTGGCCTACGTGGCCAAGGACGGCACGCCCCGGAACGTCCCGATCGCGTTCACCTGGAACGGATCGGAGATCGTCATGTGCACCACGAAGAACGCTCCGAAGCTCCCGGCCCTGCGCGAGAACCCGATGGTCGCCCTGACGATCGACACCGAGGTGCACCCGCCCAGGATCCTGCTGATCCGCGGCCGGGCCCAACTGGACGTCGTCGACGGTATCCCGGACGAGTACCTCCAGATGAACGGCTCGTACACGATGACGCCCGAGCAGCGGGTCGAATGGGAGGCCGAGGTCCGCTCGCTCTACGACGGCATGGTCAGGATCGTGGTGACGCCGACATGGGCGAAGCTGATCGACTTCGAGACGACCCTGCCGAGCGCGGTCGAGGAGCTGGTGCGGCGGCGGGCCGAGCGTGAGCGCCTCGCCCGCCGGTGACCGAAGGTCCGTTCGACGAGACCAAGGGCCTCGTCGCCGACCGGATGATCATCGACGTGGGGTCCCGGGACCGCGCGGCCGGCTCGCCGGGCGCGTGTGGCCGGACGACCTGCCGGGCGACTCCCAGGCCGGCTGATCGGCCTGGCGAAGGTTCCTCGACGGCGCGCCGGCACCTCCCGGCAGCACAGCCAGGTACGTGTCGAGCTCCTGCGCGAACGCGCCCGGAGGACCTAGAGGCTCCGCGGGTCGCGCACCCGCAGGCCGAAGGCCGACAGGCCCTGCTCGTGGTGCTCGATCAGCCCGAGGCGGCGGTAGAAGGCGTGGTTGGCGGGGCCTTCCGAAGTGGATTCGTGGTCGGTGGTCAGGACGAAGTAGCGGCAATGCGCGTACCGGTCCTTGAGGTGCTCCAGCAGCCGGCGGCCGACGCCCTTGCCGTGGTGCCGGGCATTGACCAGCAGCTCCTGCACATAACAGACGATCTCGTCGTCGGACACCGTCCGTGCCAGGCCGAGCAGTCGGCCCGACTCGTCTCTGGCGGTGATGACCAGGTGCGAGTTGGCCAGGCTCCGGCACACCCGAGCGATATCGCGCGTCCATGGGTGCCAGCCGACCGAGTCGTAGAGCTCGAACACCTCCGCCTCGTCGAACGCCGTCTCCTGAGCGATGATCACCAATTACGGGCCTCCCTTATCTTTTCGACGTATAGCGACGTATCCGAGCCTATTGCCCTTCAAAAAGACGTCCACGAGATTCGCATGCCGCTTCACGGCAGGCGGACCACGGCCCGGTGCCGAGCGGGGGCGGGCAGCACGGCATCCACAAATCTTCCGCGGCTTTTTGGTTGATCATCACGCCTGACCGAAATGGTGGCGCTGCGGCAGCGTGAGATCCGGAAAGCGCACCGCGATGGAGAACCAGCCGGTGCGGCCAGCACAGAGCAGGGGGTCGTCGATGGGAGACGGGATCAGGACGCGGGTGTCGGTCACCGGGCTGGGCGCCACCACGCCGCTCGGCGGGGACGTGGCCGCCACCTGGGCGGGCCTGCTGGAAGGACGGTCGGGCATCCGCCTGATCCAGGACGACTGGGCCGAGGGCCTGCCCGTACGGATCGCCGGCCGGCTGCAGGTGGACCCCGCCGAGGTGCTGGGCCGGGTGGCGGCGCGGCGGCTCGACCGCTGCCAGCAGGCGGCGCTGGTCGCCGCGCGGGAGGCGTGGGCGGACGCGGGCGCGCCCGGTGTCGAGCCCGAGCGCCTCGCCGTGGTGATCGGCACAGGGGTCGGCGGCGTCCTCACCACGCTGACGCAGAACGAGATCCTCGAAAGGTCGGGGCCGCGCCGGATCTCGCCCTACACGGTGCCGATGCTGATGCCCAACGGACCGGCGGCGGTGGTCAGCATCGAGCTCGGCGCGCGCGGAGGCGCGCACACGCCGGTGAGCGCGTGCGCCACCGGCGCCGAGGCGATCGCGATGGGCCTCGACCTCATCCGGCTCGGGCGCGCCGACGTGGTGATCGCGGGCGGCGCGGAGGCGTGTGTCCACCCGCTGACCCTGGCCGGGTTCGCCCAGGCCAAGGCCGTGTCCCAGCGCAACGACGCGCCGCAGGAGGCGTCGCGGCCGTTCGACGTGGGGCGCGACGGCTTCGTGCTGGGCGAGGGTGCCGCGCTGGTGGTGCTGGAACGCGAGGAGTTCGCCGCCGCCCGCGGCGCCCGGGTGCACGCCGCCCTCGCCGGCGCCGGGGTCACCTCCGACGCCCACCACATCACCGCCGCCGACGCGGCGGGACAGGCGCGCGCGATGCGGCTCGCCCTTGCCGACGCCGATCTGGACGCGCTCGACGTGGGCTACGTGAACGCCCACGCCACCTCGACGCCCACGGGCGACCTGACCGAGAACGCCTCGATCGCCGAGGCGATCGGCACGCACCCGGCGGTCACCGCGATCAAGTCGATGACCGGTCACCTGTGCGGCGCGGCCGGGTCGCTGGGCGCGATCGCCACCGTGCTCGGCCTCCGCGACGGGGTGATCCCCGCGATCCGCAACCTCGACGTCCCGGACCCGGAGGTGAAGCTCGACCTGGTGGCCGGCGCGCCGCGCAGCGGCCGATGGACGGCCGGACTGGTGAACTCCTTCGGCTTCGGCGGGCACAACGCGTCGCTGGTGTTCACCAGCGCCTGACGGGTGCGTCAGATGGGGCCGCGGCCGTCGAAGAGCTCGTCCGGCCAGGGGCTCTCGCTGCCGTCGCCGCTGCCGGACGGGCCGGGAGTGGGCTGCTGCGGCTCGGGCGAGGCGGGCTCGGGCGGCGGAGTGGGCACGAACTGCGTGTTCGGCAGCGGCCGGGGCGGCTCCGGGTCCTCCTCGCTGCGGAACAGCAGCATCCAGGTGACCAGCAGCAGCGCGAGCACGAGCGTGGCCAGCAGCGTCGAGGCGAGCACGACCGCGCGCCGGGTGGCCACCGGCGGCGGGGGCGGCGCGGGCGGGGCGGGCAGCGCGGGAGTGCGGTCGCCCAGCCAGTAGTGCGCGAAGTCGGGCCCGTGCCGCCGCCCGATCAGCGTGCCGGACACGGGGACCGGGTCGAGGAACCGCTCGGCCCCCGGCCCGTTCGGCACGTACGGCACGGCCACCCAGGGCGCGGGACCGCCCTGCATCGCCAGCACGGGAGGCGTGTCGGGGGGCACCCGGCCGCGCACCCGGTCGACCAGGGAGGCGCCCCACCCGCGTACGCCCATCCAGCCTTGTGCCTGCCTGGCCGCGTTGCTCTGCGCCTCCTTGATCGCGGTGACGAACCGGTCCCTTGCGGCGGCGTCGAGGGCGGCGCCGCTGGACAGGACGGCCACCGACACCACCCGTCCGTCCGGCGCCTGGCCCAGGTAGACGAGCCCGGCCGGGGCCGTCTGCAGACGCGCCTGCAGCGCGAACGGCCCCACGTGGGGCGGATCGCCGTACTGCAGCGGAGTCACCATCACCCACATGAAAACACACGGGCGCGTCAGGGGGTGTGGCACGCGCCGGGACGGGCAAATGGGAGAGAAATGGATTCTCCAGCCGAGTCACGATTGAATAACGAGCATGACCGTTGCCGATGAACGCAGTGACCCGGAGCCCGGCGAGGGCGTGACGGAGCAGGAGGAGGGCGAAGCGCGGCTGGACGCCCTGCGGGAGGCGCTGGCCGAGGTCCGGCGAGTGATCGTCGGCCAGGACCACATGGTGGAGCGGCTGCTGGTGGCGCTGCTCGCCCGTGGGCACTGCCTGCTCGAAGGCGTCCCGGGGGTCGCCAAGACGCTGGCCGCCTCGACGCTGGCCACCGTCGTGGGCGGCACGTTCGCCCGCATCCAGTTCACCCCCGACCTGGTGCCCAGCGACATCGTCGGCACCCGCGTCTACCACCCGAGCTCGGAGCGGTTCGACGTCGAGCTCGGGCCGGTGTTCGTCAACTTCCTGCTCGCCGACGAGATCAACCGCGCTCCGGCGAAGGTGCAGTCGGCCCTGCTGGAGGTGATGGCCGAGCGGCAGGTCACGCTCGCAGGGCGCACCCACCCGCTGCCCCGGCCGTTCATCGTGCTGGCGACGCAGAACCCGATCGAGTCGGAGGGCGTCTACCCGCTGCCCGAGGTGCAGCGCGACCGGTTCCTGTTCAAGGTGCGCGTGTCCCACCCGAGCGCGCACGAGGAGCTGGAGATCCTGCAGCGGATGAGCGTGCGCCCGCCCGTGCCCAGGCCGGTGCTCGACCCGGCCACGCTGGTGCGGCTGCAGGACCTGGCCGAGGAGGTCTCGGTGCACCAGCTCGTGGCCGACTACGTCGTACGGCTGGTCATGGCCACGCGCGCCCCGGTGGACTACGGCCTGGCCGACCTGCAGGACACGATCGAGATCGGGGTGAGCCCCCGGGCGACGCTGGGCCTGATCGCGGCCGGGCGTGCCCTGGCCCTGCTGCGCGGGCGCGACTACCTGCTGCCCGACGACGTCCGCGACGTGGCGGTCGACGTCATGTCCCACCGGCTGATGCTCACCTTCGACGCGCTGGCCGACGAGGTGGACCCCGACGACGTCGTACGCCGGGTGCTGCAGGCGGTGCCGCCGCCGCTCGTCGTGTGGAACCAGGGCATGCGATGAGCGGGGCGAACCCCGACCAGGCGCTGCGGCGGCTGGAGCTGACGGTGGTGCGGCGGCTCGACGGGCTGCTGCAGGGCCGCCACCAGGGCCTGATCCCCGGGCCGGGCAGCGAGCAGGGCGACAGCCGCGTGTACGTGCCCGGCGAGGACGACGTACGCCGCATGGACTGGGCGGTGACGGCGCGCACGACCGTGCCGCACGTGCGCGACCTGATCGCCGACCGGGAGCTGGAGACCTGGGCGGTGGCCGACCTGTCGGCCAGCATGGAGTTCGGCACGGCCGACATGTCCAAGCGCGACCTCGTCATCAGCGCCGTCGGGGCGATCGGAATCCTGGCCGGCCGGGTGGGCGACCGGTTCGGCGCCTACATCCTGTACGGCGACGACGTGCACCGCTATCCGGCCAAGCCGGGCCGGCCCCGGCTGTACGCTCTGCTGCACTCGCTGCTGAGCGCGCCGCCCGCGCAGGGCGCGGTGGACCTCGGGGAGGCTCTGGAGATGATGGCGACGGCGCACCGCAAGCGCGGGCTGCGGGTGATCGTCTCCGACTTCCTCGACTCGCCCGACTCCTGGGAGCCGCCGCTGCGCCGCCTGGCCGCGCGCCACCAGGTGCTCGCCGTGGAGATCATCGATCCCCGCGAGCTGGAACTGCCCGATGTCGGGTTCGTCACCCTCGCCGACCCCGAGACCGGGCGCTCGCGCGGCGTCCACCTGTCTCAGTCGCTCAGACAGCGGTACGCCGAGGCGGCGGCCGGTCAACGGCAGGACACCCGGGCGGCGCTGCGCCGGGCCGGGGCGGCCCACCTGGTGCTGCGCACCGACCGCGACTGGGTTTTCGACATCGCCGAGTTCGTGCTGCGCCAGCGGCGGGCCTCCCATCTGCTGCGCCGCGCCGCGAACAGGAAGGCGGGCGCATGACCTTCCTCGCCCCCGGGTGGCTCTGGCTGTTCGTCCTGGTCGCCGCGCTGGTCGCGGCGTACGTCGCGGCGCAGTTCGCGCGCCGCCGCTACACCGTGCGCTTCACGAACCTCGCGCTGCTGTCGCTGGTGGCGCCCGAGCGGCCCACCTGGCGGCGGCACGTGCCGGCCGTGCTGTTCCTCGTCATGATGAGCCTGCTGGTCCTCGGCGCGGCCCGGCCCGCGGGCGAGGTGAGGGTGCCCCGCGACCGCGCCACCATCATGGTCGCCGTGGACGTGTCGCTGTCGATGGAGTCGGCGGACGTCCCGCCCAGCCGGCTCGTCGCGGCCAAGCAGGCGGCCCAGCAGTTCGTGAAGGACCTGCCCGAGCGGTTCAACGTCGGCGTGGTGGCCTTCGCCCGATCGGCCGCCGTCGTGATCTCCCCCACCACCGACCACGCGGCCGTCAACACCGCGATCTCCAGCCTGACCACCCGGCCCGGCACGGCGATCGGCGAGGCCGTGTTCAACTCGCTCGACTCGATCAGGTCGTTCGACCAGCGGGCGGTCACCGATCCGCCCCCGTCCGCCATCGTGCTGCTGTCGGACGGCGACAACACCTCCGGGCGTTCGGTCAACGAGGCCATCGAGGCGTCGGTCAGCGCGAAGGTGCCGGTCTCCACGATCGCGTACGGCACGCCCGACGGCACGGTGACGATCGACAACCGGGCGGTGCAGGTGCCGGTGAACAAGACCACGCTGAAGTCGCTGTCGGACGGCACCGGGGGCCGGGCCTACACCGCCGAGTCGGGCAGCGAGCTGCGCGACGTGTACACACAGATCGGCACCTCGCTCGGCTACAAGGTGGTGCACCAGGAGATCACCCAGCGGTTCCTCGTCGCGGCGATCGTCGCGGGCCTGCTGGCCGCCATCGCGGCCATGCTCCTCGGCGCCCGCATCCCCTGACCGCACACGGCACGATCCCGGCGGCAGCGCCCCCGCAGGCGCGGAGATCACCGGTCTCCGGCGTTGGTACGTTTGGGCACGTGGCCCATTACTTCGAGGAGAGTCCCCAGGCGGCCAGCCGGCCCGGTTCGGTCGCGCTGGTCCTCCCGGATCTGCACCTGCGGCTGGAGACCGACCGCGGGGTGTTCTCCCCCGAACGCGTCGACCCGGGGACGCGGGTGCTGCTGGAGACCGTCCCGCCGCCCCCGGCCGAGGGCGACCTGCTCGACCTCGGCTGCGGCTACGGGCCCATCGCGCTGACGATGGCCTCACGGGCGCCGAAGGCCACGGTGTGGGCCGTCGACGTGAACCGGCGTTCGGTGGAGCTGTGCGCGCGGAACGCCGCGAGCGCCGGCCTTGACAAAGTAAGGTCGGTGCATGCTGACGAGATGCCCGAGGACGTCAGGTTCCGGGCCATCTGGTCGAATCCTGCCATCCGGATCGGCAAGGCCGCGCTCCACGAGATGCTGACCCGGTGGCTCGACCGGCTCACCCCCGACGGCAGCGCCTATCTGGTCGTGCAGAAACACCTCGGCTCCGACTCCCTGCAGCGCTGGCTGGGCGACCGGGGCTGGCCCACGTCCCGGCTGGCCTCCCGGTCGGCCTACCGCGTCCTGCGGGTCGACGCCCGCACCGCAGAAATTCAGGAGCGATGACCGCCCGATGAGCACTCCCAACCCGCGCAGGCAGCTCAAGCCGACCGACGTCAAACGGCTCAACCGCACCTGGCGCCGCAACACCGAGGGCCGTCTCGCGCTGATCCTCGAATCGGTGACCGGTCCGTTCAACATCGGATCGATCTTCCGTACGGCCGCCGCCTTCGGCGTGGAGACGATCTGGCTGGCCGGCAACGCCACCCCGCCCTCCAATCCCAAGGCGCAGAAGACCGCGCTCGGCACCGACCGGCTGGTCGAGTGGCACGAGCCGGTCCCGGTCGCCGAGGCCGTACGCGCCGCCAGGGAGGACGGCTTCCGGGTGGTCGCGGTCGAGCTGACCGGCGACGCCGTTCCCCTGCACGAGGCCAAGCTCGGCGGCGACGTCTGCCTGGTGCTCGGCAGCGAGGACCACGGCTGCTCCCCCGCCTGCCTGGAGGCGGCAGACTCGGTGGCCTACATCCCGCAGGTCGGCAGGGTCGGCTCGGTCAACGTGGCGGTCGCCGCGGCCATCTCGATGGCGGAGGCCCGGCGGCAGGAGTGGGCGTCGGCGGCCGGATAGCCGGCGTCCAGCCCCGGGCGCGCCAGGCGGTGAGGCCCGCGGCCCGCGCCGGCCGCGAGCCTCACCGCGTGTCTTTCGAAGTCGCGAGCCCCGCCACGCGCCTGAAAGTCGCGCGCCTTCAAGGGCCCGGGCCTCGCTCCGCGCCCCGGACCGCCGTACGGCGGTCAGCCCAGCGCGGGGAGCGGGCCGAACAGCCAGTTGCCGCGAGATTCCGGGTCGGGGCTGCGGAAGAACTGCTCGTTGGCCACGTGCAGCTCCTGCCGGCTCAGTGAGCCGTTGCCGTCGAGGTCGAGACGCTCGAACGCGACGGCGGCGTTCGCCTCCGACAGGCGGAAGGCGCTCTCGGCCATCCGCAGGTATTCGATCCGGGTGATCCGCCCGTCCCCGTCGGTGTCCATCAGGTCGTAGAAGGCGTCGGCGACCGGCGCGATATGGGTGTGGTAGCCCGTGCCGGGCTGGGTGACGAACCGGTAGAACCCGGCCGTGAACTCCTTCAGCTCGACGCGCTCGTCCCCGTCGGCGTCCATGGGCAGGGTCACCTCGTCCCACAGCCTCGCGTACCGCTCCCGGACCCGCCGCGACTCCGTGGAGCCCGGTGCGAACCCGAACGCGTTCACCAGCCGGTCGGCCGAGGCGGTGTAGTCCATCTTGTCGACGGTCCCGTCGTCGTCCACGTCCAGAAGCGTGAACAGATGAGCCAGCTTGCGCTGCTGCAGGTCGTTGAGCATGCACCCTCCCTGATGTCACTGTGAGCGATCGTGACTTTACCTTCCGCTACCTCTTGTGGGAAGGTGCCGTGGTGCGGGTTCACGTGATCGACGGGGCCAACGGCTTCGTGGCCTCTCATCTCATCGGCACACTGCTGGCCCGGGGCGAGGAGGTGATCGCCCTCGCTCGCGCGTCCGCCGAGGTGGTGCGCCGCCGGGTCGCGGACGCGCTGCGCTGCCTCGGCCTCGACGAGTCCCCGGCGGGACGCCTGCGGGTGCGCGGGCTGGCGCTGGACGAGCCGGACCTCGGCCTCCCGGTCACCGAGGTCTTCGCCGAGCCCTGCGTCTACTGGCACGTCGCCGCGCTCGTCACCTTCTTCCCACGCCGCGAGGAGGAGCTCCTGGACGTGAACGTCGCGGGATCGGCCAACGCGCTGGCCACGTACGAGCGGCACGCCCGGCCCGGCTCGCGCTACATCCTCGTCGGGACGGCCTACCAGTGCGGGCTCGACACCGAGGGCCCCGTGCCCGAGGACTGGCCGTCGCAGGCCCCGCCGGACCGGTTCCGGAACTTCTACGAATACTCCAAACGGCAGGCGGAGATCGCGCTGGCCCGGTCGCGGTCCGTCCGCGAGGGCGCCGCCCTGGTGGCCCGGCTGGGCGTGATGGTCGGGCACTCCCGCACCGGGCGGGCGCTGACCGACTACGGCCTGTACGACTTCCTCCGGGTGATCGCCTTCTTCGCCCGGCGCACGCCGGGGGAACGGGTCCGCCTGCCCTGCCACCCGGACGCCAACCTCCATCTGACCCCCGTCGACACGACGGTCTCCCGGCTGGTCGCGCTCGCCGCCGCCGACCGGCCGTCCCCGATCTCCCACGTGGTGAACGGAGCCACCGTGCGGGTGCGCGACCTGTTCGAGGTGATCAACGCCCGCCTGCCGATCGAACTGGTCGCCGCCACAACCGAAGAGATCCGCGACAGGCCGTTCGGCCGGTTCGAGGCGGTGGTCAACATGCGGGCCAAATACACCGCGACCTACTTCCGGCACCACTACGACTTCGCGTGGCGGCACGCGATGGCCCCACCCGCCGTCACTCCCGCGACCCTCGACCGGCTCGTCTCCTGGTACGTACGGGAGGGACTGCCCGAATGACCGATTTCGTGACACACGTACGGAACCGCGTCAGCGACGATCGGGAGTTCGTCTTCGTGCGGGACGACGGCGGCACGGACCGGCTCACCTTCACCGAGCTGGACCGGCGGGCGCGCGCCACCGCCGTGTGGCTCGCCGCACACGGCCTGACCGACGAGCCGGTGCTGCTGCTCTACCCGGCGGGGCTCGACTTCACGGTGGCGTTCCTCGGCTGTCTGTACGCCCGGGTGCCGGCGATCCCCGCTCCCCTGCCGGACGTGGGCGCACCCCATGCGAACCGCGTACGGACGCTGATGCGGGACGCCGGCGCGCGGCTGGTCCTGACCGATCACGCGCACGCGTCCGGGTTGTCCGATCTTTCGGCCCGCGTGCCCGACACCGCCCCCGCCGATCCGGACGCCTGGGCCCCGCCGGCCATGTCCGCAGGAACCCTCGCCTACCTGCAGTACACCTCCGGCTCGACCAGCGACCCGCGCGGCGTCGAGGTCTCGCACGGCAACCTGCTGCACAACCTGGAGCTGTTCCGGCTGCTGGCCCGCAGGCCGTTGCGGCGGCTGGCCGGGTGGCTGCCGCACTACCACGACATGGGCCTGGTCGGCCTCCAGCTCCAGGCGCTCCACGCGGGCGCCGACCTGGTGTTCATGTCGCCCGGCGCGTTCGTCGCGCGGCCGGTGCGCTGGCTGGAGCTGATCACCCGGTACGGCGCGGACTGGACCGTGTCGCCGGACTTCGGGTACGCCTGGTGCACCCGAAGGATCACCGACGAGCAGCTCGCCGGGCTCGACCTGTCCACGCTGGCGATGGCCATCAGCGGAGCCGAGCCGATCCGGGCCGCCACGCTCGCCGCGTTCGAGCGGCGGTTCGCACCGGCGGGCTTCCGGCCGGCCACCTGGAATCCCGGCTACGGCCTGGCCGAGTGCACCCTGATGGTCACCTGCGTGCCGCAGGGGCAGGGCGTGACCGTACGGCGGTTCGATCCCGCCGCGCTGGAACGGCACCGGGCGGTCCCGGCGCCCGAGGGGACGCCCCTGGTCGCCTGCGGGCCGGTCTCCGGGCTCGACCTGCGGATCGTCGATCCGGACGGCCTCCGGCCCCTCGCCGACGGCGAGATCGGGGAGATCTGGGTCTGCGGCCCCAGCGTCGCCCTCGGCTACCGGGGCCGCCCGGCGGAGACCCGCGCGACCTTCCACGCAGGCTTCCACTCGGGCGACGGCCGCTGGCTGCGCACCGGCGACCTGGGGTTCCTGCTCGACGGCCAGCTCTACGTGACCGGGCGGATCAAGGATGTGATCATCGTCAACGGCCGCAACCTCTACCCGCAGGACCTGGAGGAGGCCGCCGCACGGGCCAACCCGGCCGCGGGCCGCAGCGCCGCCTTCGGCGTACGACGCCACGACGGCGGGGAACACGTCGTCCTGGTCCAGGAGATGCGGCGGGGACAGCCGGGCGACCTCGGCGAAGCGGCCGACCGGATCATGGATCGGGTGACGCGGGAGTTCGGCATCCCGCTGAGCCTGCTGCTGGTGCCTCGTGGCGCGGTGCGGCAGACCACCAGCGGCAAGCTCCGCCGCCGGCACATGCGGGAGCTGTTCCTCAGCGGCCGCCTCACCCCGCTGCACGCCGAACTCGAACCCGCGGTCAACGACCTGCTTGAGACCGTCGCATGAGCGCCGCCTCCGCTCCGATGTCCCCCGATGCCCTGCGCCGATGGCTGATCGAGCGGGTGGCCGCCTATCTCGGCCTGCCGCCCGCCGATATCGACCCGACGGTGAAGCTCCGCACGTACGGCCTGGACTCGGTCCACGCGCTCGGCCTGTGCGTCGACGTGGAGGAGACGGTCGGCGTGCTGGTCGAGCCGACCATGCCCTGGGACCACCCGACGATCGACGACATGACCGCCCATCTGGCCGATCTCCTGCCGGAAGATCGAACCGTACAGGCCCCGCCGGACCCGGAGTGAACCGCGACACGGTGAAGCGGAACTTCCGCCCCGAAGATGACAATGGACTCTTGTGACGCAAATGTTCACCTTGGCGCGCTGACTGTTTCGCCGGAACCCGGCATACTCCTCTCGTGCATCGCCGTTTCGCGTTCCTCGACCACCCCGGACCGCTCGCCTTCGCGCATCGAGGCGGAGCGGCGGAGGCCCGCGAGAACACCATGGCCGCCTTCTCCCGGGCGGTCGAGCTCGGCTACACCTACCTGGAGACCGACGCGCACGCGACCGCCGACGGCGTCCTCCTCGCGTTCCACGACCACACCCTCGACCGGGTCACCGACCGCACCGGCCGCATCTCGCGGATGCCCTACCGTGAGGTGCGCGAGGCCAGGATCGGCGGCCGGCACGAGATCCCGCTGCTGGAAGACCTGCTCGGCACCTGGCCGGACGTACGCTTCAACATCGACGTCAAGGAGAGCGCCGCGATCGCGCCGCTGGCCCAGGCGATCCGACGCACCCGCGCGTACGACCGGGTGTGCCTGACCTCGTTCTCCGACGCGCGGCTGGCCCGGGCCCGGCGGGCGATCGACCGGGAGGTCTGCTTCTCGCTCGGCCCGCGCGGCCTGGCCGCCCTGCGTACGGCCGCGATGGGAGGCGGGTACGGCCGGCTGCTGTCCGGGCTCGCCCGGGCGGGCGTGCCGTGTGCGCAGGCGCCGATCGGGTTCCGCGGCCTGCGGGTGACCACCCGCGCCCTCGTGCGCACCGCGCACGCGATCGGGATGCAGGTGCACGTGTGGACGGTGAACGACCCGGTGACCATGGCCCACCTGCTCGATCTCGGCGTCGACGGGATCATGACGGACAACATCAGCGGCCTGCGCGACGTGCTCAAGTCGCGCGGGCAGTGGCACCCCCGCCCGGCTGAGCCGTGACCACGGACCATCCCGCCCGGCCCGGACCACCCCGCTGACGCCGTCTGTCCCCCGGCTCACCGACCCTGTCCCCTGACGAAACCGGCCTGCGCCGACCTCCCGGCCCCCGGCGACGCTCCACCCCCGTGAGGAGAGACCATGACCGCTCCCCAGGTCGTCCACGAGGAGACCCCCGGCACGCGGCGGCGCGAGCAACGTGGCTGGTACTGGTACGACTGGGCGGACTCCGCGTTCCAGACGACCGTC
Organism: Microbispora hainanensis; assembly: GCF_036186745.1. NCBI lineage: Bacteria > Bacillati > Actinomycetota > Actinomycetes > Streptosporangiales > Streptosporangiaceae > Microbispora > Microbispora hainanensis. The sequence goes on along the minus strand of NZ_CP108086.1, from coordinate 5,971,928 downwards.
CTGACCGTCTTCCTCGGGCCGTACCTGACCACGATCGCCACGACCGCGGCGGGCGGCGAGGGCGGCTTCGTGGCGTTCCTCGGCCTCGACCTGCGGCCCAAGGCGTACTTCACCACCATGGTGACGATCTCGGTGCTGCTGCAGATCGTGATCATGCCGGTGGTCGGCGCGCTGGCCGACCACACCGGCCGCAAGAAGCAGATTCTGGGGGTCTTCGCCTACCTGGGCGTGGTGGCCACGCTCGGCTTCTACTTCGTGTCCGGTGACGCCTACCTGCTCGGCGGCGCGCTGTTCCTGATCGCCAACGTGACCTTCGGCGCGGCGCGCGTGGTCTACGACTCCTTCCTGCCGCAGATCGCCGGGGCGGAGGAACGCGACGAGATCTCCAGCAGGGGGTGGGGCTTCGGCTACCTCGGCGGCGGCCTGCTGCTCGCGCTCAACCTGGTGATCTACCTGTTCGCCGACATCGAGACGGGCCTGGCGGTGCGGATCAGCCTGGCGTCGGCGGGCCTGTGGTGGGGCGCGTTCACCCTGATCCCGATGCTGCGCCTGCGCAACCGGCGGGTGCCCGTCCACGAGGCGACCGCGGTGCGGGCCGTGGCGGGCAGCGTCCGCCAGCTCGGCCGTACGATCGCCGACCTGCGGCGCTACCCCCGCACGCTGCTGTTCCTCGCGGCCTACCTGGTCTACAACGACGGCGTGCAGACGGTGATCAGCTTCTCCGCCACGTACGCCGACCAGGAGCTGGGCCTGGGCCAGACGCACCAGATCGGCGCGATCCTGATGGTGCAGTTCATCGCCGTCGGCGGCGCGCTCGGGCTCGGACGGCTCGCGCTGAGGTTCGGGACCAAGCGCACGGTGCTGGCCAGCCTGGTGGTGTGGACGGTCGTCGTGGGCGTGGCCTACTTCCTGCAGAAGGGCTCGGCCGTCCAGTTCTACGCGATCGCCTTCGCCATCGCGATCGTCATGGGCGGCACCCAGGCGCTGTCGCGCTCGATGTACTCCCTGGTGATCCCGCCCGGCCGGGAAGCGGAATACTTCAGCCTCTACCAGATCAGCGACAAGGGGTCGGCGTTCCTCGGGTCGCTGGTGCTCACACTGGCGCTCCAGGTCACCGACAGTTACCGCACCGCGATCGTCTCGCTGGTGGTGTTCTTCGTCCTCGGATTCGTCCTGCTCAGCGTTGTCAACCTTCCCCGGGCCATCCGTGAGGCGGGGAACGAGGTGCCCGACCACATCTGAGACCAGTGGGACGGAAAAAGCGCGATTGGATCAGGTCTCCGCTGGGAATCCACACACGGTATCAGGCGTTGTACGCGGTGGCGAACGAACCCCTCGAAGGCGGGGACCTCAGGAGGCTTAAAGACTATGGGCGAGCGTGCACTTCGCGGTACCCGGCTCGGCGCGACCAGCTACGAGAACGACCGCAACACCGACCTGGCCCCGCGCCAGGAGGTGTCCTACACGTGCCCGAAGGGCCATCTCACCACCGTTCCGCTCGCCGTCGAGGCCGAGATTCCCACGACCTGGGAGTGCCGTCACTGCGGCAGCCCGGCACTGCGGGTGGACGCTGAGCAGCCTCAGCAGAAGAAGGCGAAGCCCCCGCGGACCCACTGGGACATGCTGCTGGAGCGCCGCTCGATCGAGGACCTCGAAGAGGTGCTGAACGAGCGTCTCGCCATTCTGCGCGAGCAGCGACGCAAGAGCGCGTAGGGCGCCGGCAAACGCCCCCGGCGGCCCGGACGAACCGGGCCCGCCGGGGGCGTTCGGCATTTCCGGGCCACTCTGTTCTTCGGGGCGCTCTGTTCGGGGCGCTCTGTTCGGGGCGCTCTGTTCGGGGCGCTCTGTTCTTCAAGGCTGCGGGGTTCGGCACGGACCGCTCAGCCGGTGGACGCCGAGGTGCGGACGACGGCCATGGGGCCGGTCGCGTGGTGGATCATGGCCTGGCAGACCGACCCGAGGACGAGGCCGGTGAACCCGCCGCGCCCCGCGGAGCCGATGACGAGCAGGTCGGCGCCCGCCGACGCCTGCCGCAGCACGTCCACCGGATGTCCCCGGACGACCTCCTCGACGATCTTGACGTCGGGGTAGAGCTCACGGCGGCCGGCGACGGCCTCCCTGACCATCCGCACCTCGACCTTCTCCTCGTCGAAGTCGTCGGGGAGCGGCGCGAAGCCGCCGCCCGCCTCCAGCGGACTGTAGGCGTGCACCACCCGCACGCCGGTCCCGCGCAACGCCGCCTCGGCGAAGGCGAAGTCGAGCACCTTGCCGCACGCGGGCGACGCGTCGATGCCCACCACGATCTCCGGCCGCGGCGCGGAGGGCACCTCCCGCACGACGACCACGTCGCACGGGGCGTGACCCACCACGCCGTACGCGACCGAGCCGAGCAGCAGGCCGCGGAAGCCGCCGAGCCCGTGGTTGCCGACCACGAGGAGATCGGCTTCCATGGCAGCCTCGACGAGCGCCGGGCGCGGGTCGCCGGCCAGGATCGCGGTGTCGATCGGCACCCCGGGCGCCTCCGCCTGGGCCCGCTCGGCGGCGGCGCCGAGCACGGCGGCCGCGCCGTCGCGCATCCACGCGGCGACGTCCGTGTACGGGCCCTGCTGGGCGGTCGAGCACGCCCAGGCGGGGATGGCGTTGGCGATGCGCAAGGGGACGCCGCGCAGGGCGGCCTCCCGGGCCGCCCAGCAGACGGCCTCCATGCCGGCGTGTGAGCCGTCGACACCCACGACGATCATGACGCCCTCCCCTCGTCCGGTCCCTCCATCACATCGTTCCCCGCCGTGCCGTACGAGCATCGAAGGTCCCGCAGGGGCGGGACCTCCGGCCCCCGGCGCCCTCTACGACACCCCCGCTCCTACAACAGGGCGCGCTCCGGCTCGACGGCGGCGCGGGTGGTGAGGTGGTGACGCAGCCGCTCGCCCTCGACGTCGAGGTCGGGAAGCGCCCGGTCCAGGACGCGGGGCAGCCACCATGCGGCGCGGCCGAGCATGGACATCACGGCGGGGACGAGGGTCATCCGGACCACGAAGGCGTCCACGAGCACACCGACGGCCAGCGCGAAGCCCATCGACTTGATGATCGGGTCGTTCATGAACACGAACCCGCCGAACACCGCCGTCATGATCAGCGCCGCGGCGGTGACCACCCGCGCGTTGTGCCCCATGCCGTTGATCGTCGCCTGGCGGGGAGTGTCGCCGTGCACGTAGTCCTCGCGCATCCGCGAGACCAGGAACACCTCGTAGTCCATGGCCAGGCCGAACAGGATGCCGATGAGCAGGATCGGCAGGAAGCTCACCAGCGGGCCCGGCACGTCCACGCCCAGCAGACCGGCCAGGTGACCCTCCTGGAAGATCCACACGGTGATGCCGAAGGTCGATCCGACGGTGAGCAGGAAGCCCAGCGCCGCCTTCACCGGCACCAGGATCGAGCGGAAGACGAGCATGAGCAGCAGCACCGACAGGCCGACCACCAGCAGCAGGTAGACCGGCATGGCGTCGGCGAGCTTGTCGGAGACGTCGATGCCCACCGCCGTCGCGCCGGTGACGGCGATCTCCGCGCCGCCGATCGTGGCGACCTTGGCGCGGATGGCGTGCACGGCGTCCTCGGTGGCCGCGGCGGTGGGCCCGGCCTTGGGGATGATGGTCAGCAGCGCGGTTGTGCCCGCGGCGTTCGGCTGCGGCGGGGCCACGGCCAGCACACCGGGGGTCTGCTGGATCAGCTTGGCGGCCTCCCCGGCGGCGGCCGTCGTGGCCGCGCGGTCGGCGGCGGTGACCACGGCGATCAGGCGGGCGTTGAAGCCCTCGCCGAACCCCTCGCTGGTCAGGTCGTACGCCTCGCGAGCCGGAGTGCCCGGGGCGGCGGTGCCCGCGTCGGGCAGGGCCAGCCGCAGGTCCTGGGCGGGCAGCGTCAGCGCGCCGAGGCCGAGGACCCCGGCCAGCAGGATCGGCACGCGCAGCCGGGTGACCACCCGCCCCCAAGTGTGTCCGAAGCCGGCGTGTCCGAAGCCGGCGTGGCCGAAGCCCCGGCCGCCCGCGTCCGCGTTTTCGCCGGTGCGCTGCTTGCGGGGCAGCACCCGGGCCCCGGCGTACGACAGGAAGGCGGGCAGCAGCGTGAGGGCGACCAGCACGGCGACGGCCACGGTGCCGGCGGCGGCCAGGCCCATCACGCTCAGGAACGGGATGCCGACCACCGACAGACCGGCGAGCGCGATGACCACGGTGGCCCCGGCGAACACGACGGCCGATCCGGCCGTGCCGACCGCCCGGCCCGCGGCCTCCTCCGGCGCCACGCCCTCGGCCAGGAACTGGCGGTAGCGGGAGGTGATGAACAGCGAGTAGTCGATGCCGACGGCCAGGCCCAGCATCAGCGCCAGCACCGGCGTGACGGAGGTCAGCTCGACGAGGCCGCTGAGCGCGAACAGGCCGCCCATGCCGGCCCCCACGCCGATCAGCGCGTTCAGCAGGGTCATCCCGGCGGCGACCAGCGAGCCGAAGGTGACGATCAGCACCACCGCGGCGATCACGACGCCGATCCCTTCGGACCCGCCCACCTCCGGCGCGGCGTTCAGGACCTCGCCGCCGTGCTCGACCCGCAGCCCCTTGGCCGATGAGCCGGCCTTCAGGTACGCCGCGCGCTGAGCCTCGGTGACGTCCTTGGCCCCGCGGTCGAACTGCACCTGCACCAGGGCGTAGCGGCCGTCGGCGGAGACGGCGCCGGACTTGAAGGGGTCGAGGGCGGCGACGACGCCGGGGATGCCGGCGGCCTCCTTGACCACCGGTGCGACCTCGGCCGGGTCCAGCTTCCGGCCCTGCGGAGCGGCGACGACGATGGTGCCGGTGGCACCGCTGGCCTGCGGGAACTCCTTGGCCAGGGCGTCCAGCGCCCGCTGCGACTCGGTGCCGGGCATGGCGAACTTGTCGCCGGTCGGGCCGTGGAACGCGGCGGCGGCCAGGCCCAGGACCACGAGGAGCAGCAGCCACACGGCGGCCACGCGCCCGCGTCTGCGGAAGGAGAACCGGCCCAGCCGGTACAGCAGGGTTGCCACAGCAGATCTCTTTCTTCGGGAGGTCAGTCGGCCGGCAGGCCGAGCGTGCGCGACGCACCGCGGGTCAGCTCCGCGCGCAGCGTCTCGTCGGGGAGCGCGAGCTCGCTGGCGCTGGTCAGGATGATCCCCAGCATGGCCATCCAGGCCCAGACCCGGGCCTGGGGGGCGGCCGAGCGGCCGGCCAGGGCGTCCGCCAGCCGTTCGGTCAGGCCGTCCACGTCCGGCAGCTCCGGCCGGTTGATCAGCGCGTCGACGTCCTGCAGCAGGATCTTCACCTGCAGCCGGAAGCGCAGCGACAGGTCGACGAGCCCGGCGACGGCGGCACGGGCCGCCTCCTCGCCGTCGAGCCCGGCGATCCTCTCCTCCAGCGCGGCGAACTCCGGCCCGACGGGGGCCAGCAGCTCGGTGAGAATCGCGTCCTTGTTCGTGAAGTGGTAGAGCAAGGACGCCTTGGAGCAGCCCGCGTCCGTGGCGATGTCCTGCAGGGAGGTGCCGCGGAAGCCGTGCGCGGCGAACAGCCGCACAGCCGAGTCCAGGATGTCCGCCCGCGTGGTGGTTGCGGAACGTGCCATGCGGACACCCTAACTGACCGATCGGCCAGCTTTTGACCGATCGGCCAGTAATCGACCCCGAGCCGCCCACCTGCGCCCCATGCCGGCCGCCGCCCGGCACCTCTCAGCACCCTGTACAGCAGGTCTCCGTCGGCCCCCTATCCGCTGAACGCTGACCAGCTAGGCGGCCGACGCCCCCTTTCCCTCGGCGATCTGAGGCTCCAACCCTTCGCTTCGCACGGTTGTCACTCGCTCACAGAGTGTGAGAGAATCCATACATCAGTTCGAATCGAGCGAGGAGGGTGTGGTGGATCTGTTCGACTTTGATCCTGAGCGCCTTCGTCATTCGAACGATGCCGACGGTGAGTGGTGGGACCGTCTGATCGCCAATTCCCCACTGTGGTCGTCCGACGGCTCGTCCGCCCGCGATCCCTTCCCGATCATCAACTTCGGGCCCCGGCAGCGCGCCGACGCATCTGTTGTCGAGAGCGTGGACGACCCGAGCGCGGACGCCCCAGGCACGCATACCGACAGGGCAGATAGCGACGGCGCGGATGCCACGAGTGGGGCGGCCACCGGTACGTATGCCGCTGGCATGAGCGGTGCTGGCACGGACGGCGCTGACGCGAACGCCGTGTGTTGGACCGCCGACAGCGCGGGATCTGACGCGGGCGCCGCCCGTGGGGCTGCCGATCGTGCGGCTGCCGCCGGTGCGGACGCCGCTGGCGCGTATGGCGCTCGCGCGCACGCCGCGCGCGGGGCCGCCGACAGTGCGGCATTCGCCGGTGCGAATGTGGGTGGCGCGAACGGCACTGGCGCGAATGCCGCCCGTGAGACTGCCGAGGACGCGACTCCCGCCGGTGCGAATGGCTCCGGCTCTGGCGCTAGCGCGGATGGCACTGGCGCGGCCGGCTCGGGTGCGGGCGCAGGTGCGGGTGCTTCCGGCGGTGTGGGCGGGCGTGATCGTGGTCGTGGCCGTGGTCGTGGTCGGGGTCGTGTGCGGTCGTCGTGGGTGGTGGTGGGGTCGGTTCGTGAGGTGGCCCAAGAGCTGGCGCTGACCCCGCTGCCCGACGACGTGGACATGTGCCTGGCCGAGGCGGAGGAGTTGCTGTTCGCCCGCGACCGGATCACCAGCGCCCTGGCCGACCGGGTCGGCCGGGTCCACCGAGCAGGGCAGGCCAGGCAGCATGGGCATGCCTCCACCCGCTGCTGGTTGCGCACCAGTGGGGGGATGACGGTGGGCGGTGCGGGCCGCCTGCTCACCCTCGGCGCGGAGCTGCCGCGCCTCCCCGTCGTGCGGGAGAAGTTCGCCACGGGTGAGCTGGCGGCCGGGGTGGTGGAGGCCATCTGCGCCGCTGTCGCCGGACTAACCGACGAACAGGCCGCGCTGGCCGAGCCGATCCTGGTGGACCTGGCCAGTAAAGCGGGGGCGGCGGAGGTCGCCAAGGCCGGCCGCCATCTGCGGGCGGTGCTGGACCCCGATGGGGAAGAGCGGGATGAGCGGGCCGATTACGGGAGGCGGTTCCTGCGGGTCCGCCCGGGCAAGGGCGGCGGCGTGGAAGGAGAGTTCTACCTGCCGCGTGAGGCCGGCGCCCGGTTGATGACGTTGTTGCAGGCGTACGCCAAGCTGAGGGCGCAGGGGGATGACCGCCCGCTGACGGTACGTCAGGCGGACGCCTTGATCGCCCTGCTGGAGCAGAAGATCGCCGCTGAGCTCCTCGTCGTGGTCAGCGCCGAATCCCTCCCCACCGACCCCGAAACCACCGACCCCACCGCCGACCCGGCTACCGAAGACACCGACCCGGCCACCCAAGACCCCGCCGACCCCGCCGCCGACGACACCGACCCCACCGACCCCACCGACCCCACCGACCCCACCGACCCCACCGACCCCACCGACCCCACCGACCCCACCGACCCCACCGACCCCACCGACCCCACCGACGACAACCCATACCCCGCCGACCCGGCCACCCAAGACCCCGCCGACCCGGCCACCCAAGACACCGCTGCCCCTGCCGCCGATGACGACGTCAGCGACCATCTCGTAGACCTCGGCGACAGCGCGCCCAGCGACTACCTTCCCGACACCGCCGGGACCACTGACGAGCCGAGCCAGGCCGACGACACCGCCGACCACGTCGACGACACGCGGGACGCCGAGGGCTTCGGGGAAGGCCGGGACGACACGGGCGACTCTGCTCCCGGCGAGGCCGGGGCAGATGCCGGTGCGGAGAGCGCCGACGACACCAACGCCTACGCCCCCGACGCCACCGGAAGCGCCGACGACCTGAGCCGGGCCGATGACGCCGTTTCCGGCGCGTTGGGCGACCCCGGCGCTGCGGGCGGCGCTGACGACCCCGACATCCCGGAGGAGTTCGACACTGCCGAAGCTGAGGCCGAGGCGGATGCCGGTGCCGGGAGCGCCGATGACACCGCCCCTGCACCCGCCGAGGCCGACGACGTCAGCGACGACCTCGCGGACCTCAGCGACAGCGCCCTCAGCGGCCACGCTCACCACGCGACCGGAAACCCCGAGGCCCCGAACGAGACCGTTGTCACCGGCGACTGCGACGGCGACGCCGAAAGCACCGACTCCTCAACCGACTCCCCCTATGCCACGAGCGGGCTTCGCGACGGGGAGTCTCGCGGCTGTGGAGCCGGTGAGCGCGGGACCGGTGAGCGCGGGACCGGTGAGCGCGGGACCGGTGAGCCTGGGGCCGGTGAGCGGCGGCCCGGCGAGTGCGAGCCGCGCGACACCGTGAACACCGCCACTGCCGAGGGCGACCACACCGCGAACGCCGCCTCCCCCAAGGGCGACGAGACCATCAGCACCCGCTCTGCCGAGCGCGACGAGACCGCGCTCGGCAAGGGCAGAGACGGCGACCGCGCCGCGACTCAGGCAAGAGCACCGCACGCCACCCGGCACGCGTCAGCATGCCCAGCCGACGGTGGCGAGCATGGGCCCACAGCACCTTCGCACGCTGCACCTTCGGACACAGTACCTTCGGGCGCGACGGCTTCGGACGCACAACCATCGCAGGCAGCGCCTTCGGAGGCGGCGCCTTCGGAGACAGCGCGGCCGGATCCTCCGCCCGAGGACGCCTCCGCGCCTCACACCCACGCCGGGCCTCGGCCTGCGGGGGACTACCGGCATGGCCAGGGCACGTGCCGGTGCTGCGGCGAGGCGCGCTGCTCCCGCGCGACGCAGGCGCCCGGGACGCCGGGACTGTCGGGAGCGACACCCGGCGGACCTGGACCGGAGCAGAAGACACCACCCAGGAGGGCATCAGGAACAGCACCAGGAGCCGGGCGTCGGACGCTGGGGACGGCGCAAGCAGCGGCGCAGGGGGCGTCATCGGGAGCAGCTCCGGGAGGGGCGGCAGGCACGCTCCCCGGGACGGCGCAGGAGGCTGCGCAGGGAGCGGCTCCGAGTGCGTCGGCGGGCACGATGCCCGGGGCGATCCTGGGGTCGGCGCTGGGAGCGTCGGCAGGCGCGCTGCTGGGGGCGTCGTTGGGAATGGCACCGGGGACAGCGCCGGGGTTGCTGCTGGCGACCGGGCAGGTGCTGCCCGTCTCCAGCGTGCACCGCCTCGCCCGCACCTCGACTCTGGTGCGGATCGTCATGAACGCCGACGGGCAGGTGCTCGACATGGGCCGAAAAGTCCGCCTGGCCACCCCCGCCCAACGCAGGGCCATCTACGCCCGCTACGCCACCTGCTGGATCGACGGCTGCCCGCTCCCGGCGACCATGTGCCAGATCGACCACGCCGACAACTGGAGCACCGGCGGCCTGACCGACCTGAAGCTGCTGGGCCCGGCCTGCCAGTTCCACAACCGCGACCGCTACCAGCACCCCGAACGCTACACCCGCCGCAACGTAGGCGAAGACCGCTGGGCCTTCACCTACCACCGGATCGGGAGCAGACGGCCGCGCGTCTAACTCGCTTGGTGAAGGGGCTGGAACTGGACACTGAGCCGGACCTCAAGGGCTTCGGCGAGACGCTCCAGCATGGGAAGGATGGGCATGGTGCCGCCGGCCTCGAAGCGGGCGACAGCAGGTTGCTTGAGACCCGCGCGCTCGGCCAGCTCCGTCTGCGTCAGGCCGAGCTCCTCCCGACGTCGCCGCACCGCGTCACCGAGTTCGAAGCGGAGGCGAGCGGCCTCATAAGCGGCTCCGGTGCCTGGACGACTCATGATCTCGGCGCGTTTGTCCGACCATGCCTTGCGCTCGCCCATGTCGATCACTCCCCGTCCGCCGTGTGCGCCTCCGCGATACATCGCCGCATCGCCCGCACAGCTCGCTCGATCTCGGCCATCTCCCGCATCCGCTGTTTGTACAGTCCCTTTGCGGAAGGCCGTAAGCAGAATGATGCGTCTTCCCGGCGCGATCCAGTAGGTGATGGGAACCGCGTCCCGGAAGAGATGGAACCAAAGGTTCGAGCAGCGGGCAGCCCACGCCGCTTCTAAGACGTGGGCTGCTGCGATCTTGTCTCAGTCGAGCAGCATGGTGCCGGTCCGGCCTGCGACGGTGATCGGGCTCTGGGGCTGCGGCCTTCCGCCTGTGTCAGCGGGCTTCGAGGTTGCCGTGCGCCTCGATGGAGAGGTCCTGCCAGTCGGACCAGGTCTTGAGGCGGGCGGCGTATGCCTGCTCGATCAGCGGGTGGAAGCCCTTGCCGAACAGCACCCGCAGCGGCGGGTTGTCGGAGTCCACGAGCTTCAGCAGTGCCTGCGCCGCGGCGGCCGGGTCGCCCGCGGGCAACTTCCCGGTCAGCGCCCCGAGGCGCTGACGGAGACCGTCGTACGCCGGGTCGGGCGTGGCCATGTGGCCGTTGGCCAGCGGGTCGGGGTTGTTGCCGTTCCGGGTGGCGAAGCCGCCGGGCTCGATGATGGTCAGCTTGACGCCGAACTCGGCGACCTCGCCGGCGAGCGCCTCGTTGAGGCCCTCCAGGGCCCACTTGGAGGCGTGGTACGCGCCGCCGAGCGGCATCGCGATCACCCCGGCGGCCGAGGACAGCTGGATGATGTGCGCCGAGCGCTGCTCGCGCAGGTGGGGCAGCGCGGCCTGGACCACCCAAACCGCGCCGAACAGGTTGGTTTCGAGCTGGTCGCGCAGTTCCTGTTCGGTGAGCTCCTCGATCGCGCCGACCTGGGCGTAGCCCGCGTTGTTGACGATGACGTCGAGCCGCCCGAAGTGCTCCTTGGCGCGCCGCACGCTCTCGAAGACGGCGGCCCTGTCGGTCACGTCCATCTCCAGGAGGAGCACCGCGTCCCCATAGGTGTCGGCCAGCGCCTTCAGGCTCGCGGTGTCGCGGGCGGTGGCGGCGACCTTGTCGCCGCGCGACAGGGCGGCCTCCACGAAGTTGCGGCCCAGGCCGCGGGACGAGCCGGTGACGAACCAGACCTTCTGCATGGCGTGCTCCTTGTTGCTGCGTTCAGCCGTTACAACCCCCTGGACGAGACGGCCGGCGCAGACATGAGATCGCCCGAGTGTGACCTGCGGCACAATGTCACCTTTGTCCGGCATGGTGATATCAATGGTCGGCGTGACCCGCGTCGAGGAGTTCCAGGAACTGAGGCCGCTGCTGTTCGCGATCGCCTATCGCATCCTGGGCAGCGTGAGCGAGGCCGAGGACGCGGTGCAGGAGGCCTGGCTGCGCTACGAAGGCTCCGCGACCCAGGCCGAGTCGCCCAAGGCGTTCCTGTCGGCGACGGTGACGCGGATCTCGATCGACGTGCTGCGCTCGGCCCGCGTGCGGCGCGAGGCGTACGTCGGGCCGTGGTTCCCCGAGCCACTGCTGACCGACCCCTACCAGGACCCTGAGCGGTCGGCGGAGCTATCCGACTCGTTGTCGATGGCGGCGCTGATCCTGCTGGAGCGGCTCAGCCCGCTCGAACGCGCCGTCTTCGTGCTCCGTGAGGTGTTCGCCTTCAGCTACCGGGAGATCGCCGACGCGGTGGAGCGGTCGGAGGCGGCCTGCCGCCAGCTCGCGCTGCAGGCGCGCCGTCACATGGACGCGGGCAGGCCCCGCTTCGAGGCGGATCGCCAGGCGCGCGACCGGCTCGCCGGGCGGTTCCTCCACGCGATGCGGGAGGGGGACGTCGCGGGGCTGCGGGAACTGCTGGCCGCCGACGTCCAGCTCGTCAACGACGGCGCCGGCAAGATCGGGAGCACGATCCCCCTCTTCGGCGCCGCGAGGGTCGCCCGGGTGCTGTCGGTCACCATCCCGCCGTTCGCCCGGATCGGCGCGGTGCTGGAGGCGCACGAGGTGAACGGCCAGCCTGGCTTGATCATCCGCGACCGCGAGGGCCGCGTCTTCAACGTCTGGACGTTCGACATCCTCGACGGACGCATCCAGACCATCCGCTCGATCGTCAATCCCGACAAGCTCGCCCACCTCGGCCCCGTCGCCGACGCCCACGCGGTCATCCGCGAGAAGAAGCAGACCCGGCGCGACCAGCGGACCTCTTGATCGGCGGGCGACCACAGCGGCGATCCTGGCGTTGTCGGCCGCGCTGCGGCACCGCCGTCCGACGCGGCCCCCGCACGCGCCGGACGGCGAGAGGCGCTCCGGCCGGCGCGGTGACGCGGGCGCCGGAAACGGCGAGCCCGGCCGGAGAGCTCAAGGATCTACAGGTCGAGCAGGTCCGCCGACACCTGCCAGAGGAGGGTGGCGGCCTCCGGGTCGACCGCGTACGCCGCGACGCCCCGGCCCTCGCCCGACTCGACGACCTCCGCCTCCTGGTTGTCCTCGAAGTAGCGTCCGCTGACGCCCTCGACCAGCGGCGAGGCGGCGAGCAGCACGGAGGTGGCCGCGCCCTGCTCGGTGTTCTTCCACGTCACGCCGGTCGAGCTGCCCAGCGCGCGGCGACGCTCGATGTAGTCGGGCTCCAGGTGCCGCTGCAGGCCGGTGGGGATGCCACCGGGCATGAGCGCGTTGACCGCGATGCCGTCGCCGGCCCACCGCCGGGCGGCCTCGACCGCGAACAGCACGTTGGCCGTCTTCGACTGCCCGTACGCGAGCCACGGGTCGTACGGGCGCTCGTTGAAGTGGATGTCGTCGAAAACGACCGGCGAGCGCAGGTGGGCGCTGGAGCTGACCGACACGACGCGGGCGCCGCCGGCCGCGGCGAGCGCCGGGCGCAGGCCCGTGGCCAGCGCGAAGTGACCGAGGTGGTTGGTCGCGAACTGCAGCTCCCAGCCCTCCGGCGTCCGCGTCTCCGGGCAGGCCATCACGCCGGCGTTGTTGACCAGGATGTGCAGCGGCCCTTCCCACGCCGCGACGAACGCCGCGACGGAGGCCCGGTCGGCGAGATCCAGCGGCGCGACGACGACGGACGCTCCTGAGGTCGTGGCGGCGATGTCGTCGGCGGTCCGCTTGCCCGCGTCGAGGTCGCGGACCGCGATCGTCACCTCCGCGCCCGCCGCGGCAAGCGCCCGCGCGGTCTCGACGCCGATGCCCGACGCGCCGCCGGTCACGATCGCCCGCCGCCCGCGCAGGTCGATCCCCTCCATGACCTCGGCCGCGGTGGACTGCCCATTGAACGGCGTGGTGAACGGCGTGGTGATGCGGGTGGTCTGAGTCATGTTCGTCCCCGTCCCCTACGGCGGCGGCCCTTCTGGGGCGCCGGCCGCGGCCTACCGCAACGAGCTGGCGAAGCTGTGCGACGCGGCGGCCGAGCTCGTGGCCGAGATGCCGCCCGACGAGGCGATGCGCACCTGGATGGACCGTTTCATCGACTACCTGGCGACCAAGCGGGGCATGGCCGACGCCCTGCGGGCAGTGATCGCCTCCGGCTCGAACCCGTACGCGCAGAGCCGCGACCGGCTGCTCGGCGCGATCGGCACGCTGCTCGACGCGGGCGCGGCGACCGGGGTCCTGCGGCGGGACGTGCCACCCGAGGACGTGCTCACCGGCGTGAACGGCATCTGCCTCGCCGCCGGGGAGGCCGCCCAGCGCGAGCAGGCCGGGCGCCTGCTCGACCTGCTGATGGACGGCCTGCGCCGCGGGGCGCCGGGCGCGCCGGCCTGAGCAGAGGGCCTGCGGCACTCACACCCGGTGCCAGCGGGCCTCCGCGAAGCAGTAGACGGCGAACAGCACCAGGCCCACGGCGACCACGACGAGCAGCCAGGGACCGGCCGGGGTGTCGGCGAGCGCCTTCACCGCGCCGTCGACGCCGGCCGCCTTGCCGGGGTCGTACGTGAGGGCGGCCCGGCCGATCAGGACGCCGGCGGCCAGCGCGATGACGCCGCGGGCGATGTAACCGGCCTTGCCGAGCTTGACGACGACACCACGGGCCCGGGGCTCGGTCACGTTCATGTCCTTCATGAACTTCGCGGTCCAGCCCGCGTAGATCCAGAAGGCACCGAGGGCGAGCACGCCGAGCGCCATCAGGCCGACCAGGAACTGCCCGCCCGGCAACTCGAACAGCGTCTTGGTGACGTCCTGCGACTTGCTGTCGGACGAGGAGGCCGGCTGGTTGCGCGTGAGCAGCGCCACGATCGAGAACACCAGGGCGGCGTAGACGACGGCCTTGGCCGCGGCCTGCACGCGTTCCTTGACCCCGGGAGTGCCCCAGACGGCCTCGGAGACCTGCCAGATCGTCAAAGCGGCCAGGCCGGCCGCCATGACCCACAGCAGGGGGTCGCCCAGGGGCGCGTCGCGGACGATCTGGAGCGCGCTGCTCTTGTCGGCCTGCCCGCCGCCGCCGAAGGCGATGTGCAGCGCGACCAGGCCGATGATCGCGTAAAGGACGCCCCGGGCGGCGAACCCGGCCTTGGCGAGCCTCTCCAGCACGGGGTGATCGGCCGCTCTGCGGGCCGCCCCCTCGAGACGGCGGCCGGCCTGATGCGCGGTCGTCATCGCGGCTCCTCTCCTCACGATCGGTCCGGGTGACCGGTCACCCACTGGGCGGTCACCTACTGACCAGGGAGAGGAGGATCAAACATCGGCCAGACGCAGGGCCTCCGCCGCGACGGCGTGCCGGAGGTCGCGGATGCCGGGGCGGCCCCGCAGCGGGTGGACGTTGTTGGTGAGCAGCACGACGGTCAGCCGGCGGACGGGATCGACGACCAGCGACGTGCCGGTGAAGCCCGAGTGGCCGAACGCGCCCGCGAGGGGCCCCACGGTGGCCGGGTCGTCGATGCGCACGCCGAGCCCCTGCCGGAAGGCGGCGCCGGGCACGCCCTGGTCGCGCAGCATCTCGGCGGTCCAGGAGGGCGACAGGACCGGCCCGCCGCCGGTGCGCAGCGCCTCGCCGAAGCGGGCGAGGTCGGCGGCGGTGGAGAACAGCCCGGCGTGCCCGGCCACGCCGCCCAGCGCGTGGGCCGTCTCGTCGTGCACCTCACCCCGCACGCACGTGCCACGTTTGAACTCGGTGGCGACGGCCAGGCCCGGCTCGACCGGCCCGTACGTCGTGGTGCCGAGCCCGAGCGGCCCGGTGACCCGTTCGCGCACGAGCACGTCCAGCGGCGCGCCGCCGGCGGCCTCCGCCACCCGCCCGGCCGTGATCATGCCGACGTCGGAGTACCGGTGCGTCCCCGGCGGCCCCTGCACGGGCGTGGACAGCACCAGATCCCAGCGGGCGTCCTCCGGCTCCTTCTCCACCCGGCGGCTCGCGGGCAGGCCCGCCGAATGCGTCAGCAGGTGCCGCACGGTGATCTCGGGGCGGTGCCCGTAGAACCGGGGCAGCCGTACGGCCACCGGCTCGTCGAGGTCGAGCACGCCCTCCTGAGCCAGCGAGACCAGCACCGTGGCCGTGAACAGCTTGGTCACGGAGGCGAGGTCGAACAGCGCGTCCATGGTCACGGCCGGTCGTTCTGGCAGCAGTTCCCCGGACGGGTCGGCGTATCGCACGGCCTCGCCCACGGCGGCCTCGGCGACCGTGCGCCCGTCAAGGGCGATCACGGCGACCGCCGCCGAGGCGACCTCGGGCACGGCCGCCCGCAGGACGTCTTCGAGCGCGGACATCCCGTCAAGAGCTGCGTTATCGGGCACTGTGTTATCGGGCACTGTGTTATCGGGCACTGCGCAGCGCCGGGCCGAGCCGGTTGCCGTGCGCCGCGAGCAGCTTCCGCGCCTCGTCGGCGCCCACCCCGCGCTCGATCATCACGACGGCCGTCTTCACGTCGCGTCCGGCGCTCTCCAGGACCTCCCGGGCCCGCAGCACCTGCGCGCCGGTGATCTCGGAGACGATGCGGGCCGCCCGGTCGACGAGCTTGGAGTTGCTGGCCACGACGTCGACCATGAAGTTCCCGTACGTGCGGCCCGACCTGATCATGGTGATCGTGGAGATCATGTTGAGGACCAGCTTCTGGGCGGTGCCGGCCTTCAGCCGGGTCGAGCCGGTGACCACCTCGGGCCCCACGATGACCTCGATGCCGTGATCGGCGGCCAGCGTGAGCGGGGTGCCGGTGTTGCAGGCCAGGCCCACGGTCAGCGCGCCGAGCCGCCGGGCCTGCTCGACCGCCGCGACGACGTACGGCGCGCGCCCGCTGGCGGAGATGCCGACGACGGAGTCGAGCGGGCCGACGTGCTTGTCGCGGATCACGGCGGCGCCCGCCTCGGCGTCGTCCTCGGCGCCCTCGACGGAGCGCACGAGCGCGGCCTCGCCGCCCGCGATGATGCCCTGCACCAGGTCGGGGTGTGTGCCGAAGGTCGGCGGGCACTCGGACGCGTCGAGCACCGCGAGCCGCCCGGAGGTGCCCGCGCCCACGTAGAGGAGCCTGCCCCCGTCGGCCATCCGCGCGGCGATCGCGTCGATGGCCGCGGAGATCGCCGGGATTGCCCGGCCCACCGCGGCCGGGACGGCGGCGTCGGCCGTGTTCATGAGCCGCGCGATCTCCTCCGTCGGGAGCGTGTCGATCCCGCTGTAGCGGGGATCGCTCTGTTCGGTGGCGAGAGCGGCGAGTGAGTGCGTCATGGTCGTGGTTCCTCGGCTTCGGAGACTTCATGGATCGCGTGCGTACGGGTCTTGAGCTGCTGGTGAGCGCGCCGAAGGCCGGGCGGCGACGGGTGGGCCTCGTCACCAACCCCACCGGAGTCCTGCCCGATCTGACCGCCGCCGCACCGGCACTGCTGGCCGCCGGAGTGCCCGTGACCACGGTGTTCGGCCCCGAGCACGGCCTGCGCGGCACGGCCCAGGCAGGCGGTGGCGAGGGCGACACCGTCGACCCGGTCACCGGCCTGCCCGTGCTGGACACCTACCAGAGGACCGGCGGCGAGCTCGACGCGCTGGTCGCCTCGTCCGGGGTGGACGCGCTCGTCTTCGACGTGTGCGATGTGGGCGCGCGCTTCTACACCTACGTCTGGACGATGTACGACCTCATGGGCTCGGCGGCCCGGCTCGGCCTGCCGTTCACCGTGCTCGACCGGCCCAATCCGATCGGCGGCGCGGTGGCCGAGGGCCCGGTGCTCGACCCGGCGTTCGCGAGCTTCGTCGGCCGTGCCCCCCTGCCCGTACGGCACGGCCTGACGCCGGGCGAGATCGCGTTGTCGGTCAACCGGTCGCTCGGGTGCGAGCTGGAGGTCGTGCCGATGGAGGGCTGGCGCAGGGAGTGGCACTTCGACCGCACCGGGCTGCCCTGGGTGATGCCGTCGGCCAACATGCCGACCCCCGACACCGCCCTGGTCTATCCCGGCACCGGGCTGCTGGAGGGCGTGAACGCCGCCGAGGGCCGGGGCACGACCCGGCCGTTCGAGCTGGTCGGCGCGCCGTACGCGGACGGGCGGTTCGCCGCCGCGCTGAACGACCTCGGCCTGCCCGGCGTGCGCTTCCGCGACACGTGGTTCACGCCGACGTTCGGCAGGCACGCGGGCGTCGTGGTGCGCGGCGCGCAGCTCCACGTGACCGACAGGGCTGCCTTCCTGCCGGTGCTCACGGGCGTGTCCGTCCTGCACGTGCTGCGCGCCCTCTATCCGGACGACTTCGCCTGCGAGCCGTTCCTCGACCTGCTGTGGGGCTCGGCGTCGCTGCGCGAGCACCTTGAAGCGGGCCGCGACCCCCGGGGGCTGTGTCCTCCGCCGGGCCCGCCCCGAGGCGAACTGCTGTACGACTGACATCAGCCCAGCGCGCGGCGGTAGAGCCAGAACACCCGCTCGGCGCGGGCGCCCACCGCCCGGGAGTAGAAGCGGAGCGGGCCCACCCAGCCGATCTGCGCGGACGTCTGCCCGGCGGCGGCCTGCTCGTCGAGGCAGCGGCGCAGCAGCACCCGGCCCACGCCGAGACCGCGGGCGGCAGGCGCCGTGCCCATCGGCCCGAACCACAGCGGCCTGGCGCCCCAGGCGGCGAAGCCGAGGATCTCCCCGTCGCGATAGGCCCGGTCGCGGTAGGCATAGTGGAGGCCGGTGGCGTTCTCGGCCTCCCAGGCCCACTTGTCGTTCCACTGCTCGCGGACGAACGCCGCGACCGCCGCGCGCTCCCCCACGGGGGCCGCGGTGACGGTGACCCCGGCGGCGGCGAGCTTCGCCAGGTCGGCCTCGTGCTCGGCCTCGTCGTAGCGGGCGGGCAGGTCGGCCGTCATGTTCCAGGCCACGCGATACTGCTCGTATCCCAGGCGCTCGGCCAGGCAGGCGGCCGGGGTGTAGCGCACGTCGATGCCGGGCCAGGCGTAGCAGGGCGGATTGCCGGCGAACCTCGCCTCGGCCGCGCCGTGCCCCCGCATCCACTCCTCGGCCGCGCCGACGAGCGCCCGCCCGATGCCCCGGCCCCGGGCGGCGGGGTCCACGGCGATCAGGTCGATGTGACCGGCGCCGTCCGCGCCGATCGACGCGAACACGGCGCCGTCCCGGTCGCGGGTGGCCAGGACGGTCCACACCCGGTCCTCCGGCGGGCCCGCCAGGTGCCGTACGACCAGGGGGGCCTCCTCGGCGTCGGCCCACAGCGCGGCAGCGGCCAGGCGCTCCAGCGACTCGTCGGCCTCGGCCGGGAGGATGTCCGTCACTCGCCCACCCCCACCGGGATCACGCTGCGCCGCCTCGGGTGGAAGCAGGCGTACTCCTGCTCGATGTCCTGGTCGCGGGCCAGCACGGGCATCTCGTTCGCGCAGCGTTCGGTGCTGAACGGGCAGCGCCGGGCGAACAGGCAGCCGGCGTCGGGCTCGCCCTCCCGCTGCATCTCCTTCGGCACGACCCGCTCGGCGCCCGGCCGTTCGAGGCCGTGCAGCACCGGGATGGCCGACAGCAGCGACTGCGTGTACGGATGGACCGGGTCCGCGATGATCTTCTCGGTGGCGCCCCGCTCGACGACCTGGCCGCGGTAGAGCACGTACAGCTCGCCGTCGTCGCCGATGTAGCGGGCGGTGGCGATGTCGTGGGTGATGAACAGCACGCCGACGTTCAGCCGCTCGCGCAGGTCCTTCAGCAGGGCGAGGATGCCCAGGCGCAGCGACACGTCGATCATCGAGACGGCCTCGTCGGCGACGAGCACCTCGGGGTCCATGGTGAGCGCGCGGGCGATCACGACACGCTGCCGCATGCCGCCCGAGAGCTGGTGGGGATAGCGCGGGAGCACGTAGCCGGGGTCGATGCCGACCATCGCCAGCAGCTCCGCGGCCCGCCCGTCGACCCACGACCTCGGGCGGCCCGTCTGCTTGGCGCGCAGTTTCAGCGGCGCCTCCAGCGTCTGGTGGATCGTCCGGGTGGGGTTGAGCGCCGAGTACGGGTCCTGGTGGATGAGCTGGACGCGGCGGAAGTACGGCTGCCGCCTGCGGTGGCTGAGCGACGACATCGGCACGTCGTCGATGACGATCTCGCCGGCGTCGTGGCTCTCCAGCCCGGCGATGATGCGGCCGAGGGTGGTCTTGCCGCTGCCGGACTCGCCGATGAACGAGACCGCGCCGCCCTTGGCGATGGCGAAGTCCACGCCGCGCAGCGCGGGCACCTCGCGGGCGCCGAGCACGCCGCCGCGCTGCTTGAAGACCTTGGTGATCCCGGTTCCCGTGATCACACGAACTCCTTCCGCTTGATCAGCGTGAGGTGGCGGTCGGCGGCGTGGCAGGCGACGGTGCGGCCGTCCCGGTTGACGGCCACGGGCTCGTCGGTCTCGCACACCTCCATGCGCCGCTCGCAGCGGGCGCGGAACACGCAGCCCTGCGTGGGCAGCGTCCCGAGCGTCGGTGGGCGGCCGGGCAGCGCCCGGGCCAGCGACAGGTCGCCCGTCAGGCGCGGGATTGCCCTGATCAGGCCCTGCGTGTACGGGTGCCGGGCCTCGCCGAGCACCTCGGTCACCGGGCCGTGCTCGACCACCCGGCCGCCGTACATGACGGCGAGGCTGTCGGCGACCTCGGCGACCGCGCCGACGTCGTGGGTGATGACGAGCGTGGTGAGCGCCCGCTCCTCGTGGACCTCGCGGATGATCCGCAGGATCGTGGCCTGGGTGATCATGTCGAGGGCGGTGGTCGGCTCGTCCAGAACGACGACCTTGGCGTTCAGGACGAGCGCGAGCATGATGCCGACCCGCTGGCGCATGCCGCCGGACAGCTCGTGCTGGTAGGAGTCGAGCACCCGGGCGCCGTCCATGCCCATGCGGGCCAGCAGGTCCTTGGCGTCGCGCACCAGCCCCCGCAGGTCCTCCACCTCGTGGGACCGGCCGAGGTCGAGCAGCTGCTTGCCGATGGTCTTCAGCGGGTTCAGCGAGTTCTGCGCGGCCTGGAAGACGTATCCGACCTGGCGACCGCGGGCGCGGCGCAGGTCCTCGCCGCGCAGCGTCAGGACGTCGCCGAGGCCGTCGATCTCGACACTGCCGGCCGCGATCCTGCCGGGCGGCTGGACGGCGTTGAGCAGGGAGAGCGCGAGGGTCGACTTGCCCGAGCCCGACTCGCCGACGACGCCGGTGATCGTGCCGGGGGCGAGGGTGAGGTCGACGCCGCGTACGGCGGGCAGCTCGCCCGCGGGCGTCTTGTAGACGACCGTGAGGTCCCGGATCCGGACCCCGGGGGCGGCCGTTTCATTAGACATCAGGGCTACTCCTCCCGCAGGCGGGGATTGAAGATCTCGTCCATCGCGTCCACGATCAGCACGATGCCCAGCGTGAGCAACAGGATCGCGATCAGCGGGGCCAGCAGGTACGGCAGCGCGGCGGGGGTGGTGAGCGCCCCGCCGTTGAACACGGCGAGGTTCAGCATCACGCCCCAGTTGTTCGACTCGAACGGCAGCACGCCGAGGAAGAACAGGCCCACCTGGGCGTACACCGCGCCGGTGACGGCGATGAGCATGTTCATCGCGATGTACGGCGCCATGCTCGGCAGCAGTTCGCGGCCGATGATGTGCCGGGTGGGCAGGCCGAGCCCGCGGGCGGCCTCGATGAAGCCGCGCTCGCGCAGCGACAGCGTCTGGGACCGCACGGCGCGGGCGATGCCGCCCCAGCCGAGCACGCCGAGCACCAGGCCCATCTCCAGAGGGCTCTCGAACTTCCACACCGTGGACAGCACGAGCAGCAGCGGCAGGCCGGGGATCGCGAGGTTCATGTCGGTCAGCCGCATCAGCAGCGAGTCCCACCGGCCGCGGTGGAAGCCCGCGACCAGGCCGATGAGCGTGCCGAGGGCGACCGTGATGACGGCCGTGGCCAGGCCGGTGAGCAGCACGTAGCGCGCGCCGGTGACGACCAGCGCGAGCACGTCGGTGCCCTCGAAGTCGGTGCCGAAGGGGTGGGCCAGGCTCGGCGGCGCGTACAGCGCGTTGTCGTCGCGCGGCAGCTGGGCGGGGTAGAGCAGCGGCCCGGCCACGCCCATGAGCGCGAACAGGGCCACGATGACCACCCCGGCCATGCGGCTGGGCTTGCGCCGCAGCACCCGCCACACCCCGCGCCAGAAGTTGCGCCGCAGCGTCGCCCGGGTGGTGCCGGCGGGCAGGGCGCCGGGGCTGATCGTCCCTTCCGGGTTGACGATGACGGTCATGCCGCGCCTCCGCTCCTGACCCGGGGGTCGATCACCGTGTACAGCAGGTCGGCGACGATGTTGGCGACGACGATGCCGACCGTGATCACCAGGAACGTGCCGCCCATGAGCGCGTAGTCGCGGCTGCTGATGCTGTTGACGAGCAGCAGGCCGAGGCCCGGGTAGTTGAAGATCTCCTCGATGAAGATCGAGCCGCCGAACAGCATGCCGATCGACAGGGCGAGGATCGTGAACAGCGGCAGGATCGCGTTGCGCGCGAGGTACCGGAACACGAAGCCCCGCTTCAGGCCGCGCAGCTCGGCCGCGAGGATGAAGTCGTCGCCGAGCACGGCGACCACGTTCGACTTCATCGCGAGGATCCACCCGCCATAGCTGGCCAGCGTGTACGTGACGACCGGCAGCACCGCGTGATGGATCAGCGAGCCGATGTATCCGGCGTTGAAGCCGGGGACGAACTCGACGTCCACCGGGCCGCCGGACGGCATGATCGGCCACAGCGTGGCGAAGATCGCGGTGAGCAGCAGGCCGATGACGTACACCGGCACGCCGTGCAGCAGCGAGCCGGACAGCGCGAGCATGTCGCCGAGCTTGCCCGACCGCTTGATCGCGGCGTAGACGCCCATGGTGACGCCGAGCAGGAAGCTCAGCAGCGTGCCGGCGAGGACCGGCAGCACGGTCCACCGGGCGGCGTGCCCGATGAGCGTGGTGACCTCCACGCCGGGCGTGCTGAGCGAACGCCCGAGGTCGAGGTGGAGCAGCGAGCCCATGTAGCCGACGTACTGCTGCCACAGGTTGCCGGTGGGCAGGAAGCCGTACAGGACGGCGGTGGCCCGCTCGGCCTGCTCGGGCGACATGCCCTTCTGGATCAGGCTCTCGTACTGCCCGAGCACGGGGTTGCCGGGGATCTCCCGGATGATGACGAAGCTGATCGTGGCGACGACCCAGATCATGGCCAGGCCGCGGACCAGGTGGCCGCCGATCTTCCTGGCGATGGCGCCCAGCCGGGGACGCCCCGGAACGGCGTGCGTCATGCCTGCCCCTTCTCCGCTTTCCTGATCATCCCGAGCTGCATCCACACGCCGGACGACAGCCGCAGGGACTGGTCGTCGTCGGGCGGGAACGCGGTGTAGCGGGAGGTGTTCACGAACTGGGTGTTCACGTAGTCCCAGAGCTGGACGACCGGAAGCTGCTCGTTGGCGACCTTGGCCAGGACGCCGACGATGCGCTTCTGCTCGTCGTGGGACGCGTAGTTGAGCCTGCTGGTCAGCTCGCCGGGGTCGACCATGCCGGCGGTGCCCGCGTCGACCTTCTCCGGGCCGCCCATCCAGTTGCCCTCGGTGCCCGGCGCGACGTGGCGCAGCCTGCCGCCGAACATCTGCCAGCCGTTCGCCTGGCCGAACAGCCGCTGGAAGATGTTGTACGGCGAGGGGCCGAGGCCGATCAGCCAGAACCCCAGGTCGTACTTGCCGTCGGCGAGCTCGCCCAGATAGAGCGTGTAGTCGGCGGCGGTGACCACGCTCGCGTCGATGCCGTGGTCCTCGAGCTGGCTGGTGATCGACTTGGCCGCGGCGACCCAGTCGGAGAACGACGCGGGCACGTGGATGCGGACCTGCCACGGCCTGCCGTCCGGCAGGGTCCAGTGGCCGCCCCGCTTGGTCATGCCGGCCGCCTTCAGCTCGGCGTCGGCCTTGGCGGGGTTCACGCGGTACTGCTCGAGCGAGTCGAACGCGTCGCCCAGCCAGGCCCGGGCCGCCTCGGCGTGGATGCCCGAGGTGGTGACGGCGGGGGTGCCGCCCTCCGGAGAGGCGATCTTCGTGACCTGGGCGCGGTCGATCAGGTAGGCCATCGCCCGCCGCACGTGCACGTTGTCGTACGGCTTGCGCGCCTCGTTGAACGCGAGGGAGACGGCCACCGGCGAGTAACCCTTGACGATCTTGCTGCCCTTCGCCTGGCGGATGCGCTCCATGACGGCGGTGGGCACGGAGGTGAAGGGGGCGTTGTCGAGCCGGCCGGCGATCAGGTAGTTCCAGATCTGCTCGTTGCCGGTGTAGTTGAGGATCTTCACCTTGTCCGGCACGATGTTCTGCCGCGCGTAGAAGTAGGGGTTGCGCGTCAGCAGCGCCGCGCCGGGGTTCACCCGTTCGAGCACGAACGGCCCGGCGGACACGTCGTGACCGGGGTCGAACGCGATGACCGTCTCCGCGAGCCCGGTGATCTTGTTCTTCGCCTTCTCGGCCGCCGCGCCCTTGCCGTGCTGGGCGACCTTGAGCGTCTGCCAGAAGTCGGCGGGCAGCAGCTTCCCGAAGACGTGCGCGGGCACGACCACGGTCGACAGCAGGTTGGCGAGGAACGTCGAGCTGCGGTTGGCGCCCTGGGTCACCCGGATCGTCTTGGGATCGACGACCTGGATGTCGGCGGCGGCGCCGGCCGCCTTCGGGTCCAGCGCGTACGCCGTGCCGCCCTGGGTGTAGGCGAGACCGATCGAGACCCGCACGTCATCGCTGGTCACCGGCTTGCCGTCGGACCACCTGGCGTCCGGCTGCAGGCGGATGACGACCTCCGACCGGTCCGGGGACACGCTCCAGCTCTTGGCGATTGCCGGGTAGAACTGGTTGGGATCGGTGGGGTCGTTCTTGGGCCACGCCAGCGCCATGCCGTTGTATCCCGAGAAGACCGACCCGACGGGGTTGAACGGGTTGATCGGCGCGCTCGCGTTGATCTGCTTGCTGCCGTCGATCGTGGTGTACACGCCGCCGCCCTGCTGGGCGGTGTCCGTCGTCCCGGTAGTGCCGCAGGCGGTCACGGTGACGATGGACGCCACCGCCATGATCGCTGCGAGTCGCTTCATGGGCTGCTCCTGGTTCCCGATTGCCTGGACAATACGGGCGCTCTCGGGATGGAGTCAATTTTTTCCACGAGCAGACAAGGCTATGGAGATAATTTTTACCCGAGGCCACCACCTGCGAAGACATCGTCATGAGGAGGGTCAGACGCCCCCGGTGAGCCACCGCGCCGCCGCCCGCGCACAGGCCGTCGAGTTGCCGTGCGTGGCGAGGTAGAGCCGGCCGGCGGGCGGTCCCGGGACCCCGGTCTCGACCACGACCGCGTCCGGGCGGGCCCGCAGCGCGTCGTCGAGGAGCCGCCGCATCCAGGCGTGCCGTACGGCGTCGTGGACGGCGATCACGAGGGGGCGCCCGGTCTCGCTCAGGTCGGGCAGGCGCCCGTCCTCGTGCACCTCGGCCGTCACCGTCCCGGGGAGGATCTCCTCGATCGCCTGGCCCAGTTTCAGCGGGGTCGCGCGGCCGACGGCCTGGCTGGGCCGCGCCGCCAGGTGCACCACCAGCGGCGCCTTCGTCAGCGGCGTCACCGCCTGGTCGGCCGGGGTGGCGCGCAGGGCGGCCGTCGCCGCCGCCAGGCCGAGGCCCTCGTCGGCGTCGCGGGCCACGGCGGCTCTGGCCTCGGCCTGCGCGTCGTACCACGCGGCCAGGTCGCGCACCCGGCCCGCCGCCTCGGCCAGGCGTTCCTCCGCCAGCCGTCCCTCGCGGACCGCTCGGGTGATCGCGTCGCGCAGCGCGTACACGCTCTCTCCCCCGGCCGAGGACACCCCGACGCAGATCGCGTCGGCCCCGGCGGCCAGCGCGCGGACCGCGATCTCGCCCGGCTCGTGCAGGGCGGCGACCGCGCGCATCTCGATCGCGTCGGTCACCGCGAGCCCGTCGAACCCCAGCTCCTCGCGCAGCAGGCCGGTGAGCACCTCCCGGCTCAGCGTCGCGGGGAGCGTGTCGACGGCGGGGACCAGCAGGTGACCGCACATCACGGCGCGCACCCCCGCCGCGATGGCGGCCCGGAACGGCGGCAGGTCGCGCCGTTCGATCACCTCGCGGGAGGCCCGTACGGCGGGCAGCGCGAGGTGGGAGTCGGTCACGGTGTCGCCGTGGCCGGGGAAGTGCTTGGCGCAGGCGGCGACCCCCGCGCTCTGCAGTCCCTCGATCCACGCGGCGCCGTGGCGGCCGACCTCCTCCGGGTCGCAGCCGAAGGACCGCACGCCGATGACGGGGTTGCGGGGGTCGGCGTTGACGTCCACCACGGGGGCGTAGTCGAGGGTGACGCCCGCGGCGGCGACCATCCGGCCGATCTGCCGCGCCACCCGCCGGGTCAGCGACACGTCTCCGGCGACGCCCAGTGCCATGTTGCCCGGCCAGGAGCTGCCGGTGGCGGCCTCCAGCCGGGTGACGGCGCCTCCCTCCTCGTCAACGGCGACGACCACGTCCGGCCGCTCCCGGCGCAGCTCGGCGACCAGGGCGGCCGTCCCGGCGACCGCGTCTCCGTTCGCGGGGCCGGCAGAGGCGCCTTCTCCGGTGCTGTCAGCGGCGCCGTGACGGACGCCGTCACGGACGCCGTCACGGTCGACGTTGCGGGCGAACAGGACCACGCCGCCCAGCCCGTCCGCGAGCGCCCGCCGCAGCCACCCGGGCGGCTCGGTGCCCTCGAAACCGGGCTGGAGCACGGCCATCGCCATCCGGTCCAGCTCGCCGCCGATCATGCGACCTCCTGCCCGATCAGCACGCGGTGCGCCTCGGCGGCACGGGGGTCGCCGGGGAGGGCGGCCCGCACCGCGAGCGCGGCGGCGCCCGCCGCGTTGTCCCGGGCGCGCACCAGCACGGCCCACCTGCCCAGCTCGGCCCGGACCAGGTGGGCGAGCTCGGTCGGCTCGGTCAGCAGCGACCCGGCGAGCACCAGCGGCCCGCCGCCCGCCTGGTCCGGGCCGCCCTCCGCCCGCGCTCCCCTCCCGCGGTCGCACTCCCCCGCCACGACCCGTGCCGTACGGCACAGCCTGCGGGCCGCCTCCGCGACGATGCCGCGCGCCACCTCGTCGCCCTCGCGGGCGGCGGCGTCCAGCACGGGCGCGAGCGTGCCCAGCCAGGCGGGCCCCGACTCGGCCACCCGCGCGTACACGGCCGCCACCAGGGCCTGGGTGAGCGCGGGCCCGCCGTCGTCGCCGGCCACCCCTGGCCCGAGGACGGCCTCGGCCACCCGGGCGACCAGCACGGTGGGCGCGCCCCGGCCGTCGACCGCGTTCAGCGCCGCGGCGGCGGCCCGGCGGCCCAGCCACACGCCCGACCCCTCGTCGCCCAGGAGCCAGCCGAGACCGTCGGCCCGCCGCACGATCCGGCGGTCGCGGACGCGGGCGCCGATCGCGCCGGTGCCGGCCACCAGGACCACGCCGTCCGGCTGGTCGGTGGCGCCGGTGAAGGCGACGAGCACGTCGGCGACCACCCCCGGACGCCCGGCGAGCCCCGCCTCCCGCCAGGCCCGCTCCGCGACCTCCGCCGCGCGGGCGGCTCCGGCCAGGCCGAACACGCCGCCCGCGACCCGCGCGGGGTCGAGGCCCTCCAGCGCGCCGAGCAGCGCGGCGCGCAGGTTGGCGGCGGGGTCGGGGACCGAGATCGCGTTGGCGCCGCCGGCCCGTCCCCGCCCGGCGATCTCGCCCGACTCGGTGACAACGACGCAGCGCGTGCTGGTGCCTCCCCCGTCCACCCCGACGAACAGAGCCCCCACGGCCGCTCCTTTGTAGATACCTTCCATCAACCTACAAGGCGATGGAAATCTTCTACAACGGCCGGGATGCCAGCTTATTTCTTGCTGTCGGTGAGATCGACGAGTGCGGTGGCCGCCCGGAAGAACTTGTTGCGGCCCAGGTCTCCCACGGTCTTGACGTGGAAGGCCTTCTTCAGCAGCTCCGCGTCCTCCGCGCTCACTCCGGCCAGCGCCTCCACGGGCGCCTTGACGATCTCGTCAAGGGTCTTGTCCTCGTATTCGCGGTCGAGCAGCTTCGCCAGGTCTGCCGATACAGCCATGGTTCCCCCTATCGAACACGCCCCCCGATATCTCTTGAAGTGCCCAAACGGCACATTTCCTAAGCCGCCGCGATCACGGAGCTCCCGTAGTCCCACAGGCGATCCGCCGCGTCGGGGTCGAGCGCGTGGGCCGCCACTCCGCCGGGGATCCCGGGGGCGGCGGGCGGGGCCTCCTGGTTGTCCTCGAAGTAGCGGCCGGTCACGCCCTCCACCAGGGGCGAGGCCGCCAGCAGCACCGACGCCGCCGCGCCCGCGGCGACCGACTTGAGGTAGGGCTGAGGGATGATCTCGCCGTTCTCGTCGATCGCGCCCATCTCGCGCATCATCGCTTCGTCCATGTGGCGCGTGAGGTTGGTGAGGATCCAGCCGGGGTTGAGGGCGTTCGCCGTGATTCCGTCGGCCGCCCACCGGCGCGCCCCCACCGCGAGCAGGACGTCCGCCGTCTTGGACTGCGCATAGGCCGTCCACGCATCGTAGGGCCGGCGCTCGAACTGCGGGTCGTCGAAGTCGAACGGCGCGGCGAGATGGGCCCCGGAGCTGACGACGACGATCCGCGCCCGGCCCGCCGCCCGCAGGCTGTCGTACAGGCCCAGGGTGAGGGCGAAGTGTCCGAGATAGTTCGTCGCGAGCTGCAGCTCCCAGCCCTGCGCGCTGACCTGGCGCACCGGGAGCGCCATGATTCCGGCGTTGGCGACCAGCACGTCGAGCGGGCCGCTCCAGTCGCGTACGAACGCCGCGACCGACGACAGGTCGGCCAGGTCGAGCGCGGCCGACCGTACGGTTCCGGGCGTGTCGGCGAAGGTCGCCGCGATCCGCGCCCCCGCGGCGGGATCGCGGGTGGCGATGGTGACCTCCGCGCCGGCCTCGGCCAGGACCCGGACGGTTTCGGTGCCGATGCCGGAGGAGCCGCCGGTGACGACGACGCGCCGCCCGGACAGATCCACCCCCTTGATGACCTCTTCGGCCGTGGCGTGCGAGTGGAACGGAGTGGTGATGCGAGTCGTTTCGCTGTGCATGAGGCCACGCTAGAAGTCCTGCTTCGGACTATCTATGCTGGAAAGTCCGTAGAACTTTATCGGTCGTCCATTCGTCTCGAGTCGCCCCGGGGGAAGCAGATGGATCCGCTCGAAGACGTGCTCGCGCTGCTGGGCACCAGAGCGCACCTGTCCACGGGAATGACGGCGGGCGGCAGCTGGGCGGTGCGCTTCGAGCCGCCGGACGGCGTGAAGTTCAACACCGTCCGGCGCGGCCGGTGCTTCCTGAGCGTCGAGGGCCTCACCGCCCCGATCGCTCTGGAGGAGGGCGACTGCTTCCTGCTGACGCACCCCCTCGCCTTCACGCTCTTCAGCGATCCTCACGCCGTCCCGGTCGACGCCGGACCCCTCTGGACGGCCGCGGGAGACGGCCTCCCCCATGTCGGCGACGGCGTGGACACGTTCCTCCTCGGCGGCCGCTTCTCGTTCGGCGACCGCGCGCGGGTGCTCCTGCTCGACGGGCTGCCGCCGGTCATCCACGCGCCCGCGGGCACCGGCGAGGCGAGCGCGGTGCGGTGGGCCCTCGAGCAGATCGACGCCGAGTTGCAGGGGCGTCCGATCGGCTCGACGCTCGTGGCCGAACATCTCGCCGTGGTCATGCTCATCCACATCCTGCGCCTGCATCTGGCCCGCGAGCCCCGCGCGGGGTCGGGGTTGCTCGCCGGTCTCGCCGACCCCGTGGTCGCGGCGGCCCTGCGGTCCATGCACGCCCGGCCCGCCTACCCGTGGACCGTCGCGGAGCTGGCACGGGCCGGTGCGGTGTCCCGGTCCACCCTCGCCGCGCGGTTCAAGGAGACGGCCGGCCTCGGTCCCCTGGACTACCTCACCCGCTGGCGGATCGAGCTCGCCGCCCAGCGCCTGCGCGTCAGCGACGACACGCTCGCGACGATCGCCCTCGCCGTCGGCTACGGCTCGGAAAGCGCCCTCAGCACCGCGTTCAAGCGGATCACCGGCACCTCTCCGCGCGAGTATCGCCGTCGCTGCGCGGGCGCCGCGGCCGTCGAGGCCGCCCCGGGCCC
Organism: Microbispora hainanensis; assembly: GCF_036186745.1. Taxonomy (NCBI): domain Bacteria; kingdom Bacillati; phylum Actinomycetota; class Actinomycetes; order Streptosporangiales; family Streptosporangiaceae; genus Microbispora; species Microbispora hainanensis. The sequence goes on along the minus strand of NZ_CP108086.1, from coordinate 5,942,521 downwards.
CGCATCCCAGGCCGCCGGCTGACCCCCCGCATGCGGCGGCCTCGACAGGCCGAGGAGCAGGACGTCCGCGAGCGGCACGGCCTGCCCTGCCCAGTGCGGGCGCCCGGCCCGCCACCGCGGGAGACGCGCCTGCCGGAACGGGGACCGGGCACCCGGCGTGCGATATTGGCTGTGTCATGCCGGTGACATCGCCTCTCCGCCTTGCCCGAGCCGCCGCCTTCACCGCGGTGTGCCTCGGCCTTGGCGTGCTGGCGCACCTGTTCAACGGCGGCATGGTCGCCCCCGGCGCGCTGGCGCTGGGCCTGCCGGCGGTCTTCGCCGCCGCGCTGCCCCTCTCGGGCGGGGAACGGACGCTGCGCTCGATCCTGCCGCTGCTCGCGGCCCTCCAGGCCGTGCTGCACGTGCTGTTCGCCCTCTCGTCGCCCATGGCGTCCAGCGCACACGTCCTGTCCGGGCACGTACTCACGGGGCAGGCCATGGCCGGTCACGCGCACCTCGCGCCGGGCATCGGAATGCTGCTCGGTCACGGCTGGGCGGTGGTGCTGACGGCGGTGTGGCTGGCCAGGGGCGAGGCCGCCCTGTGGGCGCTGCTGCGACGGCTCGCCGTACGGCTCACGCGGATCGCGGCCGATCCGGCGCCGCCGGTGTTCGCACCACCCGCGTCGCCGCGTCCGGACGAGCCGAGCCTGCCGCGCTCCCTCGCGCCGCGTCACTGCGTCACCCGGCGCGGCCCGCCGGGCCTTCTCCAGCCGTCCGCCTGAGACGGCCCTCCTCACCCCGCTCCCGGCCGCGTACGGCCCGGGAGCGTCGTCAGCGATCTTTACCGGCGGAGCATGCCCGCGCATGCCCCTTCGGCGTCGGCGACCGGTCATGCCGGGCCGCCCGGCATCGCCGGGGACGGCCCGCACGGTCCGCCGCGCACGGCCTGCCTCGCATGGCTTCCGACGCCTGGTCTGCCTAGCACGGCCTGCCACGCCTGGCGTGCCGTGCACGACCTGCTTGCGGGCTCCTGCCTTCGCACGCATGGGGACGACGCCGCCCGCATGCCCGCCGGACGACCGAGAGAAGGCTTCCGCATGACCATCACGACCATCAACCGCATGCTTCCGGCGGCGCTGGCCGCCCTCCTCGCCGCAGCGGCCTGTGCCGCGCCGTCCGGCACGCCAAACGGCGCTCCCTCCGGCACCCGACCCGACACCCTGTCCGGCGCCCTGTCCGGCGCCCTGCCCGACACTGGGGCCGCCACCGCCGCGCCGGCCGCGGCGCAAGACCCGGCCGCGGCGGCTGCCCCACTGTCGATCATCGACCCGTGGGTGAAGACGGCCCGCTCCGGGATGAGCGCCGCCTTCGCCACGCTCGTCAACACCACCGGCGCAGCGGTGACCGTCGTCGCGGCGAGCACTCCCGTCTCCCCGTCCGTGGAGCTGCACGAGGTCGTCGGAGACGGCGGCACGACGACCATGCGCCGCAAGGAGGGCGGGATCGTGATCCCGGCCGGTGGCCGGCACGTGCTCCAGCCCGGCGGCGACCACATCATGCTGATGAACGTCCGCACGGCCATCGAGCCCGGCACGGAGGTGCCCTTCACGCTCACCCTGAAGGGCGGCAAGACCGTGTCCTTCACCGCGGTGGCCAAGGACTTCGCCGGCGCCAACGAGTCCTACGCCCCTCATGAGTGAGAGCGGACTTCCGGCGGGACGGCGGCTGACCCGGCGCGGCCTGCTCGCGGGCGGGGCCGTCGCCGCCGCGGCGGCGGCCTGCGCCCCGGTCTCGGCCGTACAGGAGGCGGCAGGGCGGGCGTCTGCCGGGCGGCAGACGCCCCTCCCCGGCGGTGCGGCCGTCGAGCCCTTCCACGGCGTCCACCAGGCGGGCATCGCGACGTCTCCGCAGACCTTCGCGGTGTTCGCCGGGTTCGACCTGCGGCCTGGGACCGACCGCGCGGCGCTCGCGCGCCTGATGCGGCTGCTCACCGACGACGCGCGGCGGCTGACGCGGGGCGAGCCCGCCCTCGCGGACACCGATGCCGAGCTGGCGCTGCTGCCCGCGCGGCTCACCGTCACGTTCGGGTTCGGCCCCGGGCTGTTCGAGGCGGCCGGGGCCGGGCATCTCGCGCCACGGCCGCTTCCGGCGTTCAAGGTCGACGCCCTTCAGCCCCGCTGGAGCGGCGGCGACCTGCTGGTCCAGGTCTGCGCTGACGACCGCGTCACGCTGGCGCACGCGCTGCGCGTGCTCGTCAGGGACGCCCGCTCGTTCGCGACCGTACGGTGGACGCAGCAAGGCTTCCGGCAGAGCCCGCAGGTGCGCGCGCCGGGGACGACCCAGCGCAACCTGATGGGCCAGCTCGACGGCACGGTCAACCCCCGGCCGGGATCGCCGGACTTCGACCGGGCCGTGTGGGTGCGCGACGGGTGGCTGCGGGGCGGCACCACGCTGGTGCTCCGTCGCATCCGGATGGACCTGGAGAAATGGGATGCCGCGGACCGGGCGGCCAAGGAGTTCAGTGTCGGACGGCGGCTGGACACCGGCGCGCCACTGACCGGCCGGGCCGAGGCCGACGAGCCCGACTTCGCCGCAGTCGGCCCGTCGGGCCTGCCGGTGATCTCCGAGTACGCGCACATCCGCCGGGCCCGGGTAACCGACCCGGGCATGCGAATCCTGCGCCGGGCCTACAACTACGAGGACGGCCTCAGCCCGGAGGGGCGGCCGGACGCCGGTCTGCTGTTCGCGTCCTACCAGGCCGACGTGGAGCGGCAGTTCGTCCCGATCCAGCGGCGGCTCGCGGAGGTCGATCTGTTGAACCAGTGGATCACCCCCATCGGGTCGGCCGTCTTCGCCGTACCGCCTGGGTGTGCCCCTGACGGCTGGATCGGCGAGACTCTTCTGTCCTGACCGCCCCGCGTCCTGATCGCCAGCCCTCACCGCCCAGTCCTGACCGCCCAGTCCTGACCGCCCAGCCCTGACCGCCGCGCCTGCGGCGGGCACGGCCGGGATCACGGGGCGGGATCACGGGGCGGGATCACGGGGCGGGATCACGGGGCGGGATCACTGGCAGGGTCCGGGCTGGGCCCGGCCTCGGGGCTCGCTCGGAAGGAAGGGCCCCTCCCGGCCGCCGGGTCCGCCCCGGATCTGCTCAGGAGAAGGGAGCCCCTTGTCGGCCGCGCGGCCGACAAGGGGCTCCTGTGTAGTGGCCGCCGACCCGAAAGCGTTCCGGGCGGCGGCAGGGCGGATCAGCCGCGTGAGCGGCGCAGCGCTGTGACGCCCGCCCCGGCTCCGACCAGTCCGGCGACGAGGCCCAGGCCGCCGAGCACCAGGGCCGGGGTGTTGTTCCCGCCCTGGTCCTCACTCGCCACAGCCGCGACGACGGGGGCCGCGGCCGGCGAGGCGGGGGCCTCGCCGTCCTCGTCGCCCTCCCCCTCCTCGGCAGCGACCAGCTTGAGCGTCGGCGCGGGGTGGTCGGGCTCGGACCCGTCGGCCTTCGGCGCGTCCGCCCACTTGACGACCTCACCGTTCGAGTAGGTCTGGACCGTGGGGAACGCCAGCGTGTCGACACTCTTCGGCAGCGGGCCGACCGACACCTCGAACTCCTGGAACTGGCCCGACCCGACCTTCCCGCCGGACCAGGTGATCTTCAGCACCGACTCGGTGATCGTGTCGCCCGCGTCCGAGACGACGGGCTTGGGCAGCTTGCCGCGGGTGAGCTTGACGTCCCATCCGGGCACCGGGCGAACCGAGACGAACGGCAGCGGGTTGTCGGTGGGGAAGTCGACCTCCACCTTGGTGGTCGAGGCGTTGTCACGCTCGTTGGGCACCCGGAAGGCGAGCTTCGTCCAGGAGCCCTTTACGGCGGTGCCGGGGTTGACGGTGACATGGGCGAGGGCGGGCACGGCGAGACCGATGGTGAGCGCGAGGGCACCGGCCGTGACGGTGGCCGCACGACGGACGTACGAGGTCATGGGGGTTCTCCAGTCGTCTGCGAGATTACGGAGGCGCGCGAGCATGGCCCTCTGGGAACTCGCGGGTCCCGTGGGGAGATACGCGTCGCTCGCGCGTGAAGCTCAGGAGACGAGGAGAAGCGGCGGCCCGCGGCGAACGACCGCGTGCCGCAGCACGACCGCGGCGCGGGGTGCGCGCATGGAGCCCGGCGCCGCGGGCGGTCGGGGACGTCCGGTGCCCGCGAGATCGGCCCCCCACAGCGCCAGCAGCGCGCGTGCCAGCACGGCCACCGCCCGCAGGCAGCGGACCGCCCTGGCGCCGGCCGCGCGCAGCACGGACCACAGGGCCTCCTCGCCGCGCGACAGCCACAATCCGGTGAGCAGCGCCGCGGTGAGGTGGGCGGTGAACATCCCGGTCTGCGCGGTCAGGCCGCCGTGCCAGGTGGGGTACGACGCCGCGCCGGATCCCGTCAGGTCGAGGAGGACGTGCAGGAACGCCTGGGCGCCGACGAGCAGGCCGATGATCGCCTGGGGTGACCGTTCCCGGCCCGCCGCGACGGCCGCACCGGCCGTCACCGTGAGCATCCCCGTGAGGAGCGCGGCGGGCGTCGGCCCGCCTCCCCCGGCGAACCGGTGCGCGCCGACCGCGAGGAGCACGCAGACGGCGGAGAAGGAGGCCGACCGCAGGAGCCGGAAGGAGAGCGTGGCGCGCATGACGCGGGGATTGTCTCACACCCCGGCGATCTCGGCCGGTCCACCGCCGATCTTGCGACCCAGCACGGCGAGGCGTGCCACACGATCTCGAACGGCCCGCGGTGGTGCGGGATGGGACGCGGCGCGGCGTTGGCGTGCGTCGCCGCGCTCCATCGCGCGGCGACCCGCCGATCGTGCCGCTCGCCACAAGGGACGGACCCCGCCGGCAGCGGCCTGCGTCTCGTGTCCGGCCCTGTGAGACATGCGCGAACGGATCGGCTCGCCCCCGGCGCCCCTGAGAGACCCCCGGCATCCTGCGAGACCGGCATCCCTGAGAGAGCTCCGACACCGGCCCCGAAGGGTGTTGAACATTTCAGCCCGACATAACGGCAAAATCCTGACATCGAGCGGTTTCGGACGTTCCTGCCGTTTGGGGGCTCCCCAGAAGACGACCTTTCGGCCATACTCGCAAGTGATCAACGAGCCGAGGACGCCGACGATGACACCTCCCCCGCGCCACCGCGGCGTAGTCGTCCCCGCCGTCGCCGCGACGGCGTTCGCCCTGCTGGGGCTCGCCCTGTGGTTCGGCGGCGGCAGACCGCAACCGGCGATCCAGGGGCTGCCCTCCCCCGGCGCCCTGACCACCTGGGGCCTGCCTGTCATACGCCTCGTCCACGACGCCTGCGCCGTCGCCACGGTCGGGACCCTGCTGGCGGCCGTCGTGCTGGCCCCCTCCAGCGGCCGGACCGTCATGCGGGCGGCCGGGGACTGGGCGCTCGGCTGGGCGGCGAGCGCGGCGGTCACCGAGGTCCTGACGCTGTCGGACTTCCTCGGGCTGCCTCCGGGCGACGCGCTGCGCTCCGGCGCGCTGCCCGCCTTCCTCCTCCACATCCCGCAGGGCCAGGCGTTCCTCACGGTGACGCTCGCGGCCCTGGCGGTCGCCGGAGGGACGCTCCTGCCGGATGGTCCCGTGCTGCGGCTCACGCTGCTCGCGGTGGCGCTCTTCGCGGTGCTGCCCCCGGCGTACGTGGGCCACTCCGCCTCGGCGGCCGACCACAACCTCGCCGTCCTGAGCCTGATGGCGCACGTCGCGGCCGTCGCGCTGTGGATCGGCGGCCTGTACGCCCTCGTGGCACACCTGCGCGCCGCGCCCGGGCTCACGGTCGCCGTGCGCCGTTTCAGCACGCTCGCGCTGGGCTGCTTCGCCGCCGTCGGGGCGTCCGGCGCCCTCAACGCCTGGGTGCGGCTCGGCTCGCTGCCCCTGCTGTGGCAGTCGCGCTATGGCCTGCTCGTGCTTGCGAAGATCGCCGCACTGGTGGTGCTCGGCTGGTTCGGGTGGCGGCACCGGCGCAGGACCATCGAGGCGATGGACTCCGGCGGCGCCCGTGCGCCGTTCCTGCGCCTCGCCTGCGGCGAGATCGCGGTGATGGCCGGCACGCTGGGCCTTGCCGTCGCGCTGGGACGCACGCCCCCGCCGCCCACCGAGACGGCCGTGCACCAGCACGACGCCCTGGGCTACGCCCTGCCTCCCCTCACCCCGGGCTCGCTCGTCACCGAGGCGCGGCCCGACCCGATCGCGCTGCTCCTGCTGGCCGCCGCCCTCGCGGCGTACCTGTCCGGCGTACGGCGGCTGTCGCGCGCCGCCGGAGAGGACGGGCGGTGGCCGGCCGGGCGGACCGTCTCCTGGGTGGCCGGTCTGGCCGTGATCGCTTATGCCACCTCGGGAGGCGTGGCGGCGTACGCGCCCGCGCTGTTCTCCGCGCACGCGGCGCAGTATGCGCTGCTCGGCGCCGTGGGCCCCGTGCTGCTCGTGTTCGGCGCCCCGGTGACGCTGTGGCGGCGGGTGCGTCCGGACGCGGACCCCGGCCACGGTCCCGTCGGCCGTGCGCTGTCCCACCCGGTGACGGCGCTGGCCCTGTACGCGCTGCCCTATCCGGCGCTGTATCTGACCGGCCTGTTCGGGGACGCCCAGCCGAGCCTCGCCCTGCGGCTGGCCGCGCAGACGGTGGTGACCATCACCGCGGTGCTGTTCCTCGCGGTGGCCGTCGGCGTGGACCCGCTCCCCCACGCGATCCGGCCGCAGGTGCGGGCCTGGATGCTCGCCGGGGCTATCGCCGTACGCGCGTGGACGGGCCTGGTGGTGCTGGCCGGGCCGGCGCAGGCGCCGGAGTGGTACGCGGCGCTCGGGCTGCCGTGGGCGCCGGAGCGGGCGGCCGACCAGCGGCTGGGGGCGCAGCTCGGCACCGGTGTGACCGCCGCCGTCCTCGCGGGCCTGCTCGTGCTGCTGCTGGTCCGCTGGCGGGCGGCGCGGCACAGGACCGCCGCCGCCACCCGCTCAGGCAGGTCCGTGGGCGCCCGCTGACGGGCATCCCGGGAAGGCCCTCCTGGGAAAGGCCGGGGCGGCCTCTCGGGAAGGTCAGCGGCGGCCGCGGGGGGCGCCGTCGCGGTCCCTGCGCACGATCGGCTTCCTGCCCTTGATCGTCGTGCGGCGCAGCGCCGTGACCACCTCGTCCACCGCGCCGTCCGGGATCTCGACCAGGGTGAACCGGTCGGCGATCTCGATCGCCCCGATCTCGCGCCCGCTGACCCGGGTCTCCCCGGTGATCGCGCCGACGATGTCCTGGGGACGCACGCCCGCGCTGCGGCCCGCGCCGACGAAGACGCGGCTCATCGCGCCGCCCCCGCGCCGTCCGCGCCGCTCGTCGCGGCCGGACCTGTCGTCGCGCGGTCCGCCGCGTTCGGCCCGCTGCGGGCGCGGCGTGACCTCGGGGATCTCCTCCTCGTCCGCGGCGGCGCCGGTCGACTCGTGGGCGAGCTTGACCGCCGCGAGCGCGATGTCGACCAGGTCGAACTCGTCGGCGAGCGTCTCGACCACCACGCGGAAGCGGTCGAGGTCGCCGTCCTCCATGAGGCTCTCCTGCAGGGCGGCCCTGGTCAGCTCCAGCCGCCGGGCGCGCAGGTCGGCCACCGTCGGCACCTTCTCGACCGTGATCTTGCTGCGGGTGACGCGCTCGATGGTCTTGAGCATGCGGTGCTCACGCGGCTCGGCGAGCGTGATCGCGACGCCCTCGCGCCCGGCCCGGCCCACCCGGCCGATGCGGTGCACGTACGACTCGGGCGCGGACGGCACGTCGTAGTTGATGACGTGGGTGAGCTGCTCGATGTCGAGGCCGCGCGCGGCCACGTCGGTCGCGACGAGCAGGTCGGCCGTCCCGCTGCGCAGCCGGCCCATGACGCGGTCGCGCTGCTCCTGGCCCATGCCGCCGTGCAGGGCCTCGGCGCGGTAGCCGCGGCCGTTCATGGTCTCGGTGAGGCTGTCGACCTCCTCACGGGTGCGGCAGAAGACGATCGCCGCGGTGGGGGCCTCCACGTCGAGCACGCGGCCGAGCGCGGCCGGCTTGTACGCCCGCGTCACGATGTAGGCGCTCTGCCGGATCAGCGGGGCCTCACCGGCGGCGGGCTGCTCCCGCTCGATCCTGATCCGCACCGGCTCGCGCAGGTGACGGCGGGCGATGCCGTCGATGCGCGGCGGCATGGTCGCGGAGAACAGCACGGTCTGCCGGTCCTCCGGGGTGTCCTGGAGGATCGCCTCGATGTCGTCGGCGAAGCCCATGTCGAGCATCTCGTCGGCCTCGTCGAGGACGACCATGCGCAGGCCCTTGAGCGGCAGGGTGCCCCTGCCGATGTGGTCGAGCGCCCGGCCCGGGGTGGCGACGACGACGTCCACGCCGCGCTCCAGCGCCCGCAGCTGCCGCCCGATCGGCTGGCCGCCGTAGATGGGCAGCACCCGCGTGCCGAGGTCGCGGCCGTAGCGGTGCATGGCCTCCGACACCTGTACGGCCAGCTCGCGGGTGGGCACCAGCACCAGCCCCGCGGGCTCGCCGCCGCCGTTCTCCATGGCCGCCGGGTGGAGGCCGGCGTGCAGCCGCTGGAGCATGGGCAGGGCGAACGCGGCGGTCTTGCCCGTGCCGGTCGCGGCCTGCCCGAGGAGGTCGCGGCCCTCCAGAAGCGGCGGGATGGCCTCCCGCTGGATGGGCGTGGGCTCCTCGTAACCGAGACCGGTCAAGGCCTTCAGGAGCTCGGGGCCCAGCGCCAGATCGGCGAATCCGGGTCCTTCGTCGGTCTCGTTCTCGACCATGTCCTGCTCCTGGTCCTGCTCTTGGTCCTGCTCCTGGTCCCGGCCTGTGGCGGGGCGAATGTGCACGGGACGACCCTATGGTCTTTCCGCCCTTACCCCGAACGCCGCCCCCGGCACGCGGCCCGGCGCACCGGTGTGTGCCACGGTGGGCCGGGCCGCGTGCCGCCGCCCGTCTGAAGGCCGTCAGCCCAGGTCGCGGGCGCTGCGCAGCAACGTGGCCAGTTCGGTCACGGCGGGGTCGTCGGTCCGCGCCGCCAGGCGGTCGGCCTGGTCGATCAGCTCGCCGAAGCTCCACGTCCCGCTCTTCCCGGACCACCGGCCGCGCAGGTGCTCGGCGAAGTCGGCGGCCACGGCGTCCACCTGGAGACGGACGGAGGCGCTCCCCCACAGGGCCGGGGCCAGCGCGAACACGTCGACGCTCCGGTCGGCCTCGGACGGCCGCCGGGTGTCGGGGTCGAGCCAGCGCACGGTGGCGGTGGCGAGCCGGCCGTCGGCACCCGGGCGCAGGTGCACCCGATAGAGCGCGGTGACCGAGTGGCCGGGGCCGATCTCCCCGCCGTCCTTGCTGTCGTCGCGGAAGTCCTCCGAGGTCAGCGCGCGGTTCTCATATCCGAGGAGCGCGTACGACTCGACCGCCGAGGGATTGAAGGTCACCTGCGCCTTGGCGTCCCGGGCACGCACCTCCAGGGTGGTGGTGAGCCGTTCGGTGAACGCCTTGCGCACGTCGTCTTCGGTGGAGACGTAGACGGCCGCGCCGTCGCCCCGGTCGGCGAGCTGCTCCATGAGCTCGTCGCCGTACTCGCGGCCGACGCCCACGCACAGCAGGGTGATCTTCTTGCCGGCGTGCTCGCTCACCCGGCCGAGGATGGTCTGCCAGGCGGTGTCGCCGGTGTTGGCCAGGCCGTCGGAGAGCAGGACGACGCGGTTGGTGGCGTCCTGCCTGAAGGAGCCGGCCGCGAGGCGGTATCCGGTCTCGAGGCCGTCCGCCAGGTTGGTCGATCCCCCGGCGTTCAGCCTGTCGATGGCCTCATGCAGCTCGGACCGTCGGGTGACCGCCGTCGTCTCCGCGATCACCTGGGCCTCTTCGCGGAAGGACACGATGGACACCTGGTCGCCGGGCACGAGCTGGTCGACGAGCGTGTGCAGCGCCCGGCGCACGAGGTCGAGCCTGCCGGGCTCGGCCATCGACCCGGAGACGTCCACCACGAAGGTGAGGCTGACGGGCCGCCGCTCCGACGGGTCCGGCTCGCGGGTCTGCAGGCCGACGCGCAGCAGCGCCGTCCTCCTGTCGGGCATCCTGGCCCCGTCGATGTGGACGGCGAAGCCGTCGTCCTCCGGCTCCGCGTAGTCCTGGCGGAAGGCGTTGACGAACTCCTCCGTACGCACCTGCCCGGGGTCCGGCAGGCGTCCCTCCTCCAGGGCACGGCGGGCGTAGCCGTAGGAGGCCGTGTCGACGTCGAGGGCGAAGGTCGACGGCTCCTCCGCGCTGTGCGCTCCCTCGTCCCGGTCGAGAGCGGACGGCTCGTCACCGGTGTCGTCGTGCCGGGCGGAGTCGGGGACGCCCGGCGGGGCGACCGGTGCCCGGGCCCCGGCGTCCGAGGCGGACGGCACGCCGGAGCAGGCGGCGACGAACAGCAGGGCGATCATGGTCAGGGCCGCGAGGATCGGGCCGGATTTCTTCACATGCGCCTCCAAGGTCGGTCCACTCCCTAGGACGGACCCCGGACATCCGCACGCCGCCTCGGACATCCAAGTGAGGGCGAACCGTGCCCGCCTCGTGATCATCGACGCCCGGCGCGTCACGGCTGTCCCAGAAGTCGCTTTCCGCACCGGCCCGGGAACGCATACCGTGTCATAGTGGATCTTCGGGAGCTGAGACGGGCCAGGTTCGCGGTGTCGGTCATGTTCGCCCTGCACGGGGCGGTGACCGGCGGCTTCGCCTCCCGCATCCCCTGGGTCCAGGACCATGTCGGTGTGGGGCCGGGCGGGCTCGGGCTCGCCCTGCTCGCGCCCGCGGCCGGGTCCATCCTCGCGATGTCGACCGCGGGCCGCCTCACGCACCGGTTCGGCGTGCGGGCCGTCACCCGTGCCGGGATCGGCCTGTGGTGCCTGTTCCTCGCCCTGCCCCCGATGGCGCCGGACCTGCCCCTGCTGTGCGTGGCGCTCCTGCTGTTCGGCGCGGTGGCCGGCATCGCCGACGTCGCGATGAACGCCCAGGGGGTGGAGGTCGAGCAGCGGCTCGGCCGTTCGATCATGTCCGGGCTGCACGGCATGTGGAGTGTGGGGACGCTCGTGGGCGGCGGCGTGGGCACGCTGGCGGCGAGCGCCGGCCTCGACGCCCGGCTCCATCTGGGCGGCATGGCGGTCGTGCTGTTCCTCGTGTCCCTGGCCGCCGGACCGCCGCTGCTCGACCTGCGGGCGGGTGAGGACGTGCCGGCCCCGCCCCATTTCGTGCTCCCGCAGCGCGGAGTGCTCGTCATCGGGCTGGTGGGCTTCTGCGCGGTGTTCGCCGAGGGCGCCGCCCAGGACTGGTGCGCCGTCTACCTCCGCCAGGTCGCGGGCGCGTCGCAGGCGGTGGGCGCCGCGGCGTACACGGCCTTCGCGTGCATGATGGCCGCGGGCCGGCTGTGCGGCGACGCCGTGGTGCGGCGGCTGGGGCCGGTGGCGACCGTGCGCGGCAGCGCGGCGCTGGCGGCGCTCGGCGGGCTGCTCGTCGTGGTCTCCCGGACCCAGGTGCCGGCGGTCGCCGGGTTCATGCTGATCGGCGTGGGGATCGCCGTGGTCGTCCCGCTGGTGTTCGCGGCGGCGGGCAACGTCGGGTCGTCGCCGAGCGAGGGCGTCGCGGGCGCGGCCACGGTGAGCTACGCGTCGGGGTTCGTCGCGCCGAGCGCCATCGGCGGGATCGCCACGCTGACCGGGCTTCCCGCCTCGTTCGCGCTGGTCACCGTGCTGCTCCTGGCGGTCCTGCTGGGCGCGGGCAGGCTCGCGCCCCCGGCCCGGGAGGCCGTCCAGGCGGCCTGACACCGGCCGGGCCCGCCGTACGCGTTTCCGCCGTACGGGCGTCTGCCGGAAGTGTCCGGGAGCGTACGCTGCGGGCCAGGTGACGGCCCAGGGACTGGGCGGGGCGCTCGACGGCGCGGTAGGTCAGCGCGGAGCAGGCGAGCACCACCCCGAGCAGCAGGACGCCCATGACCAGGCGTTCGGTGAGGGAGAAGCGGGCCGGGTCCGTCGTCAGCCGCCGGAGCACCTGCACGGCGAGGGGATGCAGCAGATAGACCGAGTAGCTGATCAGGCCGAGCCCCACGAGCGCGCGCGGCATCCGCCGGCGCCGCAGAAAACGGGCGGCGAAGAAGGTGGCCCAGGCCGCCGCGACCGCCGTGGACCAGCCCCAGGTGAACGCCAGCGCCTCGTCGTCGGGCATGCCCCAGCCGGGGCCGAAGGCCCACGCGGCGGCGATGGACGCCACCGGCACGCACGCCAGCGCCCATCCGCTCCTCTTCCAGCGCAGTTGTCCCTGGTCGAGCCGGTAGAGCACGGTGCCGGCGAACATGGTCGCGAGGATGGCGAGGCTCTCCCAGGCCCCGACCCGGCTGTTGGCGCCGAGCAGCACGAGAGCCAGCACGGCGGCGGCCGCGGTGCCGCACACGCGCAGCCGTCCGCGGAAGGCCAGCGACGCGGTCGCCACGAGCAGCACGACCGCCGTGATCACCACGACCTGGGCGGTGCCCGCGCCTCTCGACAGCGCGCCCGCCGGAAGCAGCCCGCCCACGGTGACGGCCGCCGCCGCGAAGGCGAGCATGCCGATGGCGCCGACCCGGTGCATGCCGGCGCGGCGCCCGCCGGCACGGGGCGCCCCCGCGTGGTGCGCGCCCAGCACGAACAGCGCGGTCACGAGCAGGTAGAAGACCATCTCGTACGACAGCGTCCAGAACACGTTGACGACGCTGACCACCTGGAGGAGGTCCTGCAGCATGGTCAGGTGCGCCAGGGCCGAGATGCCCGGGTTGTCGGCCAGCTGGTCCGGCAGCGTCGCGTACACGCCCACCGCCCCGAACACCGTCCCGGCCGCGGCGGCGACGAGCCACAGGGGATAGAGGCGGAAGACCCGGGTGATCCAGAACCCGCCGACGCTGCCGCGCCGTTCCAGCGAGACCGGCACCACGTAGCCGCTGACGAGGAAGAACACGAGCACGCCATATTGGCCGAAGTTGAACCACTGGCTCGCGCCCGCGCGCACCTCGGGAAACAGGCCGTCGAGGCAGTGCTCGAACACCACGACGAGCGCGGCCACGCCGCGTAACGCGTCCAGCCATCCCTGTCGCGGCGCCGACGACGACGGCTGCGACCGCGCGGGTGACGCCTCCTCCCTGAGACGGGTCCGGTTCCTTTCCACGGCATCGACGAACATCCGGTCAGGGTAGAGGGTCAACCTGGGTGAAACGTAAACACTCCCTGAACGCCGCCGCGCTCAGGGAGCGTTCACCTGCCTCTATGCCAGATCCGCCCTCTATGCCAGATCCGCCCTCTATGCCAGATCCGCCCTCTATGCCAGATCCGCCCTCTATGTCAGGTCCGCGCGATCGCGCGCGCCGGCGGCCGCTCTCCAGTCCCCGCCCGGCTACGAGGCGGCCCTCTCGGCAGGCGCGGAGTCATTGGCGGCGGTTCCGGCGCGGGGCAGGACCCGCAGGACGGCCTCACGTGACCCCGTGACCCGCAGGCCCCGCTCCTCGGCTTCGGCGAGGCCGAGGCCGCCGCTGAGCAGGGCCAGGACGCGGGGCGGCGGGCCGGTGACGGTGGCGTCGGCGTCCGGGTCGGCGCCCAGGCGCATCGAGACCCGGCCGGCGTCGGCGTCGATCACCACGGACTGGTCCCCGGCGCGGATCTGGATCGACGACGCCGGCCGGTCGGGCTCGTGGTCGGCGAGGAACATCCGGACGGGCAGCCGCAGCCAGTGGCCGCGGAAGGCGTCCTCGGGCCGGTGGTCGCGCATCAGAGGCACGCCCCAGCGGCCGAGCGCGTCGATCACCGGCTCCAGGCCGGCGCCGCGATCGGTGAGCCGGAACAGGGTGGCGGCGATCGGCGGCGGAGCGTCCTCGCGTTCCACGAGACCGGCGGCCTCCAGCTCGCGCAGGCGGTCGGCCAGCAGGTTGGTGGCGATCCCCGGCAGCCCCGAACGCAGGTCGGTGTAGCGGCACGGGCCACGCGACAGGAGCTCGCGCACGATCAGCAACGTCCACCGGTCGCCGACGACGTCGAGCGCTCTCGCCACGGAGCAGTACTGACCATAGGAACGCATGACCACAGCCTACCAAGCGACTTGAAACAATCACGCTGTCGCTTGACTTTCTTTTCTAAGAACTTTAGAAGTGCGTCATGACCAATCGTGAACGGCGGTCGGCCGCGAGCACGTCTCTCGGCCCGCCGCCCGTGGCTCCGGTCCCCTTCGCTCCCCCGCAAGCGCGCCGTTCGCCGGCAGGCTCGCGCAGCGCGTCGGACCCGGGCTTGTCGGCGGCGCGGGCGCCGCGACCCTCCGCCCTCGCATTCATCCGGCGCCCCGGCGGGGCGGGTTTCCTCGGAGGTTCCCGATGAACGAAGAGATCGCGGCGCTGTCCCGGGCCGCCACGTGGCCGAACGCCGACCGGCGCGTCAGGATCGTGCTGGCCGCCCAGTTCACGGCGGCCGGCCTCGACGCGGAGGGGTTCCGGTTCTTCGCGGAGCTGTCGTCGCGGACGCCGGGCGACGGGCTGCTGCTGGCGCTCGCCGGCGCCTTCCAGTCCCGGCTGGACGGCCAGGCCGAGGAGGCGATCGCCAAGCTCGACGCCGCCACCGAGCTGGACCTCGGGCTCCCCCACTACTACCGCGGGATCTCCCTGGCCGGCCTGCCCGGGTGCGCGGGACGCGCGGAGACCGTCGTCGCGGACCTGGAGTTCGTCCTCATGGTCAGGGACCAGTTCCCGCCGGGCTTCATGCGGCCCGTCCACGCGGCGCTGTCACACGCGTACGAGCTGCTCGGACGCGCCGAGGACGCCGCGCGAGCCCGGGCCCGGGGTGGTCATCTGATCACCGGCTACTGGGCGAATCCCGGGGACGGGTTCCGTTTCGTCCCCCCGCGCCTGGTCGAGCACGCTCCGGGCGTCCACGTGGCGCAGGGCTACGACTTCGCCGACGTCGGCTTCGTCGTCACCGGCACGGGTGTGGTCGCCGTCGACGCGGCGAGCACGCCGGGGCACGCGGCCGCGGCGCTCCGCGCGCTCCGCGAGGTCACCGAGCTGCCCGTCACCCACGTGATCCTCACGCATGCCCATCTGGACCATGTCGGCGGCCTCGACGCCCTCACTGCCGACGGCGCGATGGTGATCGCCCAGGCGAACTTCCCCCGCGAGCTCGCGCTGCAGAACTCCGGCCCGCCGCCGCTGGGCTACTACCTGCCCCAAGGCCACGGCCGCCAGGCCCACGTCGCCCCCGGCCTGCTGGTGGACGCCGTGGAGAAGCTGACCATCGGCGGCGTGGACTTCACGCTCGTCCCGATCGCGGGAGGGGAGACCGACGACGGGCTGGTCGTCCACCTCCCCGGCCTGGACGTGGCCTTCGTCGGCGACATGTGCATGCCCTATCTCGGCTCGCCGACCCTCGCGGAGGGCTCGCCGCAGGGGCTGTTCGACGCCATGCGGACGGTCATGGACCTGCGGCCGCGCACGCTCGTCCACGGGCATCCGGCGCTGACCGAGAACTTCCCCGTCGAGGCGTTCCCCGGCCTGCTGGCCGCACTGCGCGACCTGGAGCGGATCACCATCGCTGCGATCTCGGACGGTCTGACGCTCGCCGAGATCCTGCGGCTCGGCCACCTGCCCGACGTCCTCCGGGACCATCCCGCGGCGGTCATGCCGTACCTGGTCAGCCGTGACACCTTCGTCCAGCGGGTGCATCGCCTGCGTACCGGCTACTGGCATCACAGCGGCGAGGGCGTCGAGCAGTTCACCTCCGCCGAGCTGTCGGCCGCGCTCGACCTGCTGGGCGGCCGGAGCGCCGCGGCCTTCGCCACGGCGGGGCGGGAGCTCGCGCGGCGCGGCGAGCATCCGCTGGCCCTGCACCTCGTCGACCTGGGACTGCTCAGCCATCCCGGCACTCCCGAGCTCGCCGGCCTGCGGCAGAGCCTGCTGGAGTCGATGGTCGCGCGCAACCAGCTGCTCGACCCGTTCAAGTTCATGCACTACGCCGCACGCGCCGGCCTCGAACTGGACCCGGCCGGGTGACGGGCCGTAGCGACACCGCCTCGTGAAAGTTTCGGCTCGTCCGGCCCCGGCGGGCGGCCGGGGCCGAGGTCATCGCGCACGGGCCGGCAGGCGGGCGGGCCGGGTCTTGATCGCGTTGCCGGATCGTGTCTAAGGTCCGGGGAGCCCCGAAGCCGAAGATCGGCACTCCGTCCCCGTGACCACGTGACGCCCGACGCTTCGCCCGGCTCTGCCCATGGCCACGCCCGACCGTCCATCCCCCAGGTGAGGCACCCATGAGACGCATCCGCGCGTGGTTCACGGCCCTCGGCACGACCATCCTGCTGATCGCCGGGCTGTTCGCGCCCGCCACGGGGTCCGCCGCCGCCGTGACGCTCCATCCCGGCGTCATGTGGTACGACACGGCGGGCAACCGGCTGCAGGCGCACGGCGCCGGGTTCTTCAAGGTCGGCTCGACCTACTACATGGTGGGCGAGGACAAGAGCGCCGGTGCCACGTTCACGGCGGTCGCCTGCTACTCCTCCACGGACCTGGCCACCTGGACCCGGGTGGGCAACGCGCTGAGCCGGCAGGGCAGCGGCGACCTCGCCGCCGGGCGGATCGTGGAACGGCCGAAGGTGATCTACAATTCGGCGACCGGCCAGTACGTCATGTGGGTGCACATCGACAACTCCTCCTACAGCGACGCGCGGGCGGGCGTGGCCACCAGCCCGACGCCGTGCGGGCCGTACACCTACCGCGGCTCCTCGCGTCCGCTGGGATTCGAGAGCCGGGATCTGGGCCTGTTCAAGGACGACGACGGCACGGCCTATCTGCTGACCGAGGACCGCAGCCACGGCCTGCGCATCGACCGGCTCTCCGCGGACTACACCCAGGCGGTGAGCACGACGGCGGTGCTCGCCGACCTGGAGTCTCCGGCGATGGTCAAGGTGAACGGACGATACTTCCTGTTCGCCTCGCACCTGACCGGCTGGTCCACCAACGACAACGCGTACGCCACCGCGACCTCCCTGTCCGGGCCGTGGAGCGGATTCACCACGTTCGCCCCTCCCGGCAGCCGCACGTTCGACTCCCAGACCTCCTCCGTCGTGCCGGTGACGGGTTCGTCGGGCACCACGTACCTCTACGTCGGCGACCGGTGGAACCCGAACGACCTCAACAGCTCGACGCCCGTGTGGCTGCCGCTCACGATCAGCGGCTCCACCGCCTCGATGAACGCGTTCTACGACTCCTGGACCATCGACGCGGAGACCGGCACCTGGGCGGCCCCGCAGGCCCCGCAGAGCTTCACGCTCGTCGGCGCCCAGTCGGGGCGCTGCCTCGACGTCGCCGGCGGCGCCGCGACCAACGGCTCGACCGTGCAGATCTACGACTGCCACGGCGGCGCCAACCAGAAGTGGTCCCTCACCTCCTCCGGGGAGTTGCGCACGTTCGGCGGGACGAAGTGCCTGGACGTGTTCGACCAGCGGACCACGGCCGGCGGGACGGTGGGCATCTGGGACTGCAACGGCGGCGCCAACCAGAAGTGGACGGTCAACTCCACCGGCACCATCGTCGGAGTCCAGTCCGGCCTGTGCCTGGACGTGAACGGCAACCAGACGGCCAACGGCACCAAGGTGCAGACGTGGACCTGCAACGGCGGCGCGAACCAGCGCTGGACCCGCGGCTGACGCTCCCCGGCCGCTGCCGGCGACCAGCGCGGTCCCGGTGACGTACGTGCTCGGCTCCCGTGGTTCCCCGCCGTCGGCGGGGAACCACGGGGCCGGCTACAGCGACCTCCGGCTACAGGGACCTCCGGCTACAGCGACCTGAGGAAGGCCAGGCCGTCCGTGGCGAGGGAGTCCTGGGTCGGCGCGAGCGGCCGCCAGATGGAGGCCGCGGTGGCGATCGTCTGGTTGTGGGCGGTGAAGGACTCGATGACGAGGGGGCCCGTATAGCCCACGTCACGCAGGGCCTGGGTGAAGGCGGGCCAGTCGAAGCGGTCGGCGCCTGGTGTGCCCCGATCCGTTCCGCAGACCTGCACGTGCGCGATCCGGCCGGCCGCGGCGAGTACGGCCTGCGCCGGATCCTTCTCCTCGATGTTCATGTGATAGACGTCGAGCGCCAGGCCGCATCCGCCGGGCAGTGCTTCGAGTGCCTGCTCGACGGTGTTGAGCAGACTGGTCTCGTAACGGTTGAGCGGCTCCACCGCGATCGTCACACCTCGCTCGCCCGCGTAGCCGGCCACGGGCTCCAGGTTGTTCCGGAGCTCGGCGTAGACCGTCCGGCGCTCGTCGTCCGACATCCGCCAGGTCCTGCCGACGGAGGCGTAGGCGGGCCCGCCGATCACCGGGGAGCCCACGACGGCCGCCACGTCCACGCAGTGCCGCAGGTAGTCCTGGGTCTCCTCGACGACCCCGGCCGTGGCCGCCACGAGCTCCCGCCCCGGCGGCATGACCAGCACCACCGACGCCTTCAGCCCGTGCTCGGCCAGCAGCGCCGCGGCCTTCTGGGGATCCCAGTCGCCGGGCCGCTCCACCGGCAGCTCGATGACGTCGAACCCCCAGGCCGCGATCCGGGGAACGAGGGACGCGAGATCGTCGTCCGTCAGCGGCGACACCCACACCCACGTGTTCACTCCGAGAGGGAAAGCGCTCACCCCTTCTTACCGCCCCACTGCTCGGGGAATCCCGGCATCCCCTCACAGCCGCACAGCGCGTAGTGCAGCGGCGGCATGTTCGGCTGCAGGTAGCGGTCGAGGGTCTCCTGCGTGATCTTGGGCTGCGGCAGGTTCCACACCTTCGGCACCTCCTCACCCTTGAGGATCTTCAGGGCGGCGATGATCGGTGTGCGCCACTGGTAGGTGGGGTACGTGGGAGCGACGGCGGTGAGACCGTCGTCCTTCCACTTGCGCAGGAAGTCCTGCTGGTCTTCCCCGGTCATCGGCGGGACGGGCATGCCGGCGTCCTCGAACGCCTCGGCGACGGCCACGGAGGTGGCTCCCGAGTCCATCCAGACGCCGTCGAGCTTGCCGTGCCGCTGGATGTAGTCGTTGACGATGCCCTTGGCCTTGGCCGCGTCGCCGTCGGTGAACTCCACGCCGACGACCTGGAGGCCGCTCGCGTCGAAGGCGACCTTCGCCGCCGACCAGCGGGTCTCCAGCACGTCCACCCCGGGGCTGATGCGCAGCGCCAGGATCTTCCCGCCCGCCGGGACCTTCTCCACGAGGAACTCGGCCGCGTCGGCGCCGAACGCGTAGCCGCCGATCGGCTTGATGAACGTCACCGGGCAGTCGGTCTCGACGCCCCGGTCGAAGACGATGACCGGGACCTTCTCGCAGGCGGCCTTGACGGCCGGAGTGAGCGTCGCCGTGGTGTTGGGCGAGACGATCAGCGCGTCGCAGCCCTTGGCCTGCAGCTCGGAGATGTCGGAGATCTGCTTGTCGTCCTTGCCCTCGGCGTCGAGAGCGGTGAGCTTGGAGATCTCCTTGTGCAACGCCACCTCGGCCTGCATGGTCTTCCAGCCGACCTGCCGCCAGGGATTGTCGACCGCCGCGTTGGAGAAGCACAGGTTGTAAGGCCCGTCCTTCTTGTAGTCGGCGGTGGAGACCATCTCCGGCGCGATGGCCTGCTCCCAGGGCTTGTCCGCCGGCCCCTCCGGCGTCTGCGAGCGCATCGCGAGCTGAGCGTCGTAGTCGGCCTGGACGAAGAACTTGGACTGCTCACCGGTTCCCGAGGCCGGCGCCGCCGAAGCGGCCGCGGTCTGCGCCGTGTCCGCGCCCGTGTCGGCGGCCGTGGTGGTGCTCGGCTTGTCGCTGGTGCAGCCGCCGACGGCCAACACCGTCAGAGCCGAAGCGGCGAGGATGAGCGGTCTACGAAACCGCATGGGCGTCTCCTTTAACTTTCGGGGCATCGAGGAAGGGAAGACGGATGGCTCCTGCCGCGACGGCGGCGATGAGGATGACGCCCTGCACGGTGAACTTCAGCGCCCCGGAGACGCCGTACAGGTTCAGCAGGGTGAACAGTGCCTCCAGGGTGAACGCCCCGGCTATCGCGGCGATGACCGTGCCGCGGCCACCGCCGAGGACGACGCCGCCCAGGACGACCGCGGTGATCGCCTGGAACTCCAGCCCCTGGCCGACCTGAGCGGACACTCCGGCGAACCCGCCGAGCAGGATTCCGGCCACCGCGGCGGACAGGCCGGAGAGGATGAAGGCGATGATCCTCACCCTGGTGACCCGTACGCCGGACAGGGCGGCCGCGCGCTCGTTGTCGCCGATGGCGATGAGCGTCCTGCCGAAGTTGGCCCGCATCAGCAGCACGGCCGCGACGGCGACGACCACGAGGATGAGCACGGCCCATCCGGTCTGCCTGCCGAACATGCGGAAGGCTTCCGAGAGCGCGCCGCGCGGCGCGCCGCCCGTCCACAGGAAGACCGCGCCGGACAGCACGAGCATCATGCCGAGCGTGGTGATGAACGAGGGCACGCGCAGGAGTGTCGTCACCGCGCCGTTGACCAGACCGACGACCAGGCCGAGAACGATCAGCAGGGCCAGCACCGGCCAGGTCGCCGCCTCGTCCCCGTCGATCAGGCGGGCGGCGACGACAACCTCGACGGTGACCAGCGATCCGACCGACAGGTCGAACTCGCCGGCGACGATCACCAGGTACTGCCCGGCGGCGAGGATGACCAGGGGCGCGGCGCGCCTGACGAAGGACAGGAACCCGGCAGGCTCGATGAAGAACGGGTTGACGATCGCGATGGCGGCCAGCAGCACCGCCAGCACCGCGAGAATCGGCAGCGCACGCTTCACGTCCGCCTCCTTCCGACCAGGCCCGTACGCCGGGCGTAAACGGCGACGGCGACGACGATCACCACGCCTCGTACGACGTCCTTGAAGAAGGAGTTCACTTCCAGCTGGTTGAACACGCTGTCCAGGACGGCGAGCAGCAGCACGCCGCCCACGGTGCCCGCGACCCCGCCTCTGCCCCCGGCCAGCGCGGTGCCGCCGAGGACGACGGCGGCGATCGACTCGAGGTCGTATCCACCGTCGGTTCCCACGGTCGGGGCTCCGGCGCCGAGCCTGCTGGCCAGCAGCAGTCCCGCGATGCCGGCACAGAGCGAGCACAGCACGTGCGTGACGACGATCACCCGGTCGGTGCGGATGCCGGACAACCTGGCGACCTCGACGTCACCGCCGACGGCGTACACCCGGTAGCCGTACTTGGTCCGTCTGAGCAGGAACCAGGCGACGAAGGCGACCGCGGCCCAGAGCAACGCCGAGACGGGCACGGGGCCGAGCCGGTCGTAGCCGAGGTGCTGGAAGGACTCCGGCACCCGGCCGGCCGGGCCGTCGTAGAGGTCGCTCAGGATTCCCTTGATGATCAGCGAGACGCCGAGGGTGGCGATGAACGCGTGCACGCGCAACTTGCTGATCATCAGGCCGTTGACCAGCCCGACCAGTGCGCTCACTCCCATGACGGCGACGACCGCGAGCACGATGTTGGAGTCCTGGCCCGCCATGGTCACCGCCGCGACCAGCGAGGTGAGGCTGATCAGATAGGCGACCGACAGGTCGAGCGATCCCGCCATGATGGCCAGCGTCTGGCCCACCGCGACGATCCCGAGCGCCGCCGAGCGCTGCTGGATCCCGACGATGGTCTCCAATGTGAGGAACTGGCCGCCGTCCACGGCCACCAGCGCCCAGCCCACGAGGATCACGCCGGCCAGTGCCAGGAAGACGACACTCGTGGGGTTCGCCAGCGCGGCGAACCTGGCCCTGCGGCCGGCGAGCACGTTCGGGGTCATGCGGACACCTCGCCCGCGGCCAGGCTCATGATGGCCTCCTCTGAGGAGCCCGCGGGGAGGGTGCCCGCGATGCGGCCCTCCCGGAGCACGACGATGCGGTCGCTCATGCCGATCAGCTCGGGCAGCTCGGAGGAGATCATCATGATCGCCATGCCGTCCTCGGCCAGCTCGCGCATCAGGTCGTGGATGGCCGCCTTGGCGCCCACGTCGACCCCGCGGGTGGGCTCGTCGAACAGGAGCACCTTCGGGGCGACGGTCATCCACTTGGCGAGCACGACCTTCTGCTGGTTGCCGCCGGACAGGTAGCGAACCTCCTGCTCCTCGCGGGGCGGCTTGAGCCGTACACGTTCCAGCAGGTCCCGCACCCCGCTGCGGCGAGCGCCACGGCCCATCGCGCGGGTCACGAGCAGGGCGTTGTCGCGCACCGACTGACGCAGGGCCAGGCCCTCGCTCTTGCGGTCCTCGGTCACCAGGCCGATTCCGGCCCGGATCCCCTCGCGGACCGAGCGCGGGCGCACCGGCGTCATCTCGCCCCGGGTGAACGGCTCGGCGCCGAACAGGGCCTTCGCCAGCTCCGATCGGCCGGATCCCTGAAGCCCTGCGATGCCGACGATCTCTCCCGCGTGCAGCTCCAGGTCGATGTCGTGCAGCCGGTCGTTGCCGCCGCCGGTGACCCGGAGCCGTGTCTCCCCGGCCGAGGTGGAGCGTGGCGGGAAGTAACCGTTCAGATCGCGCCCGACCATGAGGCGGACCAGATCCTCGGACGTGACGTCCCCGGTGGCGACCGTCGTGACCAGCTTGCCGTCCTTGATGACCGTCACGTGATCGCTGAGGTCGAACACCTCGCGAAGCCGGTGAGAGATGTAGAGCACGGCGATGCCTCGCTCCTGCAGGCGCCGCACCAGCCGGTAGAGCAGTTCGACCTCGTGCTCGGCGAGCGCGGCGGTGGGCTCGTCCATCACGACGATCCGGGCGTCGAGCGACAGCGCCTTGACGATCTCCACGACCTGCTGCTGAGCGACCGACAGGCGCTTGACCGGTTGCCGGGGACCGAAGGAGTCCTCACCCAGTTCGGCGAGCAGCCGGGCGGTCGCGGTGTCCATCGCGGTCCGGTCGACCAGGCCGCGCCGCATCGGTTCCCTGCCGAGGAAGACGTTCTCGGACACGGTCCGCTCGGGCAGCAGGTTGAACTCCTGATAGATGATCGCGACGCCGGCGCGCTGGGCGTCCAGCGGATGGCCGAACGACACGCGCCTGCCGTCGATCTCGATCGTCCCCTCGTCGTGTGCGTGCACTCCGGCGAGGATCTTCATGAGCGTGGACTTGCCCGCCCCGTTCTCCCCCACGATCGCGTGGACCTCGCCCGGCACGACCGCGAGGTCGACTCCGGACAACACCCGGACGCCGAAGAAGCTCTTGCCGATGCCCGTCATGGTCAGCATCGGGTCTACTCCGCCGCGGGAACGGAAGGGAGAAAAGCCTCACGGATTCGCGTGGCGTGGCCACCCGCGGAGGCGAAGTGAGCAAGGGCCCGGCTATTGCCGTACCGCTGGGTCTGGATTCCCGGCTCGGGCACGCCGTTAACACAGGTCATAAAACTCGCTCCCGGCCCGGCACCTTGTCTGAGAGTGTCAGAACTTTAGGTGCGCCGCCTACATAGTGCCGCGAGCGTATACACGACTTATGACTTTGGTCAAGCAAAAGGGGAGTAGGGTAAAACATAAGGAAACGTCGAGCAGTAAGGAGTGCCAGTGGCTCAGGGCATGCCCGGTGGGACCGGAGCGGGAGCACTACTCTCGATCCTCCGTGACGGGCGAGCGCGTACCCGCGCTGAGCTGGTCCAGCTCACTGGTCTGTCAAGAAGCGCGGTGTCCCAGCGGATCGACGCTCTGCTGCACCAGCGCCTGATCCTGCCCTCCGAGGACACGACTCCATCGGGCGGCAGGCCCGCCACCGCCTTCTCCTTCCACCGTGAGGCCCGCATCGTGCTGGCCGCCGACCTCGGTGTCACCCACGCCAGAATCGCCGCCAGCGACCTCGGCGGGGCCGTCCTGGCGGAACGTGCCGCCGACCTGCGCATCGACCGCGGACCCGTGCCGACCTTGAGCTGGGTTCTCGACACCTTCCGGGAACTGCTCGCCGAGTGCGGCCGCCCGCTGTCGGACGTGTGCGGCGTCGGCGTCGGCCTCCCCGGCCCCGTGGACCACGCGAGCGGCACGGCGGTCAGCCCGCCGATCATGCCGGGCTGGGACGGCTTCCCCGTGCCCGGCTGGCTCGGCGAGCGGCTCGGCGTCCCGGTGCTCGTCGACAACGACGTGAACATCATGACGCTGGGCGAGCACTGGGCCGTCCACCCCGAGGTCGAGCATCTGATCTTCGTCAAGGTGGGCACCGGCATCGGCTGTGGCATCATCGCCGGACGCCGGCTGCATCGCGGGGCCCGAGGCGCCGCAGGGGACATCGGCCACATCCGCATACCCACCATCGACCAGGTGCAGTGCCGCTGCGGCTACGTCGGCTGCCTGGAGGCCGTGGCAGGCGGCGCGGCTCTGGCCGCCCGCCTCCGCGACGCGGGGCTCGACGTCGCCGATGGCCGGGATGTCGTCCGTCTGACAAAGGAGGGCAACTCTCTTGCCATCCGCTTTGTCAGACAGGGTGGCAGAGAGGTCGGCAGCGCGCTCGCCTCGATCGTCAACTTCTTCAACCCCACGCTGATCGTGATCGGGGGCGACCTGGTCGAAGCGGGCGATCACCTTTTGGCGGGCGTACGCGAAATGGTTTACGGCCGCTCGCTGCCACTGGCGACCCAGAGTCTCGGCATTCGCGCGAGCGAGCTCGGTGACCGGGCGGGCGTCACCGGCGCCGCCGTCATGGTTATCGAGCGCATCCTGGATCCCGAAACGGTCGATCGGTCATTTACTACGTGACTTCTGTCAAATACCGCCTTACCGTCTGACCTATAAATCGGACGTACGCCTCGGAATATCCGGGCCACCCCTCCGGCGGAGGGGTGGCCCTTTCCTTTTCCGCTCCCGCCGCCGGTTCAGGACTGGTTGAACAGCGACAGCGTGATGGTGGAGTGGTATTCGCCGGCGGCGACGTCGACCGGGGTGCGCAGGGCGAGGTCGGCGTTGACCTGGGAGGTGCCGATCTCGTCGGCGGAGTTGGCGGTGGAGACCAGCAGCTCCTGGCCCTCCAGACCCACCGTGGGAGCTCCGGAGCCGTCGGAGATGACGCTGGAGACCGGCTCACCGGCCGCCACCGCACCGGTGGAGGAGTCGCTCAGCAGGCGCGGCTTCCAGCCCAGGTACTCCGGGCCGATCTTCTTGCTCGGGTCGTCGGCCGCGACGAACTCGCTGGCCTGGCCCACGACCGCCCAGTACTCGCCCGCGGGGATCTCCTCGGGGGTGCGGGTGTCGGTCACGGTGACCGTCGGCAGGGTGCCGGTGAACTGGCGGGCGGTGGCGTCCGACCCGTTCTCCTCCAGCGACACCCCCGTGTTGTCGGCCACCGTCATCGACAGCTGACCGGGCGTGCTGGTGGACTGGATGTTCACCGACACGTCGACGCCGCCGGTGCCGGCGGGGTCGTCGTCGGCCGCCGCGGGACCGGCCAGGCCGGCACCCGCGAGGGCCAGACCGAGCACGGACGCGGCGAGCACCTGCGTCGCTCTGTTGATTTTCATGTTCGCTCCATCCATGGGGGGCGGGGCCGGCCTGCCGGGCGGCCGGCCCCGGGTTGAGCTACGGCGGTGACCCCGTCGTGGTGGCGTCGTCGTGGTGACCCCGTCGTCCGAGGTCACCGCCGGTGGCGTGGTCAGGCGCAGCTGATCGCGTTGTAGGCGGCGTCGTAGGTCGCGGTGACCTGCTTGCCGTCGATCGTCGCGGTCCCCTTGACCGTCGCCTTGCCCGCGCCGATCTGCCCGGCACGCGCGTTGAAGGACTGGTAGGCCTGCTTGCCCGGGGCCACGTCGGCCACGGTCTTCGAGCCGTACGGGGTGGTCAGCTCCACCGTCGCCGGCACGTCACCGTCGTTGACCGCCGTCACCGCCACGTACGCCGACGTGCCCACACAGCGGGACGAGGCGGTCACGGTCAGCGGAACGCCGGGAGACGAGGACACCGGAGTGAAGGCGAACCGCTGGTTGTCGTCGTTGCTGCAGGTCCACTGGATCAACGCGGCGCCGTTGGCCGTCGACCTGCCGTTGATGTCGAGGCACAGCCCGCTCACCGCCGAAGTGATCTGGTAGGCGTCTCCGGATGGGACGAGATAGAACCTCTGGTTGACCTGGTCCTGGTGCCCGTCGGGATGGCAGGCGTACTGGACGAGCTGGGTGCCCGTCGCCGTCGAGCCCCTCGGCACGTCAAGGCACTTGCCGCTCTTGACGTTCTTGAGCTGGTAGGCCCCCGCGGTGAAGGGAACGGCCTCCCACTGCTGCTCGCCGCCCTCCGTCGCACTCATCTGCACGATCGGGGCGTCATCTGCGGTGGAGGCGTTCTGCGGCGCGACGAACTTGCCGCTGTGCTTGGCGGAGATGGTGTACACCCCCGCGGCCCCTCCTCCGACCGTGATCGTCGTGACCATGCCGATCCACTTCGTGCCGTCGTAGCCCGAGTGGAACCTGCAGATGACCGTCCAGGTCCCTTCCTTGTCCAAGGTGTACGAGACCGGCGGGCCTCCCGGCGAGACGGCGCCCTTGGTGACCTCGAAGATGTCGCCGGCGTTCGGGTCCGGGTTGCCGCCTGGCGGCACGAGCCAGACATCGTGCGGCATCGCCGCGTCGGGCGCGTTGAAGTGCCAGGTGATGGTGCCACCGCGGGCGATCTCGCAGTTGCCGGGACTCCACGTCGTGCCCATCGCGTAGATGTCGCACGTCGTGGGGAGCGTCTTGCCGCCGTCGGCCACAGTGAAGACGACGCTCTGCGAGGTGGAGGTGTTACCGGAGTAGTCGGTGGCCCGGTAGTCGACGGTGTACTTCCCCGGAGTCTTGAACGGGACCGGCGCGTCGTAGGCGGTCCACTCTCCGCCGTTAACGCGGTATTCGACCTTCTCCACGCCGGCACAGCCGACGTCGTTGGCGGTGAGCTTGAGCGTGGCCGAGTCGATGTAGGTGTTCTGCTGGCCGGGGTGGGCCCGGCCCTCGATCTGGTTCGACACCGTCGGCGCCTGGGTGTCCTCGGCGCACGTGGTCTGGGGCTTGAACTCGATCTTGACCAGCTCCATCTTCATCGTGGAGTTGATCTGGCTGCGGCAGCAGCCGAAGGTCCAGCGCCCCATGTAGAGGGCGCCGTCGGGCCCGAACCTGGTCGGGATCACGAAGCTGTTGTTCGGCGTGCCGAAGTGGTTGACCGGCAGCCAGTCGTTGACCCGGAGCATCTGGTTGTTGTCCTGCCGCAGGCGGACCTCCTTCCAGAACCCGTTGTCGTCCCCACGGTTGGTGATCAGCCACGAGCCGTCGTAGTAGGGCGGGAAGGCGCCGGGACCGTAGCTGTCCTTGTATCGGTAGACCGGGCCGGTGACCGGCTGCATGCCGCCGGAGCCCAGGTCGCCGAAGGCCAGCGGATCCTGACTGCCCGGGTTGCCGGGGTACTTGCGCCAGATCGTCGCCGGCTTGGCGGGGCCGGGGATCTCATCCAGGCCCTGGAACGTGGGCTGCGAGCCCGTGCCCCCCGGCGGAGCCCAGGTGAGGTCGGACGGGATCTTGTCGAGCGAGCAGTCGTACTGCTGGCCGGTCGAGGAGTTGGTCGCGTAGTTCCAGCGCCACGTGGTGTTGGTCTTCGAGTTGTCGCCGACGCAGAACGGCCAGCCCTGGAAGCTCGGCTTGTCGACCAGATCCCACTCACAGGTGCCGGCCGGGGCACGATCGGCCTGGTCCACCGAGTTGTCGTGGCAGTACTCGCCGACGACGACCGTACCCGGATGCGCGGGGTCGACGTGCACCGTGAAGGGCTGCCGGAAGCCCATGGCGTAGATCTCCGGCCGGGTCTTCGCGGTCCCCGGCGGGAACATGTTGCCCTCGGGAACCGTGTAGGTCTTGTCCAGGCCGGGGTCCTCGCCGCTCGGGATGTCGTCGATCGGCTTGATGCGCAGGATCTTGCCGCGCAGGTCGGCGGTGTTCGCCGCCGTCTTGCGCGCGTCCCAGCGCTCCGAGGCACGGTGGTCCATCGGCGGGTAGCGGTTGTGGCCGGGCGCGTTCGGCGAGGTGTCGTCGCCGACGCCGAGGTAGAGGTTGCCCTCGGAGTCGAACACCAGGCCCGCGCCCCCGACATGGCCGGGGCCGTTGTCGGTGGGGCCGCCCGGGAAGCCTGACGGGTTGCCCGAGATCTTCGCCTTGGGCACGCGCAGGATCTCCCGCTCGTCGTACGGATGCGCCGGGTCACCTCCCGCCTGTGCGGGCAGGAACGCGGTGCCGTCCTCGTTCAGCGTGAAGCGGCTGATCACGTTGTAGCCGACCGTCTGCTGGTTGCCCGTGGTCGGCCAGTCGGGGTTGCGCGGGGAGTAGTAGACATAGATGTCGCGCTTGTCCGGCTTCGACAGATCGAAGCCCGGCTCCAGGCTCATCCCCAGCACGCCGTCTTCGGAGTTGCCGTGGTCGGCGCGCGTCGGGATCGTCGCGACCGTGGTCGAGTTGTTCGGCGGGCCGTTCGGGTCGTGCATCTTCACGTAACCCTGGGTCTGGTAGCCCGTCGCGGGACCGATCTCGGTCCAGTAGAGCTTGCCGTCCCGCGCCACGTCGAGAGCCATCGGGCCGTTCGCGTTGTCGACCAGGGTCGTACGGGTGAAGTTCGACCAGACGGTGCCCGAGCAGTCGGTCTTGTCCCCCTCGCCCGCGACCCAGCGCACCCCGCCGACGATCTGCTTGACCAGCGGGTTGTCGCCGCCGTTCTCGGTGTAACGAACGCCGAAGTGACCCTGCGAGGTCACCCAGGTCCGTCCGTCGTTGTAGGGCCGCTGGGTGGCGGTGCCGTCCTTGACCCTGTCGCCGTCGTAGAGCTTGCACCACGTCGTGGGGTGGTCCGCGCCCATCTTCTGGCTGCCGGTGTTGTAGGTGCGCTCGTCGAAGGTCGCGAGCACATGGTGGGTGCCCCGGACGCTGCGGACGAAGTTGTAGTGCTCGTCGGCGATCTGGTAGGTGTCGGGCAGGTCTTTGGTGGAGAGGTGGTTGTGGTCGGCGACCTGGACGGTCGCGGCGTTGCCGGTCGCCGACCCGTTCGAGTGGGCGGTCATCGTCGTGCCGATGAGGCTGTCCGGCCCGCCGTCCCACCAGTCCCACACGGAGGTGCCGGCGCCGGCGTCGGTCATGTTGTGCACGGCCGCGATTCCGCCGCTGTTCTGGGTGAAGCGGATCAACGCGTCGCGCTGGGCCTGGTCGAGGAGCGGTCCGGGCCGGCCGCCGCCTGCCCATGACCAGGATGAGTTCAGGAACAGGATCGCGTCGTATCGGGACAGGTTCTCGTCGGTGAAGATCCGGGGATTCTTGTTCGGGTTGTCGCAGTTGTTCGCGCCGCCGCCGTTGTTGTCGCAGTCCTCCCAATCGACCTCGTAGCCTGCGTCCTCGAGAGCGGCCTGCACCACAGGGCGCCCGTTGTCGATCCCATCGGCGTGCCGGTATCCGGTCGTACCGGTATAGATGAGGATTCTCTTGCTGTCCTCCGCCTTGGCAGGAGCCGCAAGGAAACCTTTGTCGGCCGTCCCGGTGCTCGTCGCAGGGGCGGCAGCAGCCTGGGGGGTGCTCTTCGCTTGGGCAGTGGTCGCCGGGGTGAGCATCTGAGCCCCTAAAGCGACCGTAGTCAGCGCGATCAGAGAACGCCTCACACTCCGCGCGGGCAGCGCGGCGTTCCGCATACCACTCACTTCCTCTCCCTATGCGGCGGCGACCAGCCCCGCGGCCGGAGCGATGTGGTTCGACCGCCCGAGGTTCAGACGTAGCGTCCGCATCTTTTATCCTTGTGTCAAGAACTTTCGTCTTGGAAAATGGAAAGTCAGTCTCAATCTGACGTTGATTCCCTCATTGCTGACGTTAGTTGTCTTGATCCAGGCGGTTTCGTCGGTTAGCGTCCCCGCTATGAGCGGGCAGAGAGTTCACCGGCGACTTCTCAGCGTCGCTGCGGCCACAGTGTCGATCACCATCGGAGCGCTGACCCTGACGGGATGCAGCGACGACTCCGGCGAGGCGAAGGCGAAGGGGCGCGACCTGACCGCGCTGCAATGCCCGATGGTGGAGACCGGGCAGAACGGGGGTGCCGACCAGTACAAGCCCGCGGAGAACGCCTTCGACACGGCGGAGCTGCTCGGTCTGGATCTGGCCGAGGCCCGTGAGAAGGCGGCCCGCCACAACTGCGAGATCGTCGTCTCGCGCGAGGACGACAGGAGCCTGCCCGTGCCGATAGAGATCGACCTGGCGAGGATCTACGTCTACACCGCGCACGGCGTCGTCAGCCAGATAGAGGGTGTCGGTGGTGGTCTCTGAGGGCGGCGGCCCGATGCGGCTTCTCACCAGGGTTTCGATGATCGCCGCAGGCCGGCGGTCACGGTGGGTCGTGATCGCGGCGTGGCTCGCGTTCGCGATGCTCGCGGTGCCGCTGCAAGCCGACCTCAACGAGCGGGCCGCCGACGAGAGCGAGACCTTTCTCGTCCGGGGATCCGAGTCCGCGGCGGTCAAGAAGATCGTCGACGAGCGGTTCCGGCTCGGCAGCGAGACGGCGGCGGTGATCGTCTACTTCCGCGAGAGCGGGATCACCCCGGACGACGGACGGCGCGCCGACACCGACGCCCTCGCGCTGTGCCGCTCCGCCGCGATCCCGAACCTGAGGATGGTCGCCACCCCATACCAGCGCGCGTGCGGCGAGGCCGACCCGCTCGACATGAGCCCGGGCGCCTCGCTGCTCACCTCACCCGACGAAACCGTCATCTTGAGCACGGTCCTGATGGCCGACGACTCGACGCCCGACATCGAGCAGGCGGTCGCGGCGATCCGCGAGGTCGTCCCGCCGGCCACCGGCGACGAGAGCGGGCTGAGGGCCTTCGTGACCGGCCGCGCCGGATTCGAGGCCGATCGGAACGCCGCGCTCGGAGGGGTCAACGGAACCCTCCTGGCGGTCACCGTCGCCGTACTGCTGCTCCTGCTGCTCGTGACCTACCGCTCGCCGCTGGTCGCTCTGGTGCCGCTGGCCGTCGTCGCCCTCGCCTACCTGGTCACCTCCGGCCTCGCCTACGGCCTCGTCGCCGCCGGGGCCACCGACATCAGCGGGCAGACGACCTCGATCCTGGTCGTGCTGATGTTCGGCGCGGGCACCGACTACTGCCTGCTGATCGTGGCGCGGTTCCGCGACGAGCTGCGCCGGACGCGGGACGTCAGAGAGGCGATGGTCGCCGCCGCCCGGCGCACCGGCCCGGCGATCGTCTCCGCCGGAGCGATCGTCATCGGCACGATGACGATCCTCGCCCTCGCCGACTTCAACGCCACGCGCGAGATGGGCCCGATCCTCGCCCTCGGCGTCGCGGTCATGGTCTGTGCCGGCCTGACGCTCCTGCCCGCGGTGCTCACCGCGCTCGGCCGGCGGGCGTTCTGGCCGGCGGTCCCCCGCCTCGATCCCGGGTCCGCACCCGCGATCACGTTCTGGGAGCGCGTCGCGGGCCTCGTCCACGCACGCCCGGGGGTGATCGCCGCGGCGGTCGCCGCCGTCCTCGCCGCGGGCGCGCTGGCCGGCCTCGGCGGGCGTCCGGCGCTCGACTTCTCCGAGTCCTTCCGCGAGGCGCCGGACTCGGTCCTCGGCCAGCAGGTGATCCGCGACCACTTCATCCCCGGCCGGGCGGCGCCGCTTCGCATCGTCGTGGCCGACGATGTGGCCGGGAAGGTCCAGAGCGCTCTCACCGAAGGCACGCACACGCCGGTCGCCGACATGCACGCGGTGGCGAGGTCGGTCGGGGCGGACGGCTCCTCCCCGGGGGCGGAGGCGCAAGGCCGGCCGGGTTCCGCGAACGACCTGATCACCTTCGACGCGGACCTGCGGATGGATCCGTTCTCGGAGCAGGCCACCGACGCCGTCCCCGCGCTGCGCGAGGTCGCCGAGCGCGCGGCCGGCGGCCGGACGGTCATGATCGGCGGGACCGTGGCAGAGAACTACGATGCCCGCCAGGCACTCGGCCGTGACACCGGGCTGATCGTCCCGGTCAGCCTCGCCCTGATCCTCGTCGTCCTCGCCGTGCTCCTGCGTGCGGTGGTGATGCCGCTCTACGTGATCGCGACCGTGATCCTCTCCTTCGGCTTCGCCCTCGGCGTCAGCTCCCTCGTCTTCACCCACCTCATGGGCCAGCCGGCCTCGGACCCGAATCTGCCGATATACGCGTTCATCTTCCTCGTCGCCCTAGGCGTCGATTACAACGTGTTCCTCCTCGGCCGGATCCGCGAGCAGCGCCGCAAGCACGAAACCCGCCGTGCGGTGACGGAGGCCCTCGCGCGGACCGGTGGCGTGATCACCTCCGCGGGCCTCGTGCTCGCCGCCACCTTCGCCACGTTGATGGTGATCCAGATGGAGTCGCTGTTCCAGATCGGCTTCGTGGTGACCCTGGGCCTGCTCGCCGACACCTTCCTCGTGCGGGCCCTGCTCGTCCCCGCTCTCGCGATAATGCTCGGCGAGCGGAACTGGTGGCCGTTCAACACGACAGCGCGCCCGCCGGAAGCAGGCCCGCCCACGGTGAGAGCCGCCGTCAGCCTGGGAGAATCGTGAGCACTTCCAGAACACTGCCGCGCTGAGGGGCGCTCACGCGCCTCCGTGCCACCCCGGTTCCGTACCGGAAAGAGCCGGGCGGGTCAGAGCGGGATGTTGTTGTGCGCTCCCCGCGTGGCCGGCGCCGCGGCGAGGGCCTCGGCGAGCCGCCGCCGGGTCGTCCGCGGGTCGATCACCTCGTCCACGACCTGGAGGTCGAGCGCCCGGCGGACGCCGCCCGACAGCTCCTCGTGTTCCCGCACCAGGTCGGCGCGCAGCCGCTCCCTGTCCTCCGCGGAGGCGGCCGCGGCGAGGCGCCGGCGGTGCAGGATCTCCACTGCCGCCTCGGCCCCCATGACCGCCACCTCCGCGCCCGGCCAGGCGAAGACGGCGGTCGCCCCGAGCGAGCGGGAGTTCATGGCGATGTAGGCGCCGCCGTAGGACTTGCGGACGACCACCGTCGCCCGCGGCACGGTCGCCTCGGCGAAGGCGTGCAGCAGCTTCGCCCCCCGGCGGACCACGCCGCCCCACTCCTGGTCGACTCCCGGGAGGTAGCCGGGAACGTCCGCCAGCACGACCAGTGGAACGCCGTGGGCATCACACATACGGACGAACCGGGCGGCCTTCTCCGCCGACAGGGCGTCGAGGCAGCCGCCCTTGCGGAGCGGGTTGTTCGCCACGACGCCGACCGTGTGCCCGGCGAGGCGGCCGAGCCCGACGACGATGTTCGGCGCCCAGCGGGCCTGGATCTCCACGAACGCGGCACCGTCCTCGCCGTGGTCGAGCAGCGCGCGGATCACCGGGCGGATGTCGTACGCGCGGCGCGCCGACTCGGGGAGCAGGGCGGCCGGGTCGCGGTCGTCGGTCAGGCCGTCCAGGGCGTACCCGCCGATGTCGGCCAGCAGGCCGGTGAGGGTGCGGGTGCGGCGGTAGGCGTCGTCCTCGTCCCCGGCGACCACGTGCACCACGCCGGAGCGGCGGCCGTGCGCGTCGGCGCCGCCGAGCCCCTCCATGTCGATCTCCTCGCCCGTCACGCTGCGGACCACGTCGGGGCCGGTGACGAACACCCGGCCCAGGTCGGACATGACGATCAGGTCGGTGAGGGCCGGTCCGTACGCCGCCGCGCCCGCCGCCGGGCCCACGATGACGGAAATCTGCGGCACCCGGCCCGAGGCGCGGATGTTCGCCTCGAAGACCAGTCCGGCGCCGTGCATCGACTCCACGCCGTCGGCGAGACGGGCCCCGCCGCAGTGCCACACGCCGATCACCGGCACCCGGCGCCGCAGCGCCTCGTCCACGGCGGCGACGATGTGCCGGGCCCCGGCCAGCCCCAGCGCCCCGCCCATGACCGTCGCGTCGGTGCAGAAGGCGACCACCGGGGAGCCGTGGACGCGCCCGGTGACCGCGAGCACGCCGCTGCCGTCCTCCGCGTGCAGCGGCGTCATCGAGTCCCCGTCGAGCAGGCGGCCGAGCCGGGCCACGGGTTTGCGGACGTCGCGGCTCTCCTGCGCCGCCACCGCCTCGGCAACGGTCATGGATCTACCCCCATCGATGTGCGTGCGCTCGCGTTTCCCCGGAAACGGTAGGCGGGCCGCACCATCGGGGTCCAATTACGATTTCCGATGGAAATATATAAAGAAATCATTATGAATGAGCCGATATGCCGTGATGGGCGTCACAGTTGACTATCGCACGAAATTCGTGCAAATGTCGATCAGGTTGGCTGGGCCGGAGCCACGAGCTCCGGACGGGAA
This sequence comes from Microbispora hainanensis, assembly GCF_036186745.1. Taxonomy (NCBI): domain Bacteria; kingdom Bacillati; phylum Actinomycetota; class Actinomycetes; order Streptosporangiales; family Streptosporangiaceae; genus Microbispora; species Microbispora hainanensis. The sequence goes on along the minus strand of NZ_CP108086.1, from coordinate 5,908,276 downwards.
GCGCGGGTACGGCGAAAACCGCGCCGCCGCTGCTCAGCGCTCTCCGGAAAGGCCTCCCGCGGGCGGACCGGGCTGTTTCCTTTTCCGTTTCGGCCGTGGAATAGGGACAGCCCGGGCCGTACCACCTTCCACGGTGAGGGAAAGCGGCGAATGCGGCCGGACCGGTCGCGCGTTCACGCGAGCGAGCAGGCGCGAGACCTGAAGCGGCGAAAACGACGACAGGCACGACGAGAAGCACGGGCACGACGCGAGGGGACGGATGTTCACCATGGACGAGGCGGTCGGCTACGGCGAGAACGCGGTCGCGGTGGTCGGGCTCGCCTGCCGGCTGCCGGGAGCGCCGCACCCGCGAGACCTGTGGGACCTGCTGCGCGCCGGGCGCGACGCGGTCGGCCCGCCCCCGGAGAGCCGCGTGGCGGGCGAGCCCCGGCTCGCCGGCCTGCGAGGCGGGTTCCTGGACCGGGTCGACGAGTTCGACGCGGGGTTCTTCGGCGTCTCGCCGAAGGAGGCGGCGGCGATGGACCCCCAGCAGCGGCTGACGCTGGAGCTCGCCTGGGAGGCGCTAGAGGACGCCGGCATCCGGCCCGGCGATCTCGGGGGCATGCCGGCGAGCGTGGTCATCGGGGCGATGGCCGCCGACTACGCCACGCTCGTCTACCAGCAGGGAGAGGCGGCCATCACCCGCCACACGCTCGCCGGGCTCACCCGCGGCATCCTGGCCAACCGCGTCTCGTACGCGCTGGACCTGCGCGGGCCGAGCTTGACCGTCGACACCGCGCAGTCGTCCGCCCTGGTGGCGGTCCATCTGGCCTGTGAGAGCCTGCGCTCGGGTGAGGCGGCCGTCGCGCTCGCGGGCGGGGTGAACCTCAACCTCGTCCCGGAGAGCACGGCGACCGCCGGGCGGTTCGGCGGCCTGTCCCCCGACGGGCGGTGCTTCACCTTCGACGCCCGGGCCAACGGCTACGCGCGCGGGGAGGGCGGCGGGATCGTCGTGCTGAAGCCGCTGCGGCAGGCACTGGCCGACGAGGACCACGTCTACGCCGTCATCCTGGGCAGCGCGGTCAACAACGACGGCGCGACCCCCGGCCTCACCGTCCCCGACGCCGCCGCCCAGGAGCGGGTCGTACGACTGGCCGTGGAAAGGGCGGGCGTCGATCCTGCCGCCGTACAGGTCGTCGAGCTGCACGGCACCGGCACCAGGGTCGGCGACCCGATCGAGGCGGCGGCCCTCGGCGCCGCGCTCGGCGCGGCCCGGCCCGCGACGCGGCCGCTCCTGGTCGGGTCGGCGAAGACGAACGTCGGCCACCTGGAGGGAGCTGCCGGGATCGTCGGGCTGCTCAAGGCCGTGCTCAGCATCCACCACCGGGAGGTTCCGGCCAGCCTGAACTACGAGACGCCGAACCCCGGCATCGACCTCGACGCCCTCAACCTGCGGGTCGCCACCGAGCTCTCCCCCTGGCCGCGCCCGGACGCGCCGCTGGTCGCCGGGGTCAGCTCCTTTGGAGTGGGCGGAGCGAACTGCCACGTCGTCCTCGCCGAGCCGCCGCCGCGGCCCGCGGCCTCCGGGCCGGGAGCGCCGGCTCGGGACGAGATCGCCACCGATGCCGGGCCGGCCCGGGAAGGCGAGGATGCCGGCCCCGGCGGGAGCACCCCGGAGGTCGTCCCTCTCGTTCTGTCGGCGCGCGACCCGGCGGCGCTGCGCGAGCAGGCCGCCCGGCTGAGCGGCTCGGCCGCACTCGACGCCGACCTGTCCGACGTCGCGCTGTCGCTGGCCACCGGTCGCACCGCGTTCGAACACCGGGCGGTCGCGGTGGGCACGGACCACCAGGACGTGCGGAAACGGCTACGCGCGTTCGGCGCGGGCGACCTGGCGTCCGGGGTGGTGCAGGGCAGGGCGCGCGACCTCGGCGGCACCGTGCTGGTCTTCCCCGGTCAGGGCAGCCAGTGGGCAGGCATGAGCAGGGACCTGGCCGACGCCTCTCCTGTCTTCGCCCGGCATCTGGCCGAGGTCTCCGAGGCCCTCCAGCCCCACGTGGACTGGTCGCCCCGGGACGTGCTGTGGGATCTGCCGGGCGCGGCGTCGTTCGAGCGGGTGGACGTCGTGCAGCCCGCGTTGTTCGCCGTCATGGTGGCACTGGCCCGGCTGTGGGAGCACTTCGGCGTCCGTCCCGACGCGGTCATCGGCCACTCCCAAGGGGAGATCGCCGCCGCGCACGTCGCGGGCGCCCTGTCGCTGGAGGACGCCGCCGCGATCGTGGTCCTGCGCAGTCAGGCGCTCGCCGCGATATCGGGCCGCGGCGGGATGGCCTCGGTCCCGCTGCCGCGTCCCGTGGTCGAGGCGCGGGTGGCCGAATGGGCGGGACGCCTGGAGATCGGCGCCGTCAACGGCCCCTCGGTCACGGTCGTCTCCGGTGACGCGGACGCGCTGGACGAGCTGATCGCCCGATACGAGGCCGAGGGCGTCGCGGTGCGGCGGGTGCGGATCGACTACGCCTCCCATTCGGCGCACGCCGAGGCCGTACGGGACCGGCTGCTGGCCTGTCTGCCGGGGCACCCGGCCCGGCAGAGCGGCGTTGCCTTCTACTCCGGGCTGACCGGCGGGCGGCTCGACACCGCGGAGCTGAACGCGGACTACTGGTATCGCAACCTGCGCCACACCGTGCGGTTCGACGAGGCCGTCGCGGCCGCGCTGGGTGACGGGCACACGGTGTTCGTGGAGGCCAGCCCCCACCCGATCCTGGTTCCGGGAGTCCGGGAGATTCTGGACGCCACCGACGCCGCGCCGGGCCTCGGACGGGTGGTCACCGGAACGCTCCGCCGCGGCAGGGGGGACCTGGGCGAATTCCTCCGGGCGCTCGGCACGCTCCACGTCAACGGCGCGCACGTCGACTGGAGCCGTGCCGTACGGCCGGGCGCGCGGCGCGTGCCGCTGCCCACCTATCCCTTCCAGCGTCGCCGGCACTGGATCGACACCGTCGCCGCGCCGGCGAACCCGGACGCGCGGCCGGCACCGGCCGATCCCGTGCCGGGAGAAAGCCGGCAGGAGACACGCAGCAGACAGGAGACACAGAGCCGGCAGGAGGCGTCCCGGGATCCGGAGGTCGCGAGGAGCGAGCAGGCGTCGCTCGATCTCGTGCTTTCCGCCACGGCGGCCGTCCTGGGGCACGCGGACGCGCGGAGCGTCCCACCGGACCTCTGCTTCAAGGACCTGGGGCTCGACTCGCTGGGCGTGGTGGAGCTGCGGGACGCCCTGGCCACGGCCACCGGCCTGACGGTTCCCGCGACCGTCACCTTCGAGCACCCTTCGCCCCTCGCGCTGGCCCGCCACCTGCTCGCCCTGTCCGGCGGCGGGACGACCGCTCCCTCGGCGCCTCCCGCACCGGCGTCCGGGGAGGGGACGGCCGACGAGCCGATCGCGGTGGTCGCCATGGCCGGGCGATACCCGGGCGCCGACAGCCCTGAGAGGCTCTGGGACCTCGTCCTCGACGGCGCCGACGCCGTCACCGCCTTCCCCGCCAACCGGGGCTGGGACGTGGAGGCGCTGCACGATCCCGCCGCGACGCGGCCGGGCACCTCCGTGACCGGTGAGGGCGGCTTCCTGCACGACGCCGACCGCTTCGACGCGGAGTTCTTCGGCATCAGTCCCCGCGAGGCGGCGGCCATGGACCCCCAGCAGCGTCTCCTGCTGGAGGTGGCGTGGGAGGCCTTCGAACGGGCCGGTGTCGTGCCGCGGTCGCTGGCCGGGACCCGCACCGGCGTGTTCGTCGGCATGATGCCCCAGGACTACGGCCCCCGGTTGCACGAGGCGGCCGGAGGATCCGAGGGCTACGCCCTCACGGGCATGGCGACCAGCGTCGCCTCCGGGCGGATCGCCTACACCTTCGGGCTCGAAGGGCCTGCAGTGACGGTGGACACGGCCTGCTCGTCGTCGCTGGTCGCGTTGCACCTGGCCGTACGGTCGCTGCGGTCGGGCGAGTCGGACCTCGCCCTGGCCGGCGGGGTGACGGTGATGTCGTCACCCGGCATGTTCACCGAGTTCTCCCGGCAGGGCGGGCTCGCTCCCGATGGGCGGTGCAAGGCGTTCTCCTCCTCCGCGGACGGCACCGGCTGGGCCGAGGGCGTCGGCCTGCTACTGGTCGAACGCCTGTCGGACGCACACAAAAACGGCCACCCGGTGCTGGCCGTCATCCGCGGCACCGCCGTCAACCAGGACGGCGCCTCCAACGGCCTCACCGCGCCCAACGGGCTGTCGCAGCAGCGGGTGATCCGCCAGGCCCTGAAGGACGCCGGGCTCGGTCCTTCGGATGTGGACGCGCTGGAGGCGCACGGGACGGGCACGAGGCTCGGCGACCCCGTCGAGGCGCAGGCGCTGCTGGCGACGTACGGCCAGGACCGGCCCGCCGACCGGCCGCTGTGGCTCGGCTCGCTGAAGTCGAACATCGGCCACACCCAGGCCGCCGCGGGCGTCGCCGGCGTCATGAAAATGGTGCTGGCCATGCGGCACGGCGTGTTGCCGAAGACGCTGCACGCCGACGAGGCGTCCCCGTACGTCGACTGGTCCGCGGGCCTAGCGCTGCTGACGGAGCCCGTGCCCTGGCCGGAGACCGGCCGCCCGAGACGTGCGGGCGTTTCGTCGTTCGGGATCAGCGGCACCAACGCCCACGTCATCCTCGAACAAGCACCCGAGCGGGACGACACCCCGCAGGCGTCTCACGCCGTCTCGCCGAACGGTTCCCTGAAAGCGTCCGCTGCCCAGAACGATGGTCACTCCCTCGCCGCCGCATCCGACGGTCGTCGAGAAGGACCGGCCACACGGGGTTCGGTCCCGGTGGTGCCGTGGGTGATCTCAGCACGATCCCAGCAGGCGCTGCACGCCCAGGCCGCCCGGCTCGCCGATCATCTGGACCACCACCCCGACCTCGACCCGGCCGACGTCGGCCACTCCCTGGCCACCACCCGCACCCACTTCGACCACCGCGCCGTCATCATCGGAACCACCCGCCACGAACTCCTGGAACGCACCCGCGCCCTCGCCGACGGAAACACCGGCGGCATCGTGACCGGGATCGCCCGCCCCGGCGGACTCGCCTTCGTCTTCACCGGCCAGGGCAGCCAACACACCGGCATGGGACGCGGCCTGTACGCCACCTACCCCGCCTTCGCCACCACCCTCGACCACACCATCGAATTACTCGACCAGCACCTCGCCGGACACGCACCCGTACCACTACGCGAAGTACTGCTCGGCGACACCGACCCCACCCTGCTCGACCAGACCCTCTACACCCAGCCCGCGCTGTTCGCCCTGCAAACCGCCCTCACCCACCTGCTGGCCACCTGGGGCATCACCCCCACCGCCGTCGCCGGACACTCCATCGGCGCCATCGCCGCCGCCCACACCGCCGGCATCCTCACCCTCCCCCACGCCGCCGCCCTCGTCGCCACCCGCGCCCGCCTCATGCACACCCTCCCCCCCGGCGGCGCCATGACCGCCATCAACGCACCCGCAGACCACATCACCCCCCAACTCGCCCCTCACCACAACACCGTCACCATCGCCGCACTCAACACCCCCACCTCCACCGTCATCTCCGGCGACACCCACACCATCACCCACCTCACCCAGCACTTCCGCGACCACGGCTACAAAGTCCGCCCCCTGACCGTCAGCCACGCCTTCCACTCCCCCCACATGAACCCCATCCTGGAGGAGTTCGAACACGCCGTCGCCGAGCTGTCCCTCACCCCGCCCACGGGACCGGTCATCCCCTTCGTCTCCGACCTCACCGGCCAGATCGCCACCCCAACCGACCTGACCGACCCCTCCTACTGGACCCGCCACCTGCGCAACCCCGTCCGCTTCACCGACGCCACCACCACCCTGCACGACAACGGCATCACCACCTTCATCGAAATCGGGCCCGACGGCGTCCTCAGCGGGCTCATCCGCGAAACCCTCGACCACGAACCAGACCTGATCGCCGTCCCCGTCCTACGCCGCGACCACCCCGAACCCCACACCGCCGTCACCGCCGCCGCCCACGCCCACACCCACGGCACCCCCGTCGACTGGACCCCCCTCCACCGCCACGCCACCACCATCGACCTGCCCACCTACGCCTTCCAGCGGCGCAGGCACTGGGTGAGCCCGCCGAAGTCCGGCCAGGCCGGGCCCTACGACGACGGAAAGGCGCGTTTCTGGGACATCGTCAGCCGCGGCGACCTCGACGCTCTGGTCGGCACCCTGGGTGCCGAAGCCGAGCGCGTACGGCAGTCGCTCGGGGAGGCCCTGCCGGTCCTGGCCTCATGGCATGCCGTTCGGGACGCGCGGACCACGCTGGATTCGTGGCGCTACCGCGTCGCCTGGCGGCCGGTGGAGGAGCCCGCGCTCCGGTCCGGGGGCCGCTGGCTGCTGGTCCGTACACCGTGGGAGACGGCCGCGGCCTGGGCGAAGGCCCTGCGACACGTGCTGGAGGAGCGCGGCGCCGAGGTGGCGGAGGCCGTCGTCGGCGGGACGGCCGACCAGGATTCCCTGGTGGCGTCGCTCACCTCCGTGCGGACCGGTGAGCGATTCACCGGTGTCGTGTCCCTGCTCGGCCTGGACGGCACCCCCTACGAGGGTCAGGACATCGCTCTGCTGCAGGCGTTGGACGCGGCGGCGGTCGACGGCCCGCTCTGGCTCACGACGAGCGGCGCGGTCGCGGCGGCGCCGTCCGACCGGGTGCCGGACCCCGCCGGGGGGCTCGCGTGGGGCCTGGGCGGAGTGATCGCCGCCGAGAGGCCCGAGCGGTGGGCCGGGATCGTGGACCTTCCGCCCCTGCACGAGTCGCCGCACGGGTCGCCGCCTGATGGGCGGAGCGTCGCGTACGCCGTGACCGCGCTGACCGGACGGCACGGCGAGTCGGAACTCGCGGTGCGCGCCTCGGGACTTCTCGCGCGCCGGCTGGTTCCCGCGCCGAGCCGGGAGGCCACGCCTGCGGAGTGGACACCGGCGGGGACCGTGCTCATCACGGGCGGCACGGGCGCGCTCGGTGCTCATGTGGCCCGGCGGCTGGCCCGGCGCGGGGTCCCGCACCTGTTGCTGGTCAGCCGGCGGGGGCTCGACGCTCCCGGGGCGGAGGACCTGCGTGCCGAGCTCACCGGGCTGGGCACCCGGGTGACGGTCGCCGCGTGCGACGTCTCCGACCGGGACGCTCTCGCCGCCGTGCTCGCGGCCGTGCCGCCGGAGCATCCGCTGACCGCCGTGGTCCACACCGCCGCCGTACTGGACGACGGCCTGCTCGGCTCGCTCACGCCGGAGCGGCTGACCGCCGTGAACCGGGTGAAGGTGGGCGGCGCGCTCGCCCTGCACGAGCTGACCCGGGAGCTTCCCCTGACGGCGTTCGTGCTGTTCTCGTCGGTCACCGGGCTGATCGGCAATCCCGGCCAGGGCAACTACGCGCCGGGCAACGCCTTCCTTGACGCCCTCGCCGAGCATCGCCGGTCGCTCGGCCTGCCCGCCACCTCCATCGCCTGGGGGCACTGGGACGGCGAGGGCATCGCCGGCGAGGAGGCCCGGGAGGGGCTGCGGCGAAGCGGATTCCCGCCCATGGCCCCCGATCTCGCGGTGTCGGCGCTGGAAGAGGCGGTGGCCGGCGGAGAGACCCGGCTGGTCGTCGCCCGCGCGGACTGGGCGACGGTGCACGCCGTACGGCCTCACCCGCTGCTCGCCGAGCTGCCCGAGGCCCATGCGGCGGCGCCCGGCGCGGCGGAGACCTCCGGCGGCGAGCCGGACCTCCCCGCGCGGCTCGCGGCCCTGCCGGAGCCCGAGCGACGGCCGACGCTGCGCGCGCTGGTCCGCGCGGAGATCGCCGACGTGCTCGGATACGGCTCGGCGGCCGAAGTGGACGACGACCGGGGCTTCCGCGACCAGGGGTTCACCTCACTGTCGGCCGTCGAACTGCGCAACCGCCTCACCCGGCTGACCGGAACGCCGCTTCCGAGCACGCTCGTGTTCGACTACCCGACGCCCGCCGGGCTCGTGGACCACCTGCTCCACGTGCTGCTGCCCGATCCCGAGCCGCCCGTCGCCGCCGTGCTCGCAAAGCTCGGTGAGCTGGAGACGCTGATCGGTGAGCTGGAGACGCTGCTCGGCGAGACGCTTTCATCGTCAGATCGGGAGGCCGCGGCGAACCGGATGCGGCGCCTCGCGGAGCTTCTCGGGGAGACCCGGCCCGGCGAGCGCCCCGCGGCGGCCGCCGACCTGTCCTCGGCCTCCGACGACGAGCTCATCGACTTCATCAGCAACGAGCTCGGCATCTCCTGACCTGTTCCCTTTGCCCCACCCTGGCCCATGGAAGGCGGACCTGTGAGCGACGACCAGATCCGGCGTCTCCTCCGACGCGTGACGGAGGAACTGCACAAGACGCGCGAAGAACTGCGGGACGTCCGGGACGAGCAACGGGAGCCGATCGCGATCGTGGGGATGGGCTGCCGTCTGCCCGGCGGGGTGGCCTCCCCCGAGGACCTGTGGGACCTGGTCGCCGAGGGCCACGACGCCGTCACCGAGTTCCCCACCGACCGCGGCTGGGACCTCGACGCCCTGTACGACCCCGACCCCGACCACCCCGGCACCTCCTACACCCGCCACGGCGGCTTCCTCGACGACATCGCCGGATTCGACGCCGACTTCTTCGGCATCTCCCGCCGCGAAGCCCTCGCCAGCGACCCCCAGCAACGCCTCCTCCTCGAAGTCGCCTGGGAAACCTTCGAACGCGCCGGCATCGACCCCACCACCCTCAAAGGCAGCCGCACGGGCGTCTTCACCGGGACCAACGGTCAGGACTACGCGAAGTCGTCGGGCCCCGCGCCGGAGGAAGTCGAGGGCTACCTGATCACGGGCACCGCGGCCAGCGTGTTGTCGGGGCGCATCGCCTACACCTTCGGGCTCGAAGGGCCTGCGGTGACGGTGGACACGGCTTGCTCGTCGTCGCTGGTCGCGTTGCACCTGGCCGTACGGTCGCTGCGGTCGGGCGAGTCGGACCTCGCCCTGGCCGGCGGGGTGACGCTCATGACGTCGCCGGGGACGTTCGTCGAGTTTTCGCGGCAGCGGGGGCTCGCGCCGGACGGGCGGTGCAAGGCGTTCTCCTCGTCGGCCGACGGCACCGGCTGGGCCGAGGGCGTCGGCCTGCTGCTGGTCGAACGCCTGTCGGACGCACACAAAAACGGCCACCCGGTGCTGGCCGTCATCCGCGGCACCGCCATCAACCAAGACGGCGCCTCCAACGGCCTGACCGCCCCCAACGGCCCCTCACAACAACGCGTCATCACCCACGCCCTCGACAACGCCGGACTCGGCCCCCTCGACGTCGACGCCGTCGAAGCCCACGGCACCGGCACCACCCTCGGCGACCCCATCGAAGCCCAAGCCCTCCTGGCCACCTACGGACAAGGCCGCCCCACCGACCAGCCCCTATGGCTCGGCTCCCTCAAATCCAACATCGGCCACGCACAAGCCGCCGCCGGCGTCGCCGGCATCATCAAAACCGTCCAAGCCATCCGCAACAAGCACCTCCCCCAAACCCTCCACATCGACCAGCCCACCCCCCACGTCGACTGGACCACCGGCACCATCCAACTCCTCACCGAACCACGCCCCTGGCCCGAAACCGGCCACCCCCGCCGCGCCGCCGTCTCCGCCTTCGGCGTCAGCGGCACCAACGCCCACGTCATCCTCGAACAAGCACCCGAGCGGGACGACACCCCGCAGGCGTCTCACGCCGTCTCGCCGAACGGTTCCCTGAAAGCGTCCGCTGCCCAGAACGATGGTCACTCCCTCGCCGCCGCATCCGACGGTCGTCGGGAAGGACCGGCCACACGGGGTTCGGTCCCGGTGGTGCCGTGGGTGATCTCAGCACGATCCCAGCAGGCGCTGCACGCCCAGGCCGCCCGGCTCGCCGATCATCTGGACCACCACCCCGACCTCGACCCGGCCGACGTCGGCCACTCCCTGGCCACCACCCGCACCCACTTCGACCACCGCGCCGTCATCATCGGAACCACCCGCCACGAACTCCTGGAACGCACCCGCGCCCTCGCCGACGGAAACACCGGCGGCATCGTGACCGGGATCGCCCGCCCCGGCGGACTCGCCTTCGTCTTCACCGGCCAGGGCAGCCAACACACCGGCATGGGACGCGGCCTGTACGCCACCTACCCCGCCTTCGCCACCACCCTCGACCACACCATCGAGCTACTCGACCAGCACCTCGCCGGACACGCACCCGTACCACTACGCGAAGTACTGCTCGGCGACACCGACCCCACCCTGCTCGACCAGACCCTCTACACCCAGCCCGCGCTGTTCGCCCTGCAAACCGCCCTCACCCACCTGCTGGCCACCTGGGGCATCACCCCCACCGCCGTCGCCGGACACTCCATCGGCGCCATCGCCGCCGCCCACACCGCCGGCATCCTCACCCTCCCCCACGCCGCCGCCCTCGTCGCCACCCGCGCCCGCCTCATGCACACCCTCCCCCCCGGCGGCGCCATGACCGCCATCAACGCACCCGCAGACCACATCACCCCCCAACTCACCCCTCACCACAACACCGTCACCATCGCCGCACTCAACACCCCCACCTCCACCGTCATCTCCGGCGACACCCACACCATCACCCACCTCACCCAGCACTTCCGCGACCACGGCTACAAAGTCCGCCCCCTGACCGTCAGCCACGCCTTCCACTCCCCCCACATGAACCCCATCCTGGAACAGTTCCAGCAGGCGATCAGCGACCTGACCTACACACCCCCCACCATCCCCTTCATCTCCGACCTCACCGGACAACCCGCCGGCTCAGAAATCGACGCCGCCTACTGGACCCGCCACCTGCGCAACCCCGTCCGCTTCACCGACGCCACCACCACCCTGCACGACAACGGCATCACCACCTTCATCGAAATCGGCCCCGACGGCGTCCTCAGCGGGCTCATCCGCGAAACCCTCGACCACGAACCAGACCTGATCGCCGTCCCCGTCCTACGCCGCGACCACCCCGAACCCCACACCGCCGTCACCGCCGCCGCCCACGCCCACACCCACGGCACCCCCGTCGACTGGACCCCCCTCCACCGCCACGCCACCACCATCGACCTGCCCACCTACGCCTTCCAACACGAACACCTCTGGCTCACCCCACCCACCACACACACCGACCCCGCACACCTGGGCCTCACCACCACCGCCCACCCCCTCCTCGGCGCCGCCCTCACCCTCGCCCACGACCACACCACCGTCTACACCGGCACCCTCTCCCTCACCACCCACCCCTGGCTCGCCCACCACACCGTCTTCACCACCCCCATCCTCCCCGGCACCGCCTACCTCGACCTCGCCCTCCACGCCGCCGACCACACCGGCCACACCACCATCGACGAACTCCTCCTCCACGCCCCACTCGTCCTGCCCGAGAACGGCGGCGTGCAGGTGCAGATCATCGTCACCGGCTCCGACCGGTCCACCGCGGAGATCTACTCCCGGCCCGACGGCGACACCGGAGACTGGACCCGCAACGCCACCGCTCTACTGGCCAAGGACGATGCCGGGCCCGGCTTCGACCTCACCGCATGGCCTCCGGCGGACGCGGAGCGGATTGGCCTCGGCACCGCGTACGACCGCCTGACCGAGGCGGGGCTGCACTACGGTCCGGTGTTCCGGGGACTGCGCGCCGCCTGGCGGCGCGGCGACGAACTGTTCGCCGAGGTCTCCCTACCCGAAAGCGAACGGGCCGGCGTGGCGGACTTCGGCGTGCACCCCGCTTTGCTGGACGCGGCACTGCACGGGGCCGCGCTGCACTGGCTGGACGGCACACCGAGCGGCCACAGCAACCTGCCGTTCGCCTGGAACGGCGTCCGCCTGCACGCCACCGGCGCCACCGACCTGCGGGTACGCGTCAAGCTGGGCGACTCCGGATCGCTGTCACTTGAGGCCGCCGACCCCACCGGCGCGCCGGTCGTCTCTATCGGCCGGCTGCAGGTGCGTCCCGTGGCGGCCGACCAGTTGTACGCCGGGTCGGCGAAACAAGACGGGCTCTACCGGGTGGAGTGGTCACCGCTGGATCCCGTGCCGGCCCCGCGCGAGGCATGGGCGGTGCTCGGCGACCGCCCGCTCTACGACACACTGCGCCAAACCGTCACCGCCTCCTTCTACGAAGACCTGACCACCCTCACCGACGCCATCACCGCCCCCGACACCGCCCCCGACACCGCCGCCGGCAACGCCGCCGATCCAGTCCCCGACCTCATCGTCCTGCCGATCCCCACCCACAGCCCCAACACACACAACACCAGCCCCACCAGCGTGGAAGAAGGCGCGACCACGCACGACAGCCCGGTGGAGACAGCGCACGCGGTGCTCGAACACACCCTGCACACCCTGCAGACCTACCTGACCGACGACCGCCTCGCCGACACCCGCCTGCTCCTGCTCACCCACCACGCCGTCGCCGTCAACAACAACGACCCCATCGACCTGACCACCGCCCCCCTCTGGGGCCTCATCCGCACCGCACAAACCGAACACCCCGGCCGCATCCACCTCATCGACCACGACACCCACCCCAACTCCCTCACCACCCTCCCCCAAGCCACCGCCACCGCCCACCACCACAACGAACCCCACACCGCACTCCGCACCGGAACCCACCTCACCCCACGCCTCACCCCCCACACCCCCCAACCCACCCACACCACCCACACCACCCAACCCACCGAACCCGCCCACCCCCACACCTGGGACCCCAACGGCACCGTCCTGATCACCGGCGGCCTAACCGGCATCGGCGCCCTCCTCGCCCACCACCTCGCCACCCACCACCACATCCGCCACCTCCACCTCGCCGGACGACGCGGCCACAACACCCCCGGCGCCGACCAACTCCTCACCGACCTCACCACCGCCGGCGCCCACGTCACCATCACCGCCACCGACATCACCGACCCCCACGCCGTCCACACCCTCATCAACTCCATCCCCCACGACCACCCCCTCACCGCCGTCATCCACGCCGCCGGCATCACCCACGACACCCCCCTGGCCACCCTCACCCCCCACCACCTCCACCCCGTCCTCGCCCCCAAAATCGACGGCGCCTACCACCTCCACCACCACACCCGCCACCACAACCTCGCCGCCTTCATCCTCTTCTCCTCCATCAGCGGCCTCCTCGGCGGCGCCGCCCAAGCCAACTACGCCGCCGCCAACACCTTCCACGACGCCCTCGCCCACCACCGCCACACCACCGGCCTCCCCGCCACCAGCCTCGCCTGGGGACTATGGGCCCACACCAGCACCCTCACCACCAACCTCAGCCAGATCGACCGGAAACGGCTGGCCAGGCTCGGCCTGCATCCGCTCGCCACCGCGCACGCACTGGCCCTGTTCGACGCGGCCGTCTTCGGGCCGGCCGGCCAGCCGCCCGTGCTCGTGCCTGCGCGGTTGAACACGGCGACCGAGACGCCCCCGCCACTGCTGCGCCGCCTGATCTCCCCCCGCCGACCGGCCGCACGAGCCGCCCGGACCACCCAGGCGACCGGTCAGGACACCTCACTGCCCGCCCGGCTCGCCGGGCTCGCTCCCGAGCAGCGCGGCACGGTTCTGCTCGACCTGGTCCGCGCCGAAGTCGCCACCGTCCTCACCCACCCCGACCCCACCGCCATCCCCGCCGACCGACCCCTCATCGAACTCGGCCTCGACTCCCTCACCGCCGTCGAACTCCGCAACCGCCTCACCACCACAACCACCCTCCGCCTCCCCGCCACCCTCACCTTCGACCACCCCACCCCCCGCGCCATCGCCGATCTGCTGGACGGCCTGCTCGGAGGCGTCCGTACGGAGAAGGCACCCGTACGGGCCGAAACGGCGGCGATCGGGGCCCTGGCCGACGACCCGGTCGTCATCGTCGGCATGGCCTGCCGGCTTCCCGGCGGCGTCGAATCGCCCGAGGCGCTCTGGCGACTCGTGGAGAGCGGCGGCGACGCGGTGTCGGAGTTCCCCACCGACCGGGGCTGGGACCTCGAAGGGCTCTACGACCCCGATCCCGACCATCCCGGCACCTCATACACCCGGCACGGCGGGTTCCTGCGGGACGTCGCCGACTTCGACGCCGCCTTCTTCGGCATCTCGCCCCGGGAGGCACTCGCGATGGACCCGCAGCAGCGGCTGCTGCTCGAAGTGGCGTGGGAGGCGTTCGAACGGGCGGGGATCGACCCACAGCGGCTCAAGGGCAGCCGCACCGGGGTCTTCGCGGGTGTGATGTACCACGACTACGCGCCCCGGCTGCAGGAGGTCCCCGGCGACCTGGAGGGATATCTCATCAACGGCAGCGCGGGCAGCGTCGCTTCGGGACGCGTGGCGTACACCTTCGGTTTCGAGGGCCCCGCGGTGACGGTGGACACGGCCTGCTCGTCCTCGCTTGTCGCCCTGCACCTGGCCGCCCAGTCGCTGCGTACGGGCGAGTCGGACCTCGCGCTCGCGGGCGGCGTCGCGGTGATGTCGTCGCCCGCCACGTTCGTCGAGTACTCGCGGCAGCGGGCCCTGTCGGCGGACGGGCGGTGCAAGGCGTTCTCCTCCTCCGCGGACGGCACCGGCTGGGGAGAAGGCGTGAGCCTGCTGCTCCTCGAACGGCTGTCGGACGCGCGCAGGAACGGGCACCCGGTGCTCGCGGTCGTCCGCGGCTCGGCCGTCAACCAGGACGGGGCCTCCAACGGTCTCACCGCCCCGAGCGGGCCGTCCCAGCAGCGGGTCATCCGGCAGGCGCTCGCCAACGCCGGGCTGGCCGCGTCGGAGGTGGACGCGGTCGAGGCGCACGGCACGGGCACGACGCTCGGCGACCCCATCGAGGCGCATGCGCTGCTGGCGACGTACGGCCAGGACCGGCCCGCCGACCGGCCGCTGTGGCTCGGCTCGCTGAAGTCGAACATCGCGCACACCCAGGCCGCCGCGGGCGGCGCCGGGGTGATCAAGATGGTCATGGCGATGCGCGGCGGCGTGCTGCCGAAGACGCTGCACATCGACGAGCCGAGCCCGCACGTGGACTGGTCGAGCGGCGCCGTACGCCTGCTCGGCGAGACTCGCCCCTGGCCGGAGACCGGCCGCCCCCGGCGGGCGGCGGTCTCGTCGTTCGGGGTCAGCGGTACGAACGCGCATGTGATCCTGGAGCAGCCCCCGGCCGCCGAGGAGCCGGCCAGGAAGGCGCCCGCGCCCCCGCCCGCCGTGCCGTGGGTGCTGTCCGGGCACCTGCCCGAGGCGCTGCGTGGCCAGGCCGTCGGCCTCGCGACGTACCTGGACGGCCGTGCGGACCTCGATCCCGTCGACGTCGCGCACTCTCTCGTCTCGGCCAGGGCGCTGTTCGCCGAGCGCGCCGTCGTGGTCGCGCCGAGCAGCGCCGAGTTGTCCGCCGATCTGTCCGCCGGGCTGGCCGCGCTCACCCGCGACGGCGCCCTGCCCGACCACGTCGTACGCGGCACGGCCGACGTGACCGGCAAGGTCGTGTTCGTCTTCCCCGGGCAGGGCGGGCAGTGGCCCGGCATGGCAGCCGGGCTGCTGGAGACGGCGCCGGTGTTCGCGAAGCGGCTCACCGAGTGCGGGCGGGCGCTGGCCGAGTTCGTGGACTGGTCGCTGCTCGACGTGGTGCGGGGCGTCCCCGGCGCGCCGGGGCTCGACCGGGTCGACGTGGTCCAGCCGGTGCTGTGGGCCGTCATGGTCTCGCTCGCCGAGCTGTGGCAGTCGTACGGCGTGCGTCCCGACGCCGTGGTCGGCCACTCGCAGGGAGAAATCGCCGCGGCGGTGGTGGCGGGGGGCCTGTCGCTCCGCGATGCCGCCCGCGTGGTGGCCCTGCGCAGTCAGGCCATCCGTACCCTGTCGGGCGACGGCGGGATGGCGTCGGTCGCCCTGCCCCTGGAGGAGGCCGAGGCCCGGATCGCGGCCTGGGACGGGCGGCTGTCGGTCGGGGTGGTCAACGGGCCGGGCAGCGTGGTCGTGTCGGGCGAAGCGGGCGCCCTGACGGAGCTGCTGGCCGCGCTCGACGCCGAGGGGGTGCGCAACCGGCGGATCTCGGTCGACTACGCGTCGCACTCCGCCCGGGTGGAGCTGATCGAGGAAGAGATCGTCAAGGCGCTGTCCCCCGTCGCTCCCCGGGAGCTGACCGTGCCGATGCTGTCGACCGTCACCGGTGACTGGGTCGGCCCCGAGGAGCTCGACGCGGAGTACTGGTACGCCAACCTGCGCCGGCCGGTGCGGTTCGAGGCCGCCACCCGGGCGCTGGCGGCCGGTGGCCACAGCGCGTTCGTCGAGATCAGCCCGCACCCGGTGCTCACGTCGAGCATCGAGGACACCCTCGACGCCGCGGGCGTCGCACCGGCGCTGGTCACCGGCACGCTGCGGCGCGACCAGGGCGGGCCGGAACGGTTCCTCGTCTCGCTCGCCGAGGCGTTCGTGCGGGGCGTTCCGGTCGACTGGAGCGTCGCCCTCGCCGGGTCGGAACCGCGCCGCGCCGACCTGCCCACCTACGCCTTCCAGCGCACCCGCTACTGGCTCGACGCCTCCCGTACGTCCGGGGTGGGCGGCTCGGTGGAGGACGCCGCCCCCGGTGCGCCGTCGCCCGCGCGGCGGTTCGCCGGACTCGACCCGGCACAGCGCCGCGAGGCCGTGCTCGATCTCGTCCGTACGGAGGTCGCCGCGGTGCTGCGGCACTCCGACGGCGAGGCGGTCGCGCCGGCCAGGGCGTTCAAGGAGCTGGGTCTCGACTCGCTGACCGCCGTCGACCTGCGCAACCGGCTCCGGGCGGCGACCGGGCTGCCCCTGCCGACCACGTTGATCTTCGACTACCCCTCGCCCACCGCGGTGGCCGAGCACATCCTGACGGCTTTGGGCGACGCCGAGACGGACGGCGAGGACAAGCCGGCGGACGATCCGCTGACCGCGCTGCGGCGGCTGGAAGCGAGCCTGCTCGCCGAACCGGACGAGCGCGGCGAGGTCGTCTCCCGGCTCCGCGCGCTGCTGGCGCGCTTCGACACGGCCGCCGAGGACGACGACCCGGACGCCGAACTCGACCTCGACTCCGCCACCGACGACGAACTCTTCGACCTCCTGGACAGGGGCTGATTCCTGATGGCGAACGACGAAAAGCTGCGCGAATATCTCAAGCGTTCGATCGCGGAGACCAAGCAGGCCGAGCGGCGGCTACGGCAGATCGAGGCGAAGTCGCGCGAGCCGATCGCGATCGTGGGGATGGGCTGCCGTCTGCCCGGCGGGGTGGCCTCCCCCGAGGACCTGTGGGACCTGGTCGCCGAGGGCCGCGACGCCGTCACCGAGTTCCCCACCGACCGCGGCTGGGACCTCGACGCCCTGTACGACCCAGACCCCGACCACCCTGGCACCTCCTACACCCGCCACGGCGGCTTCCTCGACGACATCGCCGGATTCGACGCCGACTTCTTCGGCATCTCCCGCCGCGAAGCCCTCGCCAGCGACCCCCAGCAACGCCTCCTCCTCGAAGTCGCCTGGGAAACCTTCGAACGCGCCGGCATCGACCCCACCACCCTCAAAGGCAGCCGCACGGCGGTGTACGCGGGGGTGGCCGACCGCACGTACGGCTCCCGGCTGCCGCAGGTGCCCGACGAGCTGGAGGGATACCTGGCCATCGGCAACCTGGGCAGCGTGCTGTCGGGGCGCATCGCCTACACCTTCGGGTTCGAGGGCCCGGCCGTGACCGTTGACACCGCCTGCTCGTCGTCGCTGGTCGCGCTGCACCTGGCCGTCCAGGCGCTGCGTACGGGGGAATGCGACCTCGCGCTCGCGGGTGGCGTCACGGTGATGGCCAGCCCGATCGGCTTCACGGAGTTCTCGCGGCAGCGGGGGCTCGCGCCGGACGGGCGGTGCAAGGCGTTCTCCTCGTCGGCCGACGGCACCGGCTGGGCCGAGGGCGTCGGCCTGCTACTGGTCGAACGCCTGTCGGACGCACGCAAAAACGGCCACCGCGTGCTGGCCGTCATCCGCGGCACCGCCATCAACCAAGACGGCGCCTCCAACGGCCTGACCGCCCCCAACGGCCCCTCACAACAACGCGTCATCACCCACGCCCTCGACAACGCCGGACTCGGCCCCCTCGACGTCGACGCCGTCGAAGCCCACGGCACCGGCACCACCCTCGGCGACCCCATCGAAGCCCAAGCCCTCCTGGCCACCTACGGACAAGGCCGCCCCACCGACCAGCCCCTATGGCTCGGCTCCCTCAAATCCAACATCGGCCACGCACAAGCCGCCGCCGGCGTCGCCGGCATCATCAAAACCGTCCAAGCCATCCGCAACAAACACCTCCCCCAAACCCTCCACATCGACCAGCCCACCCCCCACGTCGACTGGACCACCGGCACCATCCAACTCCTCACCGAACCACGCCCCTGGCCCGAAACCGGCCACCCCCGCCGCGCCGCCGTCTCCGCCTTCGGCGTCAGCGGCACCAACGCCCACGTCATCCTCGAACAAGCACCAGACCAGGACGACACGGCATCCGGCACGACCCCCACACCGCGGGCATCGCTTACCGTGACATCGGACGCGGATCGTGCGGTTCCGGTGGTGCCGTGGGTGATCTCAGCACGATCCCAGCAGGCGCTGCACGCCCAGGCCGCCCGGCTCGCCGATCATCTGGACCACCACCCCGACCTCGACCCGGCCGACGTCGGCCACTCCCTGGCCACCACCCGCACCCACTTCGACCACCGCGCCGTCATCATCGGAACCACCCGCCACGAACTCCTGGAACGCACCCGCGCCCTCGCCGACGGAAACACCGGCGGCATCGTGACCGGAATCGCCCGCCCCGGCGGACTCGCCTTCGTCTTCACCGGCCAGGGCAGCCAACACACCGGCATGGGACGCGGCCTGTACGCCACCTACCCCGCCTTCGCCACCACCCTCGACCACACCATCGAGCTACTCGACCAGCACCTCGCCGGACACGCACCCGTACCACTACGCGAAGTACTGCTCGGCGACACCGACCCCACCCTGCTCGACCAGACCCTCTACACCCAGCCCGCGCTGTTCGCCCTGCAAACCGCCCTCACCCACCTGCTGGCCACCTGGGGCATCACCCCCACCGCCGTCGCCGGACACTCCATCGGCGCCATCGCCGCCGCCCACACCGCCGGCATCCTCACCCTCCCCCACGCCGCCGCCCTCGTCGCCACCCGCGCCCGCCTCATGCACACCCTCCCCCCCGGCGGCGCCATGACCGCCATCAACGCACCCGCAGACCACATCACCCCCCAACTCGCCCCTCACCACAACACCGTCACCATCGCCGCACTCAACACCCCCACCTCCACCGTCATCTCCGGCGACACCCACACCATCACCCACCTCACCCAGCACTTCCGCGACCACGGCTACAAAGTCCGCCCCCTGACCGTCAGCCACGCCTTCCACTCCCCCCACATGAACCCCATCCTGGAACAGTTCCAGCAGGCGATCAGCGACCTGACCTACACACCCCCCACCATCCCCTTCATCTCCGACCTCACCGGACAACCCGCCGGCTCAGAAATCGACGCCGCCTACTGGACCCGCCACCTGCGCAACCCCGTCCGCTTCACCGACGCCACCACCACCCTGCACGACAACGGCATCACCACCTTCATCGAAATCGGCCCCGACGGCGTCCTCAGCGGGCTCATCCGCGAAACCCTCGACCACGAACCAGACCTGATCGCCGTCCCCGTCCTACGCCGCGACCACCCCGAACCCCACACCGCCGTCACCGCCGCCGCCCACGCCCACACCCACGGCACCCCCGTCGACTGGACCCCCCTCCACCGCCACGCCACCACCATCGACCTGCCCACCTACGCCTTCCAACACGAACACCTCTGGCTCACCCCACCCACCACACACACCGACCCCGCACACCTGGGCCTCACCACCACCGCCCACCCCCTCCTCGGCGCCGCCCTCACCCTCGCCCACGACCACACCACCGTCTACACCGGCACCCTCTCCCTCACCACCCACCCCTGGCTCGCCCACCACACCGTCTTCACCACCCCCATCCTCCCCGGCACCGCCTACCTCGACCTCGCCCTCCACGCCGCCGACCACACCGGCCACACCACCATCGACGAACTCCTCCTCCACGCCCCACTCGTCCTGCAACCCGGCCGTACGGTCCGGGTCCAGGTGATCGTGAACGGCGCGGACACCGACGGGCAGGCGACGCTCGACGTGTACTCCCGCCCCGAGGGAGAGCACGGTGAGTGGACCCACCACGCCACCGCCGTACTGGCCAAGGACGATGCCGAGCCCGGCTTCGACCTCACCGCGTGGCCTCCGGCGGACGCGACCCCTGTAGACGTGGCAGGCGTGTACGAGACTCTGACCACGGCGGGGCTGGACTACGGTCCGGTGTTCCGGGGACTGCGCGCCGCCTGGCGGCGCGGCGACGAACTGTTCGCCGAGGTCTCCCTACCCGAAAGCGAACGGGCCGGCGTGGCGGACTTCGGCGTGCACCCGGCGTTGTTCGACGCGGCCGTCCACCTGCCCGCCTGGGCGGGGCTTGCCGAGGTGCCGGAGGGACAGAACCGGTTGCCGTTCGCCTGGAACGGCGTCCGCCTGCACGCCACCGGCGCCACCGACCTGCGGGTACGCGTCAAGCTGGGCGACTCCGGATCGCTGTCGCTCCAGGCCGCCGACCCCACCGGCGCGCCGGTCGCCTCGATCGACACCCTTACCGCCAGGCTGGTCTCCGCCGAGCAGCTCAAGGTCTCCGGATCGGCTGAGGAGAACACCCTGTTCCGGGTGGAGTGGTCACCGCTGGATCCCGTGCCGGCCCCGCGCGAGGCATGGGCGGTGCTCGGCGACCGCCCGCTCTACGACACACTGCGCCAAACCGTCACCGCCTCCTTCTACGAAGACCTGACCACCCTCACCGACGCCATCACCGCCCCCGACAACGCCCCCGACAACGCCCCCGGCAACGCCGCCGATCCAGTCCCCGACCTCATCGTCCTGCCGATCCCCACCCACAGCCCCAACACACAAAACACCAGCGCGACCACGCACGACAACCCGGTAGAGACAGCGCACGCGGTGCTCGAACACACCCTGCACACCCTGCAGACCTACCTGACCGACGACCGCCTCGCCGACACCCGCCTGCTCCTGCTCACCCACCACGCCGTCGCCGTCAACAACAACGACCCCATCGACCTGACCACCGCCCCCCTCTGGGGCCTCATCCGCACCGCACAAACCGAACACCCCGGCCGCATCCACCTCATCGACCACGACACCCACCCCAACTCCCTCACCACCCTCCCCCAAGCCACCGCCACCGCCCACCACCACAACGAACCCCACACCGCACTCCGCACCGGAACCCACCTCACCCCACGCCTCACCCCCCACACCCCCCAACCCACCCACACCACCCACACCACCCAACCCACCGAACCCGCCCACCCCCACACCTGGGACCCCAACGGCACCGTCCTGATCACCGGCGGCCTAACCGGCATCGGCGCCCTCCTCGCCCACCACCTCGCCACCCACCACCACATCCGCCACCTCCACCTCGCCGGACGACGCGGCCACAACACCCCCGGCGCCGACCAACTCCTCACCGACCTCACCACCGCCGGCGCCCACGTCACCATCACCGCCACCGACATCACCGACCCCCACGCCGTCCACACCCTCATCAACTCCATCCCCCACGACCACCCCCTCACCGCCGTCATCCACGCCGCCGGCATCACCCACGACACCCCCCTGGCCACCCTCACCCCCCACCACCTCCACCCCGTCCTCGCCCCCAAAATCGACGGCGCCTACCACCTCCACCACCACACCCGCCACCACAACCTCGCCGCCTTCATCCTCTTCTCCTCCATCAGCGGCCTCCTCGGCGGCGCCGCCCAAGCCAACTACGCCGCCGCCAACACCTTCCACGACGCCCTCGCCCACCACCGCCACACCACCGGCCTCCCCGCCACCAGCCTCGCCTGGGGACTATGGGCCCACACCAGCACCCTCACCACCAACCTGACCTCGGTGGACCACGCGCGGATCAAGCGGACCGGGCTCAGCCCGCTCAGCGCCGCGCACGCACTCGCCCTGTTCGACGCCGTCGCCTTCCGCGACCCGGGCGTGCCCCTGGTCGTCCCTGCCGCCCTCACGGCCACGGCCGAGACGCCGCCGCCGCTGCTGCGCGGGCTCGTACGGCAGGCCCGCCCCGCCCTACGCGGCGCGGCGGCCGGGGGACCATCCCTCGCCGCCCGGCTGAACGGACTGACTCCGGACCAGCGGACCGAGGCCCTGCTCGACCTGGTCCGCACCGAAGTCGCCACCGTCCTCACCCACCCCGACCCCACCGCCATCCCCGCCGACCGACCCCTCATCGAACTCGGCCTCGACTCCCTCACCGCCGTCGAACTCCGCAACCGCCTCACCACCACAACCACCCTCCGCCTCCCCGCCACCCTCACCTTCGACCACCCCACCCCCCGCGCCATCGCGGCGTACCTCGACCGGGAGCTGCCCGGCCTGGCGAGCGGCCCGGCCGGACCGGCCCGCCGTACGGACGCGGGGTCCGGCGGTGGTCTGGCCGCCCTGCACCGGCGGATGCACGAGACGGGCAAGCACGACGAGGCAGCACAACTGCTGGTGGCGGCGTCGCACGCGCGGAGCCACTTCGGTGCGCAGGACCGGGACCGGTACGCGCTGCCGCCGGTGAGGCTGGCGACGGGACCCGGCCGGGTCTCCGTGGTCTGCTTCCCCGCGCTCAGCGCGATCTCCGGGCCGCACGAGTACTCCCGGTTCGGCCAGGCCTTCCGCGACGACCGGAACGTGTACGTGGTGCCGTCCCCGGGATTCACCGACGGGGAGGACGACGCGCTGCCCGACTCGCTGGAGACGCTGATCCAGATGAACGTCGAGGGCCTGCGCGAATGCGTGGGCGACGAGCCGTTCGTCGTCGTGGGCCGCTCCATGGGCGGCTGTGTGGCGCACGCCGTCACGGTGGCCCTGGAGGAGCAGGGCCTGCGGCCGGCCGGGCTGGCGCTGATCGACAGCTACCCGATCGACGCCTCCGCCCAGGACGGCATGGGCTGGTGGCAGGGCGCGATGATCGGCGGCATGCTCGAACGCATCGACCGGTTCGACATGACGCTCCACGACACGAGGCTGACGACGATGGGCGTCTACAACCGGTTGTTCATCGGCTGGCAGCCGAAGCCGGTGGACGCCCCGATCCTGCTGCTGCGTGCCGTCGAGCCGCTGCGCGGTACCACGATCGAGGCGGACGACCCGGCCCGCTGGAAGGCGTACTGGCCGGTGCCGCACGATGCCGTCGACATCCCCGGCGATCATTTCACCACGCTGGAGGAGCACGCGGGCACGACCGCGGAGGCGATCCGCGCCTGGATCGGCACGCTCAGAATCGAGGAGCCCGCGGCGTGACACGGCCTGCGGCCGTCGTCACCGGTGCGGCGGCGGCCATCGGGCGGGCGGTCGCGGAGCTGTTCGCCGAGCGCGGCTACGGCGTGGTCGCGGTCGACCTCGCCGAGCCGCCGCCGGCCGACCTCGCGCGGACCCCCGGGATCGTGCCGCCGGCCGGGGATGTGGCGGAGGAGGCCGTCAACGAGGCGGCCGTCCGCCTCACGCTCGATCGCTTCGGGAGCCTCGGCACAGTGGTGCTCAACGCGGGCATCGGCGGCACGCCTCCGCTGGAGGCTCCCGGCGCGGTGGAGCGGTTCGACCGCATGGTCGCGGTCAACCTGCGCGGCCCGGGGCGGCGGCGCGATCGTGCTGACCGCGTCGGTGTCGGGGCTGGCCGGCGACCCGGGCGTCTGGGCCTACAACGCGACGTAACGCGCCATATTCGTCATCGCTGAATCACCGATCGGCCCGGGGTCCACGCGAACAGGAGGCGGTCGTGTCCGGCTTGGACGCGTTCCCCGCCCGCGGGAAGGGAAGCGCCCGCGACCCACTTCCGGCTTCAGCCGATGAGCTGCTGCACGATGCCCAGCCGGTCGGGGAGCACCTCGTACTCGACGATCCGCCCGTCGCGGAACCGGATCGTGCTGATGCTCTGGCCGGTGAAGCGGCGTCCGCTCGGCGGGGCGCCGAACACCTCGCCGCGCTGGACCCCCTCGATGGTCCAGTAGACGACGACCCGGTCGCCCTCGGCGACGGTGTCCGTCACGGTCGCGGTCACGCCCTCGACCGCCGAGCGCAGCCAGGTGATGTGCTGGACGAATCCGGCACGCCCCAGGTCGCCCCCGGCGGGCCCGGCCGCGTCCGACGCGTCGTCGGCGACGATCTCGTCGAGGACATCGAGACGGCCCTGCGAGACGACCTCCTCGTAGAAGCGTCTGGCCACCGCGCGGTTGATCTCCGTGGTGCTCGTCTCCGTCGTGCTCATGAGTGGTCTCCTTCTCTGTGCGAGGGTCACCGGCGTACGGCCGGCAGCGGGAGGATTCCGAGGCTCGCGTCGAGACCGCCGTCGACGACCAGCGTGGTCCCGGTGACGTACGACGCGGCGGGCGAGGTGAGGAACCAGACGGCCTCGGCCTGCTCGCGGGGCTCGGCGAACCGCTGAAGCGGCACTCGGCGCTCGATCTCGGCGGTGAGCACCGGGTCCTGGCGGACGCCCGCGTTGATCCGCGTCCAGGTGAGCCCGGGGGCGAGTGCGTTGACCCGGATGCCGTCGGGCGCGTGGTCGATGGCCGCGGCGCGGACGAGATTGATCACCGCGCCCTTCGAGGCGTTGTAGGCCCAGTTGCCGGGGTCGCCGCGCAGTCCGGCGACGGAGGCGGTGACGACGATCGCACCGCCTCCCGCCGCCCGCAGCGCGGGCGCGGCGGCCCAGATGCCCAGGATCGGACCCCGGAGGTTGACGGCGAGGATGCGGTCGGCGGCCTCCACCGCGCCGGGCGACTCCCAGGGCCGGGTGCCGCCGATGCCGGCGTTGAGCACGACCGCGTCGAGCCGGCCGAACTCCCGCTCCGCCAGCGCGACCGCGGCCACGTTGGTCTCCTCCAGGGACACGTCGCCGGCCAGCGTCACCACGCGGTCGAGCGTGGCGAGCTCCTTGAGCGCGTGCTCGTCGCGGTCCACGGCGAGCACGGCGACGCCGCGCTCGGCGTACAGCTCGGCGGTCGCCCGGCCGATGCCCGAGCCGGCGCCGGTCACGAGGACGACGCGCGGGCCGGGGATGGGTGAGGTCATGGCAGGCCCTCCAGATTCATAGCGGGTGCGGCTCGTTCCGTCGTCCACCCCACGTCGATCCTCGGGACGGCGGCGAGCAGCTCGGCGGTGTAGGCGGCACGCGGGGCGCGGAAGACGTCCGCGACGTCGCCGGTCTCGACCAGGGCGCCGTCCTTCATCACCGCCACCCGGTCGCAGACCTGGCGGACGACGCCCAGGTCGTGGGAGATGAACAGCAGCGCCACCCCGGCCTCGCGCCGCAGCCGGGCGAGCAGGGCCAGGATCTGCGCCTGGACGGTGACGTCGAGCGCCGAGACCGGTTCGTCGCAGACGATCACCTCGGGACGCGGGGCGAGCGCCCGCGCGATCGCCACCCGCTGCCGCTGGCCGCCGCTCAACTGGGCGGGGCGCCGGTCCAGCAGGGCGTCGTCCAGTCCGACCTCGGCGAGCAGCCCGGCGACCCGGTCGCGCCGCAGGCGGCGCGACATCCTTCCCGGCACCGCCTCCCCGACGACCCGCTCGACCGTGAACCGCGGGTCGAACGAGCTGAGCGGGTCCTGGTCGACGAGCTGGATACGAGAGCGGCGGGCGCGCCGGTCGCGCTCCCGCGGCACGCTCCACGCCTCGCCGTCCAGCAGCACGGTTCCGGCGTCGGGGGCGATCTCGGCAAGCACGATCCGTGCGGTGGTGCTCTTGCCCGACCCCGACTCGCCGACCAGGCCCAGCGCCTCGCCCGCGCGCAGGTCGAATGAGACGTCGTCCACCGCCGTACGCCACGAGCCGCCCGGGGAGCGGTACCGCTTGGTCACCCCCCGCACCGAGACGACCGCGTGGTCCTTCACCCGGGGCGGCGCCGCCGCCGCACCTGAAGCGGGGACGGGCCGTTCCCGGTCCGCGTGGAAGCAGCGGACCTCCCGGCCCGGCCCGTACGGCACGGGCGGCGGCGGCTCGGCACGGCAGCGGTCGTCGGCCAGCGCGCAGCGCGGCGCGTACGGGCAGCCGCCGGCGGCGGGAGGGCCGGTGCGGACGAGGGGCAGCTCCCGCGCCGGACCGTCCACGGCGGGCACGGCGGCCAGCAGGTCGGCGGTGTAGGGATGGGCGGGGGCCCGCAGCAGCGCGTCCGCCGGTCCCCGTTCCACGACGAGCCCGGCGTAGATGACGGAGACCTGGTCGGCGAGCCGGGCCACGACCGCCAGGTCGTGGCTGATGAGCAGCACCGCCGTGCCCGCCCGCACGCGTGCCCTGAGCAGGTCGAGCACCTGCGCCTGCACGGTGACGTCGAGGGCCGTGGTGGGCTCGTCCGCGACCAGCAGCGACGGCCGGGCGGCGATCGCGGAGGCGATCAGCGCCCGTTGCCGCAGGCCGCCGGACAGCTCGTGCGGATACTGCAGGAACCGCACGTCGGGATCGGGCACGCCCGCCTCCGCGAGCAGCCCGATCACCTGGTCGTCGAGGTCGTCGCGGTCCGCCAGGCCGTGCACCTCCAGTGCCTCCGCCACCTCGTGCCCGACCCGGCGAAGCGGGTCGAGCGAGGTCAGCGCGTCCTGCAGGACGTAGCCGATGCGACGCCCGCGCAGCCGCCGCCACTCGCGGCCGCTCAGCCGGCGCAAGTCGCGCCCCTCGAAGGACAGCGTCCGCGCCCGCACCCGCGCGCCCGTGCCGGCGAGACCGAGCAGCGCCCGGGCGGTGACGCTCTTGCCCGAGCCCGACTCGCCCACGACCGCGAGGCACTCCCCCGCACGCAGGGACAGGTCGACGTCTCGTACGGCCCGGACCACGCCGCGCCGGGTGGCGAAGTCCACCGACAGCCCGGCGACCTCTAGCAGGGGTGCCTCGGTCATCCGGCCTCCCGCCCTTCGTAACGGGCCTGCAGGGCCCGCCCCACGACGGTGGCGGACATGACGGTCAGCGTGATGGCGGCCCCCGGGAACAGGGCCAGGGTCCAGCTCGCGTCGAGGTAGTCGCGTGCCTGCGCGAGCATCGCCCCCCACTCGGGGGCGGGCGGCTGCGGACCTAGCCCGAGGAAGCTCAGCGAGGCACCGGCGATGAGCGCGGTGCCCACGTTGATCGTGGCCAGGATCAGCAGCGGCGCGACGACGTTGGGCGCGATGTGCCGCAGCAGGATCCTCCCCGGCGTCAGCCCCAGGTTGACCGCGGCCCGCACGTACGCCGAGCCGCGGACCACGAGCGCCTGCGCGCGGACGACTCGGGCGAAGCCCGGCGCGAGCGCCACCGTGATGGCCAGGACGGCGTTGCGTGTGCCCGGCCCGAGGACGGCCACGACGAGCAGGGCCATCAGGATGGCCGGGAACGACAGCAGCACGTCGGCCAGCCGCATGGCCGCCTCGCCCACGAGGCGGCCGCCCAGCGCCGCCAGCAGGCCCCAGGCGGAGCCGGCGAGCCCGGCCAGCAGCGTCGAGCCGACGCCGACCAGCAGCGACGGCCGGGCACCGAAGACCAGCCGGGCCAGCACGTCGCGGCCGAGCTGGTCGGTGCCGAGCGGGTGGCCCGGCATCGGGTCGCGCAGCGCGAGGGCCGGGTTCACCTGGTCAGGGCCGTGGGCGAACAGGCCGGGGGCGAGAGCGGCGAGGCAGACGAGCGCGAAGAACGCGGCGGCCAGCGCCACGCCGGCCTGCGCGGCCCCCACCCGCAGGCGCGGGAGCGCCGCCGGGCCGTACGAGGCCGGGGCGGTCATGCGGCGGCCTCCCGGACGCGGGGGTCGACCAGCCCGTAGAGCAGGTCGAGCCCGATGTTGATCAGCGAGAACGTGAGCGCGGAGAGCACGACCACGCCGGTCACGACGGGAAAGTCCCGGCCGCGCACCGCCGCCACCACGACGTGGCCGAGGCCCTGGCGGGCGAAGACGGTCTCCACGACGACGGTCCCGGCGAGGAGCTCGCCGAGCACCCAGCCGGAGAGCGTGAGCACCGGCAGCGCGGCGTGCCGCAGCGCGTGGCGCGCGCGGATGCGGTTCTCGGTGGCGCCCCTCGACCTGGCGGTCAGGGCGAACGGCTGGTCGAGAGCGCGTTCGAGCCCCTCCCTGGTCACCTGGGCCAGCACGCCGGCGATGGGCAGCGCGAGCGCCGCGCACGGAAGCACCAGCGCGGCCGCTCCCTCGTCGCCGAGCACGGGGAACCAGCGCAGGCGGAAGGAGAAGGCGGCCAGCAGCAGGATGCCGATCCAGAAGTTCGGCGTCGAGATCGAGCAGAACTCCAGGACCCGGGAGATCGCCCGTGCGCGCGGCCTGCCGGCCGTGAGCAGGGCCAGCGCGACCGCGAGGCAGAAGCCGAGGACCGCCGCCCCCGTCGCGAGCGACAGGGTGGAGCCGAGCTGCTCGCCGATCACGCTGCTCACCGGCCGGCCGAGCTGGTAGGAGCCGCCGAGGTCGGCACGCAGGAGGCGGCCGAGGAACAGGACGTACTGCACGCCGACCGGCTCGCGCAGGCCGTACTGGTCGCGGATGGCGTCGAGCACCTCGGGAGTGGCGTTGGCCTGGACCCCGCCCGCGATGATCCGGGCGGGGTCGCCCGGCACCAGCCGCATGCCGGCGAAGGCCAGCGTCGCCGCGCCCCACAGCACGAACAGGGTCAGCGCCAGCCTGCGGGCCAGCCGGATGGCCAGCGGAGCCACCGGGATCAGTCCCCCAGCCAGGCGCTGTGGAAGACCGGGTAGGTCTGGGCGTCGAAGGCGACGCCGCGCACCTTCGCCGAGAAGGCGGTGAGCTGCACGGGAGTGTAGAGCGGCAGCACGTACGCCTGCCGGAGCACCTCGCGCTGCACGGCGGCGTAATCCTTGTCCGCCGTGGCCGGGTCGGATGTCTCCGCCGCCTCCTCCACCCACCTGTCGATCTGCGGCGAGTCCACCAGCGCGACGTTGCCGCCGGCCTTGGCGTAGGTGTTGCCCGAGGCGAACGCGAAGCGCAGCACGTCGGGCGTGGGCCGGGCGAAGCTGACGTCCACCAGGTCGTAGCCGCCCCCGATGAGGTACTTGGCGACGAAGGCCCCGGTGTCCACGGCCGGCCGTTCGATCTTGATGCCGACCTGCTTGGCCTGCGCCTGGATGCCCTCGGCGAGAACGTCGCGCTGCTCCTTGTTGCCCTCCGCCCAGTAGGGCCAGACGAGGGTGAGGGTCTTGCCGTCCTTGACGCGGTAGCCGTCGGCGTCCGTCTTCGTCCAGCCCGCCTCGTCGAGCAGCCGCCTCGCCGCGTCCGGGTCGTACGACGCCAGTTCGCTCTCGGCCGTCGGGTCGTACGACGCGGTGGTGCGGCTGAGCGGATTGCGCGCGACCGGGAAATGCCCGAAATAAATGTTGCGCACGAGTTCCTCGACGTTCACGGCGGCCGAAAGGGCGCGCCGCACCCGCACGTCCCGCAGCGGCCCGCGGGTCTGGTTCAGATAGAGGTTGTAATTCAGGCCCGGCGTCTCCTGGGAATTCAGCGCGAACCCGGGGAGGGACCGCAGCTTTCCCGCGTTCACCGGAGGGACGCCGGCGATCGCCTGCACCTGCCCGCTCGTGAGGGCGCCCCACCGGGTGGCGTCCTCGGGGACGAACTCGAACACCAGGGTGTCGAGGTAGGCCGCGCCCTCATGGGACGCGCCGGCGGGCGGCGAGGCATAACCGGCGTTCTTGCGCAGCGTGACGCGCTTGTCCTTCTCCCAGGAGACGTAGGAGAACGGTCCGGTGCCGACCGGCCGGTAGTCCGCGACGGGCTTCGCGAGCGCCGCCGGACTCTGGATGCCCAGGTACGGCACCGACAGCGCCTGTAGGAACGGGGTGAACGGCCGCTTCAGCGTCACCTCGACGACATGGTCGCTCACCACCCGCGACTTCTCGTACGGCGCGATCAGCGAGGCGGCGTAGGCCGACTTGGTCGCCGGGTCCACGACGTGGTCGAGGCTCGCCTTCACGGCCTCGGCGGTGAACGGCGTGCCGTCGTGGAAGGTGACGCCCTCCCTGAGCGTGAACGTGTAGGTCTTCCCGTCGCCGGACACGGTCCACTTGGTGGCGAGCCAGGGCGCGAAGGTGTCCGGACCGGTCTGCGCGACCAGCGAGTCGAAGATGTTGCGGTCGATCAGGCCGGTCACCGCGGTGGCCGCGACGGCCGGGTCGAGCGACACCTGCGTGCCGGCCAGGGCGTAGGTGAGGGTGCCGCCTGCCACCGGGCCTCCGCCCGCGGCCCGGACGGCCGGCCGCTCGTCCCCGCCGCCTGCCGAGACGACCAGGACGACTGCGGCGACGGCGATCACCGCCAGGACCGCCCCCAGGACGGCCGGGCGTCTGGAGCGCAGGCTGCGCCTCTTCCTGACCGGCCCGTCGTCGACGCGGGTGGCGGTGTCGTCGCTCAGTGACATGGCGGAACCTTCTCTGTCGCGCAATGGGGCACAAGGGGACACCACGGGGATACGGGCGTGCGGAAGCGCCGGAGACGGGGTGGTGCGGCGGGACCGCACCACCCCGCCGCACTCGCCCTCCGCGCCGGCCTCTGCACCGGCCCTTCGTACAGGCCCTCCGCATTGGCCGGCCCGAACCCCGGAGACCCGGAAAACGACCGCCAGCGAAATCGAATTTTCGAGCGGCGGCTAGATCACACCATATCCGAGCGGGCCGGTCAATATGAAAGCATCATTATCGCGACCGATTGTAAACGCCGATCGATATCAATTCGAATTTCCAATGGAAACCTGTTCGGAACGCGATCCGGACAAACGCGTGACGGACGAGAAGAACGCTTCGAGGGCCTCGCCCGCCCGCTCCCCGATCGCCGGGTCCAGCCCCTGCCGGCTCACCAGGCGCAGCCCGATGGCCTCCTGCCGAGGAAGCGGCGCGATCTCCTCCAGGCCGTCCGGAACGCCGTACGCGGTGGGCAGCAGGGCGAGGCCGAGGCGCGCGCGGGCCGCCGCCAGCACCCCTTCGAGGTTGGTGGCCTCCGTCGTGATGCGTACGGACCAGCCGAGACGCTCCAGCACGCGTACGGCCTGCGCGCGGAGCGAGCACGGCTCCTGGAAGGCGACCAGCGGCACCGGGCGGTCCGGCTGCGGGAGGAACCAGCCCGGGGCGCCGAGCCAGCGCAGCGGCAGCGTGGCGACCTGCCTGCCTCCGGCATTCGGCACCACACCGAGGATCAGCGCCATGTCGAGCGTGCCGCGCATGGTGGCCTCCGCCAGCGTGGTGCTGCGGTCCAGCCTGAACACGACGTCCTGCGCCGGGAGCGCGGCCATCAGGGCGCCCAGGAGGTCGGGCAGCGCCCCGCATCCCGCGTGCTCGACCGCGCCCACGCTCAGGGCGGCCCGGCGCTCGGCGCCGAGGCGGCCCATCGCCTCGTCGTGCACGGCGAGCAGCCGCCGCGCCTCAACCAGCAGCGCCTCGCCCGCGAGCGTGAAGCGGGTCGACCGGCCGGTCCGCTCGACCAGAGGCTGCCCGATGACGCGTTCCAGCGACCGGACATGCTGGCTTACCGTCGGCTGACTGGTCCGCAGGGCGGATGCGGCCCGCCCGAAGCCGCCGCACTCGGCGATGGCCACGAAAGTTCGCAGTTGCACGAGATCGAGCAATGCTCCCATGGCCGCATCATAGCCTAAAACCCACTTTACCTACATAGAATTAGGGCTGTGAACCTCCGGTCCACCAGCGGACGGCCGCGGCCGCGATCTCCGGCGGCACCTGGTGCCCGCCGCGGAACTCCTCGTACGTCACCTCGTAGCCGCTCTCCCGCAGCTCGGGGACGAGCCGCCTGCTGCATTCGCCGATCGGCAGCACGCGGTCGGAGACGCCGTGCGAGACGAAGATCCGGGGACGGCCGTGCCGGATCATCGGCACCATGAACCCCGGGGAGAACGCGAGCACGGCCCCGAACAGGTCGCCGTTGGCCGGCCCCAGCGACAGGGCGTAGGAGGCGCCGTCGGAGAAACCGGCCACGGCCACCTTGCCGACCGCGACCGGCGCACGGGCGAACGCCTCCTCCAGCGCGGCGTCGATCCTGGAGACGTCCGCGCCGTATCCGCCGACGATGACGTCCCAGGTGGCGGAGACGGCCTGCGGCGCGAGCAGCAGCACGCCGAGCTCCGACGCGTGGGGAAGCAGCCACTCCAGCGCCTCCTCCGCCGTGCCGCCCGCGCCGTGCAGCACGACGGCGAGCGGGGACGGCCCGGCCGCCGGGGAGGGCGGCACGGCGAACAGGGCGCGCCCGTCCAGGCGGTGCACCCCCGGCTCCAGAGGGGAGGCCGTCCGTGCGACGGCCACCGGGCGGGCGGACAACCGGCCGTGCCGCACGCCCTCCTCGGGCCCCGGATGGGGCCGGCTGCGCTCCGGCGTGCCCATCGGCCATCACCCCCCGCCCAGGATTTACCCCTCCTGCCCGCGGGTCACCGCGTCACGGCCCGGCTTCGGCCGCGCGATCACGGCTCCGGCTTCAGCCGCGCGTGGCGGCGATCACCTCGGCGACCAGCGCGGGCGAGGTGACCCGGCGGACGTACTCGGGCTGGCGCAGCTCACCGCCCATGAAGGGGTACGGGTTGCGGTGGACGGCCGGGCTGGGCTCGTCCACCAGGGCGGCGAAGTGGACCTCCCCGGCCCCGGTCGCCTCGACCACCCGGCTCACGTTGCGCGGGGTGATGCCGCCTCCCGGCATGACGACCAGCCGGTCGCCCGCCCGCCGCACCAGCTCGGCGATCAGCGGTGCGCCCTCCAGGGCCGAGCTGTCCTGGCCGGAGGTGAGCACCCGGTCGATCCCCAGGCCGGCGAGGGTCTCCAGCGCGGCGAACGGGTCGGCCGTCATGTCGAAGGCCCGGTGGAAGGTGACCGAGAGCCCGCCTGCGGCGTCGATCAGCCGCTTGGCCACCTCGACGTCCACCTCCCCCTCCGGGGTTAGCACGCCGATCACCACGCCCTGCGCCCCGGCGTCGCGCACCGCCGCCACGTCGCGGACCATGGCCGCGACCTCGTACTCGTCGTAGACGAAGTCGCCGCCGCGCGGGCGGATGATCACGTGGACCCGGATCGCCGAGACGGCCGCGAGCGTGGCCTCGACCGTGCCCAGGGTGGGCGTCAGGCCGCCCTCGAACAGCGCGGCGCACAGCTCCACGCGGTGCGCGCCCGCACGCTCGGCGGCCAGCGCCCCGGCCGTGCTGTCGATGCAGATCTCGTACGTCAGGCTCATCTCTCCCCCATCACGAAAGCCGCCGCGCGGAAAGCGGCCGCTCAGAAAACAGCACTGATCTCGCCGACGGGGACTCCCCCGCCCAGCACCGGGACGGTCGTGAACTCGGCCGCCGCCGAGACGTCGGCGCCCGCGGCCCGCAGCGCGGCGAGCGCGATCGCGGTCGTCGCCCGGGGGCCGCCGTCGATCGCCTTGACGGCCGCCGCGTGCCCGGAGGCGAGCGCCACGACCAGCACCCCCTCGGCGCCGCCCTTCACCACGGCGCCGGGCAGCGCCCGCATCAGGCGGGTGTTCAGGTGGCCGGTCCCGCCGACGTACTCCGGGTGGGCCCGCATGGCGTCGGCGACCGCGCGCGGCGGCGTGCCCTGCGGGGACACGGCCATGGCGCGTACGGCGCGGGCCAGGCCGGTCAGGGAGATCCCGAACAGCGGGGCGCCGCAGCCGTCGACGGCGACGTGGGCGGCCTTCTCCCCCGACAGCTCCTCCACGACCGACCTGACCCGTTCCTGCACGGGGTGGCCGGGGTCGAGGTAGCCGTCGGCAGGCGCGCCCGCGGCCACGGCGGCGGCGAGCATCGCGGCGTGCTTGCCGGAGCAGTTCATCCGCTCCCGCGACGGTCCGAGACCGGCCCGGATCAGGGCCTGCCGGGTGTCCTCGTCCTCCGGCCAGTCGGGCGGGCAGCGCAGGTCGTCGAAGCCGAGCCCGGCCTCGGCGAGCATCTCTGCAACGAGCCGCACGTGGAAGTCCTCCCCCGTGTGGCTGCCGGCGGCGATGGCGAGCGCGGGGCCCTGCAGGTGGGCCCCGGCGAGCAGGCAGGCGAGAGCCTGGAACGGCTTGGCCGACGAGCGCGGCAGCACCGGCGCGTCCACCGAGCCGCGCGCCACGGCGACCTCGCCGCCCGCCGACAGCGCGACCACGCTGCCGAAGTGGACGCTCTCCACGAAACCGGACCGCACGACCTCCGCGAGCGGGGCGTATTCAGCGAGGGACACGAGTGATCTTCCTCCTGCGCGGGCCGCCCCCGCCCGCCACGGAGCGGTCGAGGGAGCGGGCGAGCGCGGACAGCGACGCGTTGACCACGAGGTAGACCAGCGCGACGACGATGTACGTCTGGATGAGCAGGCCGTTGTAGTTGGCCAGGACCTTGCCGCTGTAGAGCAGCTCGGCGTAGCTGACGACGAACCCGAGCGAGGTGTCCTTCAGCAGGCCGACCGACTGGCTGACCAGCGAGGGCAGCACCCGGCGGGCCGCCTGCGGCAGCACGACCAGGCGCATCGACTGCCCCTGGGTGAGCCCGAGGGCGAGGGCGGCCTCGCCCTGTCCCCGTTCCACGGACATGATCCCGGCCCGGAAGACCTCGGCGAACAGCGCCGCGTTCGACACGGAGAGCGGCACCACGAGCTTCCAGAACAGCGGCAGGTCGAGGCCATATCTCGGCAGCGCGAACAGCACGAGGTAGACCAGCAGCAGGGCCGGGATGGTCCGCACGGCCTCGACGTACGCGGCGGACGGCAGGCGGATCGCCCGGCGCCGCGACAGCCGTCCGAGCGCGAGGGCGATCCCGGCCGCCATCGAGAGCGCGGCGGCCACGACGGCGGCCAGCGCGGTGGACCACAGCCCGCCGAGCAGGTAGCGCCACATCGGCCAGGTCGCGTACGGCTGCCAGCGCTCGGCGGCGAGCTGCCCGTTGGCGGCGAACTGGCGCAGGGCCAGGGCCAGCAGGGCGAGCAGCACCAGCACGCCCGCGATGGTGGCGAGGCGGATGCGACGGCGGGCGCGCGGGCCCGGCTCGTCGAACAGCAGGTTGCTCATCGCGCCACCGCCAGCCGCCGTTCGAGCCGCCCGGTCACGAACCCGGCGCAGGCGGCGATCGCGGCGTACGCCAGGCCCGCCCCCACGAAGATCGGGATGGGCTGCGCCTCCAGCAGGTTCACCCGGTTGGCGGCGGCGGTCAGCTCGACCACGCCCACGGCCGCCGCGAGCGAGGTGTTCATCGTGAGCGCGATGAAGATGTTGCCGATCGGCTGCACGACGGTCCGCAGCGCCTGGGGCAGCACGACGTGGCGCAGCGACTGGCCGAACGTCAGCCCCAGGGCGCGGGCCGCCTCGCCCTGACCGGCGGAGATCGCGTTGACGCCCGAACGGAGGGCCTCGGCGATGTAGGCGCCCTCGTACAGCGCGATCACCACGATGGCCGTGGTGGTCAGGCCGGCCTTGAGCCCGATCTCGGGCAGGCCGAAGACCGCGAGCACGAGCAGCACGAGCAGCGGGAGGTTCTGCAGGGTCTCGACGTAGACCGTCGCGACCGCGCGCAGCACCGGGACCGGCCCGACCCGCATCGCCACGATCACGAGCCCCACGACCGCGGCGCCCACGAAGGACGCCGCGGTCATCTGGAGGGTCACGACCAGCCCCTGCCAGAACTCGGGCAGGTGATCAAGCAGTGCCGACATCAGGAACCCGGCACCGAGCCGATCTCGGGCGGCGTGGGGGCCTCACCCTGCACGACCGTGCCGAGGGAGTTCTTCCAGATGTCCTGCCAGACGCCGTCGGCCTGGATCTTCTTCAGCCAGTCGTTGACGAACGACTTGAACTGGTCGTCGCCGTGCTTGAGCCCGATGCCGTACGGGTCCTGGGTGAACGGCTTGGTGACGATCTCCAGCTCGGGGTCCTTCTTGGCGTCGGCGACGAGCAGCGTCTCGTCCTGCACGTAGGCCACGCCGCGGTCCTGCTTGAGCGCCTGGACGCACTCGGGGTCGCCGCCGAAGGTGATGATCTTCGCCTGCGGAGCGAGCTTCTTGATCTCGGGGATCGCGGGGGTGTTGGCCCCGGCGATGACGGTCTTGCCGTTCAGGTCCTGCGGCGAGGAGATCCCCGTCGTGCCCTTCTTGACCGCGATGGACAGGCCCGAGGAGTAGTAGGGCCCGGCGAAGGCGACCTGCTCGGCCCGCTCCGGCGTGATCGTGTAGGTCTGGAAGACCACGTCGACGGTGCCGTTGCTCAGCAGCGCCTCGCGGGTCTCGGACGCCGAGTTGACGATCTTGACCTTCGGCTGCCCGATGATGTACTTGGCCAGCGCCTTGCCGAGGTCGGCGTCGAAGCCCTCCACCTCGCCGGTGGCCGGGTTCTGCTGGGACAGCAGCGGCGCGTCGAGCGAGCCGCCGACGATGAGCTCGCCGCGCTGCTTGATCTTCTCCATCGTCGAGCCGGGCAGGATGTCCGCGGCGGCGGCCACCGGAGCCTTGGCGATCACGCCGCTCCCGCCGCCCTCACTCGGGGCCGCGCCCGGCACGGCGGAGCTCGCCGAGTCCGTCCCGGCACAGGCCGTCAGGCCGGCCATCGCCACGGCGGCGACAGCGGCCACCCGCTTAATGGACACCATCGGGGTCCACCATCCTTTGCGATCAGTGCGTGAGTACCTTGGCCAGGAAGTCCCTGGCCCGATCGGTCCGAGGGGAGTCGAAGAAGGCGTTCGGCTCCCCCGTCTCGACGATCCGGCCGCCGTCCATGAAGACCACGCGGTCGGCCGCGCGGCGCGCGAAGCCCATCTCGTGGGTGACGACGACCATGGTCATGCCGTCGGCGGCCAGGCCCGTCATCACGTCGAGGACCTCGCCGACCATCTCCGGGTCGAGCGCCGAGGTGGGCTCGTCGAAGAGCATGACCTTCGGCCGCATGGCCAGCGCGCGGGCGATGGCCGCGCGCTGCTGCTGACCGCCCGACAGCCGGGCGGGCTGCTTGCCCGCCTGCTCGGCGATGCCCACCCTGGCCAGCAGCTCGTGGGCGGTCCGCTCGGCCTCGGCGCGGCTCACGCCGCGCACCTTCATCGGCGCGAGCATCACGTTCTCCAGCACGGTCTTGTGCTGGAAGAGGTTGAAGTTCTGGAAGACCATCCCCACGTCGGCCCGCAGCCGGGCCAGCGCGCGGCCCTCGGCGGGCACGGGGACGCCGTCCACGAGGACCTCGCCCGAGTCGGCCGCCTCCAGCCGGTTGAGGCACCGGCACAGCGTCGACTTGCCGGACCCGGAGGGCCCGATCACCACCACGACCTCGCCGCGCGCCACGTCGAGATCGACGTCGTGCAGCACGTGGTGGTCACCGAACCACTTGTTGAGGCCTCGTACCCGAATCATCGCCATCTTCCTTCGAAATCGAAGTTATGGCGGACCGTAATGGATGATTCTGGGCGAAGTCAACGCGTTGGCGGACAAAGTCACACCGTGGTATCTCTTACCCCTATGCCAGGCAAAGAGAGGTTGCCGGTGCGGGGGGCGCAGGGCGACCTCCTGCGCCTCGTCGCCGCCGGCCACGCCGAGTCGCGGGCGGAACTCGCCCGCCTGTCCGGCCTGGCGGCCTCCAGCGTCTCGTTGCGCGTCGAAGAGCTGATCGGCAGCGGGCTGCTGGTGGAGGAGGGCGCGGGCACCTCCCGCGGCGGCCGGCGCCCACGCCGGCTGCGGCTCAGCCCCAGCGCGGGACTGCTCGCGGTCGCCGACCTGGGCGCCCACCACGCGCGCCTCGGCCTCCTCGACCTCAGCGGCACCCCGCTGGTGGTCGAGGAGCGCCCCTGCGAGATCGCGGACGGCCCCGAGGCGACCATCGACTGGATGGCCGCCGCGTTCGAGGACCTGCTGGCCGCGCACGGCCCGCCCGGGGTCCCGCTGCGCGGGGTCGGCACGGGCATCCCCGGTCCCGTGGACCCGGCGACCGGCCGGGTCGTCGCACCCTCGCGCATGCCCGGCTGGAACAACTTCCCCGTCGCCGAGCGCCTCGGCGCGCACTTCGACCTGCCGGTGCTCGTGGAGAACGACGCCAACCTCATGGCGGCCGGCGAGGCCAGGGCGTGGCCGAAGTGCGAGACGCTGATGGTGCTCAAGGCCGGCAGCGGCATCGGCTGCGGCGTGATCGTGAACGGCACCCTCCATCGGGGGCGGGGCGCCGCCGGCGACATCAGCCACGTGCGGGTCAGGAGCGACTCGTCGGTCACCTGCTCCTGCGGGCACGACGACTGCCTTGAGGCCTACGCCAGCGGTGCGGCCCTCATGAGCGTGCTCAACGAGCAGGGCATCGAGGTGCGGCGGCCGTCCGACGTCGTCGCGCTGGTCGAGGACGGGGTGCCCGAGGCCACCGCCCTCGTCCGCAACGCCGGGCGGCTCATCGGCGAGGTGCTGACCGTGCTGGTCAACTTCATCAACCCCGACGCGATCGTGGTCGGCGGCAGCCTGTCGCCGGCCGAGCCGCTGATCGCGTCGATCCGCGCGGCCGTGTACGAGCGGTGCCTGCCGCTGGCCACCCGCGACCTGGAGATCTCCACCACGCGGTCGGGACCCGACGCCGCCCTGCTCGGCGCCGGATCCTTGCTGCTCGACGCCGTGCTCGCCTGACCACCGACCCCGAACGGACGGCCGTGACCCGATACTGCCTCTTCGACCTCGACGGCACGCTGACCGACCCCGAGACCGGCATCGTCGCCTCGCTGCGGCACGCCCTTTCCGCCGTCGGGGTCCCGGAGGCGGAGCACGAGCGGCTCCGCGCCATGATCGGCCCTCCCCTCCAGGAAGGCTTCCTCATGCTCGGCGTGCCGCCGGAGCGTGTCGACGACGCGGTGCGCGCCTACCGGGAGCGCTACACCGACGGGATGTACGAGAACGAGGTCATCGAGGGAATCCCCGCCGTGCTGGAGGCGCTCGTCGCCGGCGGCTGGACCCTGGCGGTGGCGACCTCGAAACCGGCCGTCTACGCCGAGAAGATCCTTGTGCACTTCGGGCTCGACGGCTTCTTCACGTACGTCGCCGGTGCGACGCTCGACGGGTCACGACGGCACAAGGCCGACGTCATCCGGCACGCGCTCGACGTCCTCGGCGCTCCACCCGAGGCCGCCGTCATGATCGGCGACCGCATGGAGGACGTCGCCGGCGCGGCCGCCTGCCGGGTGCGGAGCATCGCCGTCACCTGGGGTTTCGGCGACGCGGCCGAGTTCGTCGATCCCGGCCTCATCGCCGTTGTGGACACGCCCCGACGCATCCTCGACGTGCTCTCCCAAACGGCCATCCCTGAAATGGATACGCCCGGCGGGTCGTAAACGCACGAATACGCCTGCGTACGAGGCGAAATCGCCTTGACGTGATCGGGATGGACATGACTAGATCACTTTCGTGATCATCACTTTCCCTCCGAAACGTCCCAGTCGTTCCAGCACATCGGAATCAGGAATTTCTGGGCGCTCGTCGCCCCGCGAAGAGAGCGGCGGATTCCATAAGTCGTCAATCACCCGGCTGCTGGCCTGCCTCGCAACCGCTTTGGCGGTGACCGCCGGCCTTTTCGTCGTGCAGGCACCGGCCGCCTCGGCCGCCGGCATCACGACCGACCTGGGCATCACGAGCGGCGGTGACGTGGTCGCGGGCGGAGGAAAGGCCTTCATCGCCGGGGACGACCAACTCCTCGTCGTCAACCTGACTTGGCTCACGTTTCAAGATTGTCGCTGAGCGCGAGGCGTTGACCTCGTGGTTCCCCGTCGGGAACGGCGAAAAGTGCGCACTAAATCGATCATGTCTCTACCCTGGTGGCCGTGTCTCCGTACGTGCGGACGGTGAAGACGGCCTCAGGCGCCCGGGCGGTGCAGATCGTCTACTCCTCCCGCCGCGGATCGCGGGAGATCGAGCACATCGGGTCGGCGCACGACGACGCCGAGTTGGAGACGCTCAGGGCGGTGGCGCGTCAGCGGCTGGCCGCCGGCCAGCAGGAACTGGACCTGGGGCTGGACGATGGGCCGATGGCGGGCGGGCCGCTGGAGATCGTCAGCTCGCGGATGGAACACCTGTGGGACGCGCTGTCCCGCGCCTACGACACGCTGGGGTTTGCTGCCGCGGCCGGGGGCGATGAGGTGTTCCGGCAGCTGGTGCTCGCGCGGGTGATCGAACCGACGAGCAAGCACGACAGCCTGCGCGTGCTCGGCGAGGCCGGGATCGATGCGGTGTCGTATGCCACGGTGAAGCGCCGCCTGCCGGACTACGCCGCACCGCAGTGGCGCCAGGCCCTGGCCGGTGCATGCGCGGCCCACACCCGCCTCGGGCCGGCCAGCCTGGTCCTCTACGACGTGTCAACCTTGTACTTCGAGACCGACGCCGGGGATGGGTTCCGCGAGCCGGGCTTTTCCAAGGAACGCCGCCTGGACCCGCAGATCACGATCGGGCTGCTCACCGACTCCTCCGGGTTCCCGCTCATGGTGACCGCCTTCGAGGGCAACAAGGCCGAGACCCACACCATGCTCCCGGTGATCGAAGGGTTCATGGCGGCCCACCACCTGCCGGACGTCACGATCGTGGCCGACGCCGGGATGATCTCCGAGGCGAACAAGCAGGCCATCGAAGCCGCTGGGCTGTCGTTCATCCTCGGCATGAAGATCCCCGAGGTGCCGTATGTGGTCAAGCAGTGGCGGCGCGAGCACCCCGGCACCCCGATCCCCGACGGGCACATCTTCATCCAGCCCTGGCCGTCGGGATCGAGCCGGCCCCGCCGCGACCAGATGATCTACTACCAGTACCGGGCAGAGCGGGCCCGGCGCACCCTGCGCGGCATCGACGAGCAGGTCGCCAAGGCCCAGCGCGCCGTCGACGGGCAGGCGCCGGTCAAGCGCAACCGGTTCATCAGGCTGTCCGGCGCTACCAAGAGCGTCAACACCGAGCTGGTGGACAAGGCCAAGGCCCTGGCCGGGCTCAAGGGCTACATCACCAATCTCGCCGCCTGCCCGGACGGGACGCCCATCACCGCCGAGTTCGTCATCAGCTCCTACCATCGGCTGTTCGAGATCGAAAAGTCCTTCCGGATGAGCAAGCACGACCTCAAAGCACGGCCGATCTACCACCACAAACGCGAGTCCATCGACGCGCACCTGACGATCGTGTTCGCCGCCCTGGCGGTCGGCCGGTGGATCGAGGCACGGACCGGATGGTCGATCAAGAAGTTCGTCCGCACCACCCGCCGCTACTGACCTTTAATTCGTGATGTCGCCTCCCGTTCTCATGGTCAGGCCGGTCGGTGGGAGGCATCCGTCGATGAGGTGGGCCCGGTACTGGATCTTCTTCAGGGCGCGCTTGATGACGCGGACGAGCTGGGGCAGGTCGGCGGCGGCGAGGTTGGCCAGGGCGCCGCGTTTGAGCAGGGACCAGATGCCCTCGGTGGGGTTGAGGTCGGGGGCGTAGGCGGGGAGCTGGACGATGGTGAGCCAGTCGGCGTGCTCGGCGGCGAAGGTCTTCATCCCGGGCACTAGGTGCAGGTTGAGGTTGTCCCAGACCAGCACGATCGGGGCGCCGAGCTGGGCGTGGGCATGAAGGATCAGGTCGCGGTAGTCCATCCAGCCGAAGGTCTTGGGCTCGCCTTTGCGGCCGCGGTAGACGTGCAGGCGGTAGATCAGCCGGGAGCGTTCGCCGGGTTTGTAGCAGACCAGGGCGGCGATGTTCACCCGTCCGCTTCCGCGCCCGCGGACGTGTACCACCGGCGTGTGCCCGCGCCGGCCCCACGTTCGTGCGCGAGGCGGCCTCAGCCCTTGACCGGCTTCGTCTTCGAAGCAGATCCAGGCGCCGTCGGCCGCCGCGGATCTTCCACCTGCGGCCAGACCTCCTTCTTCCACACCTCGATCGCGGCCTCGTCCCGCTCGATCGCCCGGCGGGCGGGGCGCTGGCACGACCAGCCGTTACGCCGCAGCAGGTACCACACCCCCTGAACGGTGTAGCCGAGGTGGAACATCCTGCCGATCAGCGTCTTGATCCGCATCAGCGTCCAGCGCTGGTCGGCGAACCCGTGCGCCAGCGGACCGCGTTCCAGCTCGGCCTCCAGCCGGGCGAACTGCGCCGGGCTGAGCCGGGGCAGCGCGTGCGGGCCTGCTGAGGCCAGCGCCGCCGTGCCACCCTCGCGCCAGGCGCGCCGCCACCGCTCCACCGACCGCTGAGTGACCCGCAACGTCCGGGCTAACGCCGCGTTCGTGACCCCCTGCTCGAACATCACGGCTGCGCTCAGCCGTACCTCCTCGCGGCGCCGCTGCTCCTGGGGGGTGAAGCCGCCGCCTTGGGCATACCGCACACCCTGGTCATACAGACCAGATCAGCCCTCGTCAGCTCACCGACAAGACCCATTTAAGTTCCGTATCGCACCGTCCGAATCCAAGCCGGCAACCACGTCCTGACCGCCGCCGACCCTCTGCCCACCGACCTACGCAACGCCCTCAAGCGGATCCGCAGCCCCGAAGGTGCGCACTAAATTGAGCCAACTCAGGTCCGAAACGTCCCAGTCGTTCCAGCACATCGGAATCAGGAATTTCTGGGCGCTCGTCGCCCCGCGAAGAGAGCGGCGGATTCCATAAGTCGTCAATCACCCGGCTGCTGGCCTGCCTCGCAACCGCTTTGGCGGTGACCGCCGGCCTTTTCGTCGTGCAGGCACCGGCCGCCTCGGCCGCCGGCATCACGACCGACCTGGGCATCACGAGCGGCGGTGACGTGGTCGCGGGCGGAGGAAAGGCCTTCATCGCCGGGGACGACCAACTCCTCGTCGTCAACGCCAACGGCACGCGCAACGCCGGCTTCAGCCTGCCCGGCATTCAGGGCCTTGCCATCACACCGGACGGCACACGGTTGTACGTGGCGCTACGCGATTTGAACGAGATTATGGAGCTCGACACCGCCACTCTCGACACCACCCGGGAGATCAGCCTGGCCGAATACCCATGCCCGACGAACTTGGCGTTGTCGGGCAGATGGCTCTGGGTGGGATACGGATGCGACCAATGGGATGGCGGTGTCGTCGGCATCGACATGGCGTCCGGACACCGATCACGGCTGATCCGGGTGGCAGCCACCTATGCCAGCCCCAAGGTCGCCGCCGCCGGAAATACTCTGGTGGTCGGCGATGCGCTCTCCCCGGCCACCCTGAGCGTGTACGACGTGAACGCGTTCCATACCACCCTGCGCGGCATCATCGACGGCCACGACTACCACGCGGGCTTCCTGGGAGACCTCGCCATCACACCGGACGGTTCGACCATCATCGCGGCATTCCTCAATTCGGCCGAATACTTCGCCTGGGACACGACCAGTCTGCAAGAGGTCCACGCCTACGGCCCGGATCCGTCCTCCGGCTACTACGCGCCGGTCGTCGCGGTCAGCCCGGACGGAACTCGCGTCGCGGGCGGGCGCGGGACCAAGTCAGGTCTGGTCGTGACCGTGTACGACAGCGCGACGACGACCCCGGTCTACACCGGCACGCTCAGGGACCATGGCGCTTTTATGGACCTGCAGAGTCTCACGTTCTCGGGTGACGACCTCTTCGCCCTGTGGAAGGACCTGGCTACTCACCATCTGCACCTGTGGCGGCTGGAAACCGGCGCGCTCCCGGAGTCCACGCTGACCCTGACGGCTCCGTCCACCGGGACCGGGGCCGACGTCCTCACCCTGACCGGCCGGCTCACGATGCCCGACGGGTCGGCTCCGGGTGAGCAGCCGCTCGTGGTGACCCGCCACGTGAACGACAGCGCCGAAATCACCCGCGAAGTGACGACCGCGGAGGACGGCACGTTCACCTTCACAGACGGGCCGAGA
The DNA here is from genome assembly GCF_036186745.1 of Microbispora hainanensis. NCBI lineage: Bacteria > Bacillati > Actinomycetota > Actinomycetes > Streptosporangiales > Streptosporangiaceae > Microbispora > Microbispora hainanensis. The sequence goes on along the minus strand of NZ_CP108086.1, from coordinate 5,864,289 downwards.
AGCGCAGGGGTGATCAGATACGACGTGATCTGGAACGGCAGCCCGACCGTGCACTGGAGCACCGCTTCGGCGACCGTCACCTTGGTCAAGGCAGAGTCGTCGATCACCCTGTCCGGACCGGAGACGGGCACCGTCGGCACACAGCTCAAGGTGAGCGGTGCGCTTTTCCAGGGTGGTCAGCCCATGGGTTCCACCATCCCGTTGAAAGTCCTACGCACGGTAATCAACAGCGAGGGCACCGTGGTCACCGAGCTGCCGCACCCACGCATGGTCATCTTCGACGGAAGATTCACCTTCACGGATACACCCACCGAGGCGGGCGAGTACTCGTATCGCGTCGAGTGGGCCGGAGATCAGGCGAGCCTGCCGACGACGGCCACCTTCGATGTGACGGTCGGAGAGGCACCGCAGGAATGACCGGCTCGGCGACCACACGAGACCGATCTGGGGAGGCTCCCCGGCGGACGCCATCGCGTCCTCTCCTCCCCCTGCGCTGACCCTGCTCTGACGGTGCGCGGCGGCCTCGGCCGGTCCGAAGACCGGCTGAGGCCGCCGTGGTGAGCGCCTCCGGGCGACGGCCCTTGCCATCCGGCTACCCGTCGGTTCGCCTCTTGCCCGGATTTGCGATGTGCCCTGGGGCCTGCTGACCCCCTCTTCGCGCCAGTGCCTCTCGGGGCGGAGTCCCCTCAGGAGCCCTTCAGGAGCACCTCAGGGGGCGTCAGGACGTGGCGATGGCGGTGAGCACGTCGAGCCTGGCGGCACGTCGGGCCGGCAAGAGCCCGGCCAGCAGGCCGGCGAGTGCGGCCACCGCGACGACGAGCAGGAGCGGACCGACCGGCACTGTGAGCGTGGTCTCGGTCGTGCGGCCCAGGGCGGTGACCGTGCCCGCGGCGAACGCGACGCCCAGGCCGACCCCGGCCACGATCGCCAGGGCCGCGACGAGGACCGCCTCACCGCGGATCATCCAGCGCATCTGGGCACCGGTCATGCCGACCGCCCGCAGCAGCCCGAGCTCCCTGGTCCGCTCGATGATCGACAGGGCCAGGGTGTTGGTGATGCCCATCAGCGCGATGAGGACGGTGAGCATCAGCAGCACGCTCACCAGGCCCAGGACCTGGTCGATCATCGCGTTCCGCCCGGCGACGGCCGCGGCCTGGTCGCGCACCTGCGCGGTCGGGGCGTCGGCCAGGGCCCGTTCGATGGCCTTCTTGGCGTCCGCACCGCTCACTCCGTCGGCCACCTTGACGAAGACGCTCGCGTCGACGTCCTCTCGGTAGTTCCGTTCGTAAGTGTCCAGGGAGATGACGTAGCCGGTCGACAGCGCCTGCGCGTCGCGGTCGCGCAGCAGGCCGACCACCGGGAGGCGCTGGACGCCGGTGCGGGAGAACGTCATCGCCAGGGTGTCGCCGACCTTGAGGTTCCGCTCCTTGGCGACGTTCGCCGCCAGGACGACGCCGCCGCCCGCGACCGCGTCCAGGCGTCCGGCGACCATGTGGAGCGAGGTCACGCGGGGCAGCGTGACCGGGTCGACCGCGGTGAGCGCCTCGACCGACTGCCCGTCCTTCCAGTGGCCGTAGCGCAGCCGGGAGGCCACGGCGACCTGCGGCAGCTCGCTGACGTGGTGATGGACATGCGCGGGCAGCCCGCCGAGCATCTCGTTGCGTGCGCTCTCCACCACGTAGTCGGCGGTGATCGTCTCGGCGTACGACCGTGCGGTCGACTCCTTGATCGAGGTCCCCAGCACGGTCGTGAAGCTGACGAGCGCCAGGCCGAAAGCCAGGGCGAGGGCGGTCGCGGAGGTCCGCCGGGGCGACCGCGCGGCGGACTCGCGCGCCAGCCGTCCGGGGACCCCGGCCACGCCGAGCGGCCTGCCGAGCAGCCGGACCAGGCCCGGGATGACCGCCGGTCCGAGCAGGGCCAGCCCCACGACGGTGCTCACCGCCGCCTCGCCGAGCACGACGACCGACCCCGGCCCGGCCAGGACGATCGACAGCCCGGCCGCACCGAGCGCGGTGAGAACCGCGCCGGCGACCGTGCGGCCCCAGCCCGCCCGCCCGGAGAGATGGTCGGCCGACGAGCGCCGCATCGCCTCGACCGGCGCCACCGCGGCCGCGCGGCGAGCCGGCCCGAACGCCGACAGGACCGTGACACCGACGCCGACCACGAACGCGACGGCGAAGGTCCGGGGCGTGACGACGAGCCCGCCGCCGGGCAGCGTCATTCCGAAGACGCCGGCGAGATCGCGCAGCCCCGCCGCGCAGGCGACGCCGAGGCCCACGCCCGCCACGGAGGCGGCCAGCCCAACCAGCAGCGCCTCGCCGAGCACCGAGCGCATCACCTGACCGCCGGTGGCCCCGGCCGCGCGCAGCACGGCCAGCTCACGTGTGCGCTGGGTGACGACGATCGAGAAGGTGTTGGCGATGAGGAACGCGCCGACGAGCAGGGCCGCCGCCGCCAGAGCCAGCAGCATCATCTGCAGGGAGGAGATCTGCGTCTTGGCCGCCGCCGCGCTGGCTGCGGCGACGTCCCGGCTGGAGGAGACCTCATATCCGGAGCCGAGCGCGGCCGACACCGCGGAGCGCAGCCGCCGGACGTCCGCGCCCTCCGCCGCGACGACGGCGACCTCCGACGAGCCCCCGCCGAGGGCGAGCAGACGCTGCGCCGCAGGTAGCGTGACCAGGGCGACCGTGGTCTCGGGCAGCCCCTCGCCCGGCCCGAACCCGGCCAGCCCCACCACTCGGAGCCGTTTCGTGCGCTCGGCCCGTACGGTCACCTCGGCGCCGAGGCCGATGCGGTGCCGCCGGGCGGTCGCGGCGTCGATCACGACCTCGCCCTCGGTGACCGGAGCGCGTCCGGCGCGCAGGGTGAACGGGCCGACCGGTGCGGGGTCCCAGGACAGCAGCAGCGACGGGCCCGCCGGGACGATGGTCTTCCCGCCGACGCCGATCAGTCCCTTGCCCCGTACGACGGGGGTGGCGGCGGCCACGCCCGGCACCGCGCGGACGCGGTCCGCGACCTCGGCGGGCAGCGGGTCGCGCTCGACCTCCACTCCCATCGCCGAGTCGAACGCGACCGCGTCGCGGACGGTCAGGTCGACCCCCGCGGCGGCCGTACGGAACTGGTCGTCGAGCAGCCGCTGTGAGGTGTCGGTGAGCACCAGGCTGCCGGTGACGAAGGTGACGCCGAGCAGGACGGCGAGCAGGGTCAGCGCCAGTCTGCCCCGGCGAGCGACGGTGTTGCGGATGATCAGGTACCACATCGCGATCACTTCTCCTCGTTGCGGGTGACGCCGGCCACCCGGCCGTCGGCGAAGTGGGCCACCTGGTCGGCGTACGCGGCGGCGTTCGCGTCGTGGGTGACCATGACGATGGTCTGGCCCAGCTCGTGGGCGGCGTGGCGGAGGAAACCGAGCAGCGCCTCCCCCGCCCGGGAGTCGAGGTTGCCGGTCGGTTCGTCGGCGAAGACGATCCGCGGGCGGGCGGCCAGCGCGCGGGCCACGGCGACCCGTTGCCGCTGTCCGCCGGACATCTCGGCGGGGCGGTGCCGCAGCCGGTCGCCCAGCCCGAGCATCGCGACGATCTCGTCGATCCACGCCTGGTCGGCCCGCCGGCCGGCGAGGGTCAGCGGCAGCGCGATGTTCTCGGCGGCGGTCAGCGTGGGAACCAGGTTGAAGCTCTGGAACACGAAGCCCACGTGGTCGCGGCGCAGCAGTGTGCGCTGCCGCTCGCTGAGCCGGCCGAGGTCGGTGTCCCCGATGAGCACCTGTCCCTCGTCCACGGTGTCCAGACCGGCCATGGCGTGCATGAGCGTGGACTTGCCGGACCCGGACGGGCCCATGACGGCGGTGAACCGCCCGGCGGGGATCGACAGGGTGGCACCGTCGAGGGCCCGGACGGCGGTCTCGCCGCGGCCGTAGATCTTCACGACGTCGCGGGCCAGCGCGGCGACGTCGGTACGCACGGATGTGATGGTCATGGCGTGCTCCTCGAGTGATCAGTGGAGGTCGAGCGGGCCGCGCCGCACCCAGCGCCGGGTGGCGGGGACGGCTCGGGCCTGCCGGGTTCGTCGGTGCTGCTCGGCCTGCCGCAGCAGCTCGTGATGCCTCAGCCGGATCAGCTCGGGAAGAACGGGGAGGATGATGTTCATGTCAGGAGCGTCGCGGTCCGGGCTGTCCGGGGGCTGGCCGCCGGCTTTGCGCGTCCCCTGCGGCACCTGACAGACCCGGACAGCTCCGGACAGCGGACGGACAGCCGTTCGCCAGGCCGGGACGGCACGCTGAACGGCATGGCAGACCAGAGCCGTCAGGGGGCGGCGGCGGAGACGACCGTGTGCGTGCCGGCCCTGCTGTGCCGCAGATGCGTCCGTCTCCTGAGCAGACACGTACGAGACGTTCCCGGCGTCTCCTCGTTCGAGGTGGACGCCGGGCGGGGCCTGCTGCGCGTACGCGGGGTCGTGGACCCGGCGGAGCTGCGGGCGGCGCTGGCGTCGGCGGGGTTCTCGGGCGACCGGTGCGAACACCGGGATGTCAGTATGTGATCAGCTCGTGAGCGCGGCGGCCGTCTCGCGGGCGTGGGCGGCCTCGTCGGGGACGCCCGCCGCCTCCGCGCACTCGGCCAGGAACGACCAGAGGCGAGCCCTGGCCCAGGGGAACTCGCCCTCCTTCAACAGCGCCAGCGCGTCCCGGCACTCGCGGACGGCGGCACCGGCGTCCCCACGCACGCGGGCCATGCGTGCCCGCCCCCACGCAGCCCACGCCTGGCAACGGGGGTTGCGCACCCGGCGAGCGACCTCGTCCGCCTCGGCGAGCAGCGCCGAGGCGTCGTCGCCCTCGTCCATGTCCAGCCGGGTGTGGGCCGTGTGCACGAGCGCGAAGGTCAGCCCGTGAAAGGAGTTTCGGCCGCGCACCTCGTCCACGGACTCCCGCAGGACGGCCAGAGCCTCCTCGTGCCGTCCCGACTCGCGCAGGGCGATGCCGAGATGCGCGAGGATCGCGCTGCCGATGATGCGGTCGCCGACTGCCCTGGCCAGGTCGAGGGCGCGCCGCCACCGGACGGCCGCGTCCTCGAAGTCGCCGAGGCGCAGGGCCAGCAGCGCCTCCAGATACTCCGTCATGCACAGCCACCAGCCGTCGTCGGAGTCGCCGAGTTCCCGCCTGCTCCGCTCGATCATGGCGCGGTAATGCGCGGCGTCCCCGCCGTACTGGCCGGCCCAGGACATCACGAGCCGGGAGATCGCGGCGTTGCGCGCGTCACCGATCTCCTCGAAGATCGCAAGACTCTCCTCCGTGGCGGCGACCGAGTGCGGGGTCGGATAGTACACGTGCAGGAGCCCGATGCCCTGCAACGCCCGGCCCCGTGCGCCCGCGGACCCGCCACCGGTCTCCAGCAGCGCGGTCAGCGCCCGCGTGCCTTCGTAGCGCACGCCGTAGTTCCAGAACATCACGAGCGCGTTGGCCAGCCGGAAGCCGTTCTCGACGTCACCGCGGTCGAGGGCGTGGTCCACGGCGGCGCGGAAGTTGTCGTGCTCGTCGTAGAGCCGGGTGAAGACGGTGAGGTTCCGTACGTACGGCCCGTTCTCCTCGGCCAGGCGCACGTAGCAGGCCAGGTGACGGTCGCGGCATTCGGCGACCTCCCCGGCCTCCTCCAGCCGGGCCCACGCGTAGTCGCGTACGGTGACGAGCAGCCGGAACCGCCCTGTGGCCGGTTCGGGAACCACGAGCGACCGGTCGACCAGCCGGAACAGCAGGTCGAGCACCTCTCCTCTGCCGACGCCGCCGCCTGCTCCGGAGAAGGCGCACACCTCCTCCGCGGCGGCCGGGGTCCAGCCGCCGCGGAACACCGCGAGGCGGCGCAGCAGGCGCCGCTCGGCATCCGTCAGCAGGTCGTGGCTCCAGTCGAGCGTGGCGCGCAGCGTGCGGTGGCGCGCCTCGCCGGTGCGCGGTCCCGCCGTCAGCAGCGAGAACCTGTCCGCCAGCCGGGCCTCGATGTCGGCCGGGGACAGCGCCTTGACCCTGGCCGCGGCCAGCTCGATGGCGAGCGGCATGCCGTCGAGCCTGCGGCAGATGGACGCCACCACGGCTGCGTTCCCGGCGTCGAGCGTGAACGAGGGCCGTACGGCACGGGCCCGCTCCTCGAAGAGCCGGACGGCGGAATCGTCGCCCAGCGGGCCGACCGCGACCTGCACCTCGCCGGGTATCGCCAGCGCCTCCCTGCTGGTGGCCAGCACGCGCAGGCGCGGGCAGGCCGCGGCCAGCCGCTCCACGAGAACGGCGACGTCGTCCACCACGTGCTCGCAGTTGTCGACCACGAGCAGCGTGCGGCCGTCCCGCAGGTGCTCCTCGACCACGTCGGCCGGCGCGGTGCCCTGCGCCGCCACGCCGAGCTCGGCGGCGAACGCGCCGGCGACATCGGCTCCCGGCTCCAGGGCGGCCAGGCGGACCAGCAGCACTCGATCGGCCGGCATCTCGTCCGGCGTCTCGCTCACCCTGCGTGCGACCTCGAACGCCAGCGTCGTCTTCCCCATCCCGCCCGGGCCGGTCAGCGTCACCACCCGCGCCTCGGCGAGCCGTTCCAGCACCGCCGCGACGTCGTCCTGGCGGCCGATGACCGACGTCAGCCGCCGCGGCAGCCGCTCGGCGCCTTCCGGTGCTCGTTGCCCGGCGGGCCCGGGGGGCGATGGGACGGACGGCTGGACGGACGGCTGGGCGGACGGCTGGGCGGCGGCCGGGACCTGCTGGCGGAGGATGGCCTCGGCGAGGGCCTGCAGCTCCGGCGACGGGTCGATGCCGAGCTCGTCTGCGAGACCACGGCGCAGCGCCTGGTAGGCGGCCAGCGCCTCCGCCTGCCGTCCGCCGCGATACAGCGCGAGCATCAGCAGGCGGTGCAGCCGCTCCCGCAGCGGATGCAGTGCCACCAGGCGCTCGATATCGGCGATCGCCTCGTTGTGCCCGCCGGACTCCAGCAGGAGCTCGATCCGGTCCTCGACCGCGCCCAGCCGCAGCTCCTCCAGCCGGGCGCTTTCCGTGGTCGCCCACGTCGTCCGGCCGACGTCGGCCAGCGCGGGGCCCCGCCACAGCCGCAGCGCCTCGTCCAGGCGGCTCGACGCCGCGGTGACGTTCCCGGCGGCCGTCTCCTCCCGCGCGCGGACGAGCAGCCGCTCGAACACGTGCGCGTCGACGGCCTCGGCGGGCACGGCGAGCCGGTATCCCGGAGCCTGCGTGACCAGGACGTCCGTGCCCAACCCGGCGGCGGCGAGGGCGCGGCGCAGCTTGGACACCCGGATCTGCAGGGCGTTCGCCGCGTCGGCCGGCAGGTCGTCACCCTCGTCGCCCCACAACGCGTCCGTCAGGGCGTCCACCGGCACCACGCGGCCGCAGGACAGGGCCAGCCGGGCCAGCAGTGCCCGTACGGACGGAGGCAACGCCGCCACGGAGCCGTCGGATGCCCGCACCTCGGTGGGTCCGAGAACCGCGAACGTCACGGCGGTGTTCGGCATGTCACTCCTCGTCATCCCCGACTCCACCGGGATTGCCCAATATTAAGGGGCGATGAGCGACTTGCCGGGAGTGTTGGCGGAGGCCGTCAGCCGCTCGGCCAGGGCACGCGCGTCGCGGTCCACCCACCCGAGCACGGACGATCCGCGAGTCCGCTGCCAGGGCAGGCCGAGGAAGTACAACCCCGGCCAGGCCGTGACGCCCTCACGGTGCACCGGCGCCCCCTGCTCGTCCAGCACCGGCACGTGCAGCCAGGGATAGTGCGCGCGGAAACCGGTCGCCCACACGACGCCGTCGGGTCGCACGCGGCGGCCGTCCGCGAGGACGACGTCCCGCCCCTGGACGTCCACGGTGCGGTCCACCCGCTCCACCCGCCGCAGCAGCCGCTTGACGTCCGTCCCGATGATCAGCTCCCTGCTTCTGACCCGGCGCCCGATCCTGCTGTCGCCGCGGATGTCCATGAAACCCAGACGGGAGAACCACCAGAACACGTCACGGCCCAGAATGCGCTGCGGCAGCGCCAGGCCCATCGACGAGGCCGACAGCCGGACGCGCCGCCCGGTGCCGGCCAGCTCATCGGCGATCTGCACACCGGTGTTGCCCGCGCCGACGACCAGGATCTCGCCCATGGGGAGCTGGTCCGGACGGCGATACCGGTTGCTGTGCAGCTGGGTGACGCCTCGGTCGAGGCTCGACGCGAAGGCGGGCGTGCGCGGCGTGTGGAACGCCCCCACCGCGACCACGACCCGCGCCGCCGTGTACGTCTCGGCCGAGGTCTCGACCAGGAACCGCTCCCCCTCCGGCCGTACGGCCGTGACCTGGCGGCCGAGCCGCACCGGAAGGGCGAAGCGCTCGGCGTACGTCTCCAGGTAGTCGGCGGCCTCGTCCTTGCCCGGATGACCGTCGGGGTCGCCCGGGAACGGCAGGCCGGGCAGGGCGTCGTACCGGCGCGGCGTGAACAGCGTGAGAGAGTCCCACCGGTGACGCCACGCGTCTCCCACCCGCTGGTGCGCGTCGAGGATGACGAACCGCAGACCCGCGCGGCGCAGGTGATATCCCAGCGCCAGCCCGGCCTGCCCCCCGCCGATGATCAGCGTGTCGTACGCCGCCGCGCTCATCCGGCCACCTCGTAACCGGCCTCGGCGATGGCCGTGCGCACCGCGGCCGGGTCCGCCGTGCCGGTGACCAGCACCGTCTTGGCGGTGAAGTCGACGGCCACGGAACCGACACCGGGCACCTCGCCGACGGACTCCGCGATCGCCTTGACGCAGTGGCCGCAGCTGATGGCCGGCACGGACAGGACGAGCTGGTTCATCATGACTCCTTCACGTCGCGGACCGCTCCGTACGGCCCGGATGGCACGACCATGCCGGGCGGCGCTGTCCATCCCCTGTCCCGAGCCGGACAGGGGACGGTCAGCGGCGGGAAAGCGACGCGCGCGACCGTCGCAGCGAAGTCCTCAACCAGGAGGTGAAGCGATGACGGTCACGACGACCGTGCGTACGCTGAACATCGGCGGGATGACCTGTGCGTCCTGCGTCCGCAGGGTGGAGAAGGCCCTGACCCGGGTCGACGGCGTGGAGTCGGCCGAGGTGAACCTCGCCACCGAGGTCGCCACCGTCACCTGCGATCCCGCCCGCGTGACCGTCGGGATGCTCACCGAGTCGGTCGCACGTGCCGGGTACACCGCGGAGATCTCCGGGCCCGAGCCTCGGCCTGGGTCCGCGCCCGAGACCGCGCCCGAGACCGCGCCGGAGCCGGATGCGGAGCCGGATCGGGAGGTCATCCGGCTGAAGCGCACCTGGCAGGTCACCCTCGCCGCGGGGCTGTCGATGATGGTGCTGATGTACCTGCCGCTGCCCATCGACGCGATGGACTGGCTGATGCCGTTGCTGCTGGTCGTCGCCACCATCGCCCAGTTCTCGGCGGGCCGTCCCTTCTACCGCGCCGCCTGGGCGGCGGCCCGGCACCGCGCGGTCAACATGCACACGCTCGTCGCGCTCGGCACGACCGTGGCGTACGGCTACAGCGCGTTCGTCACGCTGTGGCCGGCCACGGCGGAGCGGCTGGGGCTTCCGCCGCACGTGTACTTCGAGATCTCCGTCGTCGTCATCGCGCTCGTCCTCATGGGCCGGTGGATGGAGGCGAGGGCCAGGAAGCGGACCACCTCCGCCATCGGGGAACTGCTCGATCTGCGGCCGAAGACGGCGCGGGTGCTGCGCGGCGACAGCGATGTCGAGGTCCCCGTCGAGGACGTCGCCGTCGGCGACCTCGTACGGGTGCGCCCCGGCGAGAAGGTCCCCGTGGACGGCGTCGTGGCCGCCGGAGTCTCCACCGTGGACGAGAGCATGATCACCGGGGAGAGCGTGCCGGTGCGCAGGGGCGAGGGCGACCCGCTGATCGGCTCCACGATCAACCTGACCGGCTCGGTGGTGATGCGGGCCACCGCCGTCGGGCAGGACACGACGCTGGCGCAGATCGTCCGGCTGGTCGAGCGGGCGCAGGGATCGAAGGCGCCCCTGCAGCGCCTGGCCGACACGGTGTCCGGGTGGTTCGTGCCCGCCGTCATCGGCGTCGCCGCGCTCACCTTCGTCGTCTGGGCGGTCTTCGGACCCGGCCAGGGACGGCTCACGTTCGGCATCGGCGCCGCCATCGCCGTCCTCATCATCGCCTGCCCGTGCGCGCTCGGCCTGGCCACCCCAACAGCGATCATGGTGGGCACCGGGAAGGCCGCCGAGTCGGGCATCCTGATCTCCGGCGGCGACGCGCTCGAACAGGCCCGCCGTCTCACCACGGTCGTCCTGGACAAGACCGGCACGATCACCCGGGGCCGGCCCGAGGTCACCCGCCTCGTCACCGTCGCGGGCGGGGACGCCGGCGAGCTTCTCGCGTACGCCGCCGCGGCCGAGAAGGGTTCGGAGCACCCTCTCGGCGAGGCGATCGTCACGCACGCCGGGGACCGGGGGCTCCGCCTGCCCGAGGTCGAGCATTTCGACGCCGTGCCCGGTCACGGGGTGGAGGCCCGCGTCGGCGGCAGGTCCGTGCTCATCGGAAACGCCGCACTCATGCGCCGCCATCTCGGGAACGACTTCGGCTTCGGCTTCGGCGAGCTGGAGCGGATCGCCGCCGAGGCCGCGGCCGAGGGAGCGACCCCCGTGTACGTCGCCCTCGATGGCCGGCTCGCCGGAATGATCGGTGTGGCCGACACCATCCGGCCCGAGTCCCGTGAGGCCGTCGAACGGCTGCGCGCGCTCGGCCTGGAGGTGTGGATGCTGACCGGCGACAACCGGGTCACCGCCGACGTCGTCGCCCGGCAGGTCGGCATCGACCACGTCATCGCCGACGTACGGCCCGAGGACAAGGCGGCCCGGGTGACCGCCCTCCGCGAGAGGGGCGCGGTCGTCGCCATGGTCGGCGACGGGATCAACGACGCCCCGGCGCTGGCCACGGCCGACCTCGGCATCGCCATCGGCACCGGGACCGACGTCGCCATCGCGGCCTCCGACATCACCCTCGTCGGCGGCGACCTGCGCGGCATCGTCTCGGCCATCGACCTGTCCCGGCGTACCGTGCGGACGATCAAACAGGGCCTCCTGTGGGCGTTCGCGTACAACGTGCTGCTGATCCCGGTCGCCGCCGGGGTGCTGTACCCCTTCAACGGCGTGCTCCTCGACCCCTCCCTCGCCGCCGCCGCGATGGCGATGAGCTCGGTCAGCGTCGTCACCAACGCGCTGCGCCTGCGCCGGTTCCGGCCCGGTTCCCGGGTGTCCCGGCTCGCCGACTGGGGCTACCTCGCGGGCATCGCCTGCCTCGCCGCGGCCGTGGGCGCCGGGTTCACCGCGCTCAGCCGCACGGAGGCGGCGCAGCGCGGGATGAACGGCGTGCTCGCCTGGGCTCAGGACACCGGCATGCCGATGCGCCCGGCCATGAGCGTGATGATGACCACCGAGTCGGAGCCCGTCCCCGCCGAGGATGCCCGCCTGAAGGTCTCCGTCGAGGCACCCTCCGGCGTCGCCCCGGGCAGGCCGGCGACCCTCCGCATCCGGGTCGCCGACGCCCGGACCGGCCGGCCCGTCGAGGACGTCGTACGCAGTCACGAGGCGTGGATGCACGTCGTCGTCACCCGGGAGGACCTGGGCACGTTCGCCCACATCCATCCGCGGCCCACCGGCAGGCCAGGGGAGTTCGCCGTCCCCTTCACGTTCCCCACCGAGGGCCGATACACGATCCACAACGAGTTCCGGCTGCGCGGGGAGATGACCGACGTCCTCGACCGGCAGGAGATCACAGTCGGCCGTCCTGGCGCCTTCACCTCCTCGGACACGGCGTCGCCGTCGCCCCGCGAGCAGGTCGTCGGCGGCCTGCGGGTCACCCTCATCGGTAAGGCCGAGGTCGGGAGCAGGAGCGACTTCACTTTCCGCTTCGCCGACGCCGCGACCGGCAGGCCCGTCGCCGGCCTGCGCCCCTATCTGGCCGCCGCCGGACACGTGGTGATCATGCCGCTCGACGGCAAGGGGTTCGCCCACGAACACGCGGAGGCCGAGGACGGCCAGGGCCGCCCCGTCTTCGCTCTGCCGGGTCAGACCTTCGGGCCCGAGCTCGGACTGCATGCCCGGTTCCCCCGCCCCGGCCTCTACCGCATGTGGGGACAGTTCCGCGACTCCGAGGGCCGGGTCCTCACCACGACATTCACCGTGGAGGCCCGTTAGGCCACCTGGTCGGCCGGGGTGGCGGCGGCGACGCGTACGGCGTTGGCCGCGGCGTCGTCGATCTCCCGCTGCGCGGCGAGGTCGGCCTCCACACCGGAACGGTAGGCGTCGAGCTCTGCGCGCACCCGGTCGTCGTCCCAGCCGAGGACGGGCGCGATCAGCGCGGCGACCTCGGGGGCCGCCGCGAGCCCGTGATCCCGCTCCTCGATGAAGACCCGGGTGCGCCGGACCAGGACGTCCTCCAGGTGCAGCGCCCCCTCGTGCGTGGCGGCGTACACGGCCTCGGCCTTGAGGTAGCCCTCCGCGCCGGGGATCGGCTCGCCCAGGCCGGGGTCGGCCTCGACCAGCGCGAGCACCTCCTCGACGCAGGAGCCGTACCGGCCGAGCAGGTGCTCGACACGTTCGACGGGCAGCCCCGCGCGCTCGGCCAGGCGGCGCCGGTTGTTGCGCAGCGCCTCGAACCCGGCGGCCCCGAGGACGGGGACGCGGTCGGTGACCGACGCGGGCACCTTCCGGCCGAGGCCGGCCACGGCGACGTCGACGGCGTCCTTGGCCATGACGCGATAGGTGGTGTATTTGCCGCCCGCGACGATGACCAGGCCGGGCTCGGGCCGGATGACCGCGTGCTCCCTGGACAGCTTGACGGTCGGCGAGGACGACCCCGACCCGCCCAGCAGCGGGCGCAGGCCCGCGTAGACGCCCTCGATGTCGTCGTGCGTGAGCGGTCTCCGCAGCACGGCGTTGACGTGCTCCAGGATGTAGTCGATGTCGGCCCGGGTGGGGGCGGGCTCGACCTTGTCGAGGTCCCAGGGGGTGTCGGTGGTGCCGACGATCCAGTGCGGGCCCCAGGGGATGACGAACAGCACGCTCTTCTCGGTGCGCAGGATCAGCCCGGTGTCGAGCCGGATCTTCTCCCGCGGCACGACGAGGTGCACGCCCTTCGACGCCTGGACCGTCACCGACCCCCGCGATCCCGGCGACGCCCCCGCGAGCCGCTGGATCTCGTCGGTCCACACGCCGGTGGCGTTGATCACCTGACGAGCCCTGACGTGCAGCTCCGCGCCGCCCTCCAGGTCGCGTACGACCGCTCCGGTCACCCTGCCGCCGTCGCGCAGGAACCCGGTGACCTTGGTGCGGGTGGTGACGCAGGCGCCGTACTGCATGGCGGTGCGGGCCACCGTCATCGTGAATCGGGCGTCGTCCACCTGGGCGTCGTAATACTGGATCGCTCCGACGAGCGCGTCGCTGCGCAGGCCGGGAGCCTCGCGCAGGGCCCGGCTGTGGCTGAGCTGGCGGTGCCGCGGCAGCACGCGGGCGCCGCCGAGCGTGTCGTAGAGCAGCACGCCCGCGCCGACGTAGCCGCGCTCCCACACCCGGTGGCGCAGCGGGAACAGGAACGGCACCGGACGCACCAGGTGCGGGGCCAGCCGGGTCACCAGCAGGCCCCGTTCCCTGAGCGCCTCGCGCACCAGCCGGAAGTCGAGCTGCTCCAGATAACGCAGCCCGCCGTGGATCAGCTTGCTCGACCGGCTGGACGTCCCGGCCGCGAGGTCACGGGCCTCCACCAGCGCGACGGACAGGCCGCGCGAGACCGCGTCGAGCGCGACCCCGGCACCGACCACCCCGCCGCCGACGACCAGGACGTCGAACTCGTCCTCGGCCAGCCTCCGCAGCGCCGCCTCCCGAGCGCGGGGACCCATGGGTACAGACATATCGGTATCGACTCCTTGTTTCTTACAGTCGGCTCAGTCGACGTCGACCCAGTCGAGCGTCCGCTGGACGGCCTTGCGCCATCCGGCGTAGCCGCGCTCGCGCTGCTCGTCGGTCCAGGTGGGCTCCCAGCGGCGGTCCTCGTGCCAGTTGCGCTTGAGGTCGTCGGTGGACTTCCAGAATCCGACGGCGAGCCCGGCGGCGTACGCGGCGCCGAGCGCGGTGGTCTCGGCGACCACCGGACGCGACACCGGGACGCCGAGGATGTCGGCCTGCAGCTGCATGCACAGCTCGTTGGCCGTCACGCCGCCGTCCACCCGCAGCACGTCGAGGACGACGCCGGAGTCCTGCTCCATCGCGCCGACGACGTCCTTGGTCTGGTAGCAGATCGATTCGAGCGTGGCGCGGGCCAGGTGGGCGTTGGTGTTGTAGCGGGACAGGCCGACGATGGCGCCGCGGGCGTCGGAGCGCCAGTAGGGCGCGAACAGGCCGGAGAACGCGGGCACGAAGTAGACGCCGCCGTTGTCCTCGACCTGCCGGGCGAGCGCCTCGCTCTGCGACGCCCCCGAGATGATGCCGAGCTGGTCGCGCAGCCACTGCACGGCAGAGCCGGTGACCGCGATCGACCCCTCCAGAGCGTACACGGGCTTGGCCGAGCCGAACTGGTAGCAGACCGTGGTGAGCAGGCCGTGCTGGGAGCGCACGAGCTCGGTGCCGGTGTTGAGCAGCAGGAAGTTGCCGGTGCCGTAGGTGTTCTTGGCCGTGCCGGGCTCGAAGCAGACCTGGCCGACGGTCGCGGCCTGCTGGTCGCCGAGGTCGCCCGCGAGGGGAACCTCGCCGCGGAGCGGGCCGTCGGCGCGGGTCACACCGTACAGGTCGGGGTTGGAGGACGGCCGGATCTCGGGGAGCATCTGGCGGGGCACGCCGAAGAACGACAGCAGCTCGTCGTCCCAGTCGAGCGTCTCCAGGTTCATCAGCATCGTGCGGCTGGCGTTGGTGGGGTCGGTCACGTGGACGCCGCCGTCCACCCCGCCCGTCAGGTTCCACAGCAGCCAGGTGTCGGTGTTGCCGAAGATCGCGTCACCGCGCTCGGCGGCCTCGCGCACGCCGGGGACGTTCTCCAGGATCCACTGGATCTTGCCGCCGGAGAAGTAGGTGGCGGGCGGCAGGCCGGCCTTGCGCCGGATCACCTCGCCCTTGCCCTCCCGCTCCAGCGCCGAGGCGATGCGGTCGGTGCGGGTGTCCTGCCAGACGATGGCGTTGTAGTACGGGCGGCCGGTGCGCCGGTCCCAGACGACGGTGGTCTCCCGCTGGTTGGTGATGCCGAGCGCCGCGAGGTCGGAGGCGTGCAGGCCCGCGGTGCGCATCGCGGTCTCGATCACCGCCCGGGTGCGCTCCCAGATCTCGGTCGGGTTGTGCTCGACCCAGCCCGCCTGCGGCAGGATCTGCTGGTGTTCGAGCTGGTGGCGCGCGACCTCGTTGCCACCGTGATCGAAGATCATGAATCGGGTGCTGGTCGTCCCCTGGTCGACCGCGCCGACGTAGTCTGCCATTCTCGTTGCGCCTCTCGTTCTGATGAGGTGGACGTTGCTGGTCTCGGCCCCGGGGGTGATCAGCCGGCCTGGGCCGCGGGCTCCGGCGTACGGCCGGGCTCGGGCACGTCCGTACGCGGCAGGAAGCGGGCGACCAGGAGCTGGTAGAGCCCGGCGCCGATGACGCCGCCGACCAGCGGGCCGATGATCGGCACCCAGAAGTAGAGCCCACCGTACTGGTCGCGGAACGCCGAGCCGTACCCCGTGAAGAACGAGGCGAGGCGCGGGCCGAAGTCGCGGGCGGGGTTGATGGCGTAGCCGGCGTCGGTCCCCCACGCCATGCCGATCGCGACCACGAGCAGGCCGACGATGACCGGCGCGAGGTTGGCGAGCGGCGCGGAGTTGCGCTCGTCGGAGATCGCGAAGATCAGGAACAGCAGGATGGCCGTGCCGATGATCTGGTCGCGCAGCGCGCCCCACTGGGTGACCGGCAGTGTGCCGTTGCCGGGGAGGGTGGAGAAGACTCCCTGCGTCTTGATCGTGTGCCCGGGGTCCACCTTGGCCAGGACCTCGGCGTAGTTCCACCGGACGAGCAGCGCCGCCACGAAGGCGCCGAGGGTCTGCGCCAGCGCGTACGGCAGGACCTTGCGCCAGGAGAAGCCCTTGAAGACGGCGAGGGCGACCGTGACGGCCGGGTTGAGGTGGGCGCCGCTGATGCGGGCGGCCGTGTAGACGCCGAGGGTCACCCCCAGCCCCCATGCCCACGCGATGCTGTCGTGGTCGCCGATGCCGCCCGCCACCACCTGGGCGACCACTCCGGCGCCGAACAGGATGAGGATCGCCGTGCCCGCGAACTCCGCCGCCAGCTCGCCGAGGAGCCGCCGGTCGCTTCGCCCTTCCGCCATGTGTCTCCTCCTTGACCGCGCCCGTCACATCCGGAAGTGCCCGCTGTGAGCACTGCCGGTCGTCCGGACGTTAAACGCCGCCCAAGGGAGCGTCAACGAATGATCGTCGGCATTGTCGAACACTGGTCACATTGAGAACCGCGTACTACGCTCCCCGGGTATGACGCGAACAACCACATTTCGCGCAAACCCATCCCCTGACCGAAGATCTTTCACCAGCTCAACGCCCTATGTCCGGCCAGGTGTCGGCATTGTCGAACACCATTCGACATCGCTAGGATCCGGAACGTGCCAGGTCCGGTCCAGTCCATCGAACGCGCCGCCGCGATCCTGCGGCTGCTCGCCCAGGGATCGGGGCGGCTCGGCCTCACCGAGATCGCGAACTCCCTGGGACTGGCCCGCGGCACGGCGCACGGCATCCTGCGCACGCTCCAGCTCGTCGGCTTCGTCGAGCAGGACGAGGCCACGGGCAAATACCAGCTCGGCGCGGCGCTGCTGCACCTGGGCACCAGCTATCTCGACGTGAACGAGCTCCGCTCCCGGGCGATCAACTGGGCCGACGCCCTGGCCGCGCGCAGTGGCGAGGCGGTGCGGATCGGCACCCACCTCCAGGGCAAGGTCCTGGTCGTCCACCATGTCTTCCGGCCCGACGACAGCCTGCAGACGCTCGACGTCGGCATGCTCATGCCCATGCACGCCACGGCGATCGGCAAGGTGCTGCTCGCCTACGACGCCAACGCGGCCGCCGCACTGCACGACGCCTCACACGACGCCTCACAGGACGGGGAGCTCGAGCAGTTCACCCGCCGCACCGTGCGGACGCACCGGGAGATGTCGCGCATGCTCGCGACCGTGCGCGAGCACGGCTGGGCGTCGGATGTCGACGAGGCCGGCATGGGCGAGGCTGGGGTGGCCGCCCCGATCCGGGGGTACGGAGGTCTCGTGGTGGGCGCGATGGGCATCTCCGGCGCCACCGAGCGGATCTGCGACTCCGGCGGGCGTCCCCGCCCCGACCTGGTGGGTTATGTGCGCGACGCGGCGCGGGCGGTCTCCCGCGACCTCGGCGCCTCCCGCTGGTGACCCTCTCCACCCCCCACACCGCTTCAGCCGCCAGAAGGTAGGCCGCCGTGACCCAGCGTTATGTGATGTCCATCGACCAAGGCACCACTTCGACCCGGTGCATCCTGTTCGACCAGCGCGGCCGGCTGGTCTCGGTGACGCAGCGGGAGCACAAGCAGCACTTCCCCCGTCCCGGCTGGGTCGAGCACGACGCCGTCGAGATCTGGCGCAACCTTGAGCGGATCGGCCCCGAGGCGCTCGCCCAGGCGGGCATCGGGCCCGGCGAGGTCGCCGCCGTCGGCATCGCCAACCAGCGGGAGACGACGGTGCTGTGGGACCGGCACACCGGCGTCCCTGTCGCCCCCGCCGTCGTCTGGCAGGACACCCGGACCGACACGATGGTCGACGAGCTGTCCCGCCGCCCCGACGCGCACGTGGTGCGCGAGCGCTGCGGCCTGCCCCTGGCCACGTACTTCTCCGCCCCCACCGTCCGCTGGCTGCTGGACGACATCCCCGGGCTGCGCGAGCGCGCCGAGCGCGGCGACGTACTGTTCGGCACGATGGAGAGCTGGCTCATCTGGAACCTCACCGGCGGCCCGGACGGCGGCGTCCACGTCACCGACGTGACCAACGCCAGCCGCACCCTTCTGATGAACCTTCGCGACCTCGACTGGGACCCGGTGCTGCTCGGCTTCTTCGGCATCCCCCGCGCGATGCTGCCGGAGATCCGCCCGTCCAGCGAGACGTACGGCACGGCGCGGCGGGTCCTGCCCGGCGTGCGGATCTCCGCCGCGCTCGGCGACCAGCAGGCCGCGCTGTTCGGGCAGACCTGCTTCCACCGCGGCGAGGCCAAGTGCACCTACGGCACCGGCGCATTCCTGCTGCTCAACACCGGCACCGAGCCGGTCGCCTCCACCCACGGCCTGCTCACCACGGTCGGCTACCAGATCGGCGACCAGCCCGCGGTGTACGCCCTGGAGGGCTCCATCGCGATCACCGGCGCGCTCGTGCAGTGGTTCAGGGACCGGCTCGGGATCATCAGCACCGCCCCGGAGATCGAGACCCTGGCCCGCACGGTCGAAGACAACGGCGGCTGCTACATCGTCCCGGCGTTCTCCGGGCTGTTCGCGCCCCACTGGCGCAGTGAGGCCCGCGGCGTCATCGTCGGGCTCACCTCGTACATCACCAAGGGCCATCTCGCCCGCGCCGTGCTGGAGGCCACGGGCTGGCAGACCCGCGAGGTGGTGGACGCCATGAACGCCGACGCGGGCATCGCGCTCACCACGCTCAAGGTCGACGGCGGCATGACCTCCGACAACCTGCTCATGCAGTTCATCGCCGACGTGCTGGACGTGCCCGTGGTGCGGCCCATGGTCGCGGAGACCGTCTCTCTCGGCGCGGCGTACGCCGCCGGGCTCGCCGTCGGATACTGGCCCGACCTGGAGGGCCTGCGGCGCAACTGGCACCGCGCCGCCCAGTGGACGCCGGCGATGGACCCGGCACGGCGCGAGGAGGAGTACGACAACTGGCGGCGGGCGGTCGAGCGCGCCTTCGACTGGATCAAGCCCACGGCCGGCTGACGCCGGGCGGGGTCAGCAGGCGGGCGGGTCCGGCGAAAGGTCCACGTCGTCGAGGCCGAACCACTCCCCGGACGGCGGCTGATCGGCCAACGGGTCGCTCCAGCGCAGCCGGACCCGGTCTGGGGCGGCCTCGACGATCCTGGCCTCCCGCCAGGCGGCGTCGTCGCCGACACGGGCCCACCATGGCTCCGCGAGGCAGGCGAGCCCCCGGTCATGCAGGATGCGGACGGCGTCGTCCCGGCCTGCCGGGCCGCCGAGCGGCACACCGAAGATCGTCACCGCCTGCCAGCCTCCGGCCGTCGGCACCACCCGGCCCAGCGGTTCCCCGTCGTCGCGCCGCACCTCGTGCGGCGCGGGGAAGGCGGGCAGGCTCTCCCCGATCGCCTTGACGATCTTCTCCGCCGAATCCCGCTGCCGGCGCACGCCTTCGCGCTCGGCCTCACCGCCGGCGTAGGCGCGCGGATCGACGCGCCGGCCGAGCACCCACACGTCCCGGATCCGCTGCGTCGCCCCCTCGGCGACCCTGCCGGCGACGAAGGACGCCGCGTCCCGAGGTCCGGTCACGTAGGGGAAGGGCGCGTACGCGATCGTGGGGTGCCCGCCCGGAGCGGTCGCGCCGACGCTCGACGTGCGTATGTCGGCGAGGACGGCCCCCGGCCGCGTTCCGAGACGGCGACCGCGGCACGCTCGGGATCGATGATCTCGGGCTTGCTGAACATGTCGACGACGGTGGTCACGCCGAACAGGGCCGCCAACTGCGTGCACCCCGGGAGCAGGTGGACGTGCGCGTCGACGAGGCCGGGCAGGAGGGTCCCGCCGGACCCGTCGATCACCTCGTCGCCCGGCCGCGTCACGAACTCGTTCCCCACGGCGGCGATACGGCCGTCGCTGACGCGGACGTGCGTCACACCGGAGATCAGGCCGCGGCCGCCGAAGACACGGACACCGGCGATGGTGAAGGGCTGATGCGTGCTCATGCCGCCGACGCTAGAAGTCGACGTAACGAGAAGGTCCAGTGATTAGGCTGCGGCCGTGGAGCACTCGATCAGCGAGGTGGCCCGCATGTGAGCTGCTGCGGGACCTGGAGGCCCGGTACGGGACCCGTGTCGGGAAGCACTTCGCCGAGGCGGACGCGGTGACCGGTCAGTGGACCCGCCAGGAGCACGAGCAGGACCGCCGGCTCGGCTACACCGGAGGCTCCCAGGCCGGCGCCGTCTGACACCCGCCGGGCGGCGCGGCCGGGCGGAGCCGGAGCGGCTCAGGACGTCGGGCCGACGTCGGGCTCGGGCTCGGGCATCGCCGACTCGGACCCGGTCGGCGGGGGCGTCTCCTCGGCCGGCGTCTCGATGTCGGACGCGTCGCCGATCATCTCCTCCAGGCCCCCGTCGTCCGGCTCCGGCGTCAGCGGCTCGGGCGAGGCGCCCCGCGCGTCCCGCGCTCCTGATCTTTCCGTCACCACGTCCGCGTCTCCTCCCACGTGCCCTCGCTGTTGTCCGCCGGTCCCCCCGGCCTGCGGATCGCGCATGACCGCTCACCTGCCCCCGTCGTGTGGCCTTCATTCATCCTCGCAAAGGCCGGTCATTCGTACGCCCCGGCCGTCCAGCGCCGGACGACAGGTGGCTGGACGACAGGTGATCGGAGCGAGGGACGGGCGGCATCCCGGCGAGGGACGGCCGGGAGCCCGCCTCCGATGAGCGCCACCGGGTCCCCGACGTGCCCGGATCGTCGTGGTGTCCGGGCTCCCACCAGGGGTAGTGGCACATCGGTGGGCAGGCGGCGGAGGACCACGGGGGTGGGCAGATGGAGCAGGGCATCCCCCCTTCTCACGATCGTGGGCTGCTGCGCGCGCTGACGGGCATGCTGGACGGCAGCCATCTGGTGGCGTTCGAGGACATCCCGTCGCTGGTGGACCGGCACAAGCGCGAGGCGGGCTTCGAGGAGATCGCCGTCTATCTGGCCGACCTGCAGCAGAGCGTGCTGCGCCGGTTGTGCGGCCCCGGCGGGGACGACGCCCAGCCGGAGGAGCTGAAGATCGACACCACGCTCGCCGGGCACGCCCTGCAGGAGGTGCGCATGCTGCGGGGCGGTTCGGAGGGCGACGGCCCCGTCCGGTGGTGGGTCCCCGTGCTGGACGGCACCGAGCGCCTCGGCGTGCTCCGCATGACCCCCGTGTCGGAGGGCGACGACACCGGGGAGCGCATGCGGCACATCGCGTCCCTCATCGCGCTGATCATCGTCAGCACGCGCTCGTTCAGCGACTGTCACGCGCAACTGGTGCGCAGCCGGCCGATGAACGTGGCGGCCGAGATGCAGTGGAACCTCATGCCGCCGCTGACCTTCGCCACGCCGGCGGTGACCATCGGCGCGGTGCTGGAGCCGGCGTACGAGATCGGCGGCGACGCCTTCGACTACTCCACTTCCGGCTCGATGGCGCATATGGCCGTCTTCGACGCGATGGGCCACGACGTGGCCGCCGGGCTGACCGCGAACCTCGCCGTGGCCGCCTGCCGCAACCACCGGCGGCAGGGCATGAGCCTGGTACGCAACAGCGAGGAGATCGAGCGGGTCCTGATCGACGAGTTCGGCCGGGGCGACCGCTTCGTCACCGGGATCATCGGCGACCTCGACCTCGGCTCCGGCCTGTTCACCTGGGTCAACCGTGGTCACCACGCGCCGGTGCTGATCCGCAGCGGCCGGTGGACGTCCACTCTGAACTGCCCGCCCGCCCACCCGATGGGGCTCGACCTCGGCCTGCCCGTCGTGCCCTGCCAGGAACAGTTGGAGCCCGGCGACCGGCTGCTCCTCTACACCGACGGCATCACCGAGATGCGCAGCCCCGACAGCGGCGAGTTCGGCCTCGGCCGGTTCGTCGAGTTCATGATCAAGCAGAACGCCGCCGGGCTGCCGGTGCCCGAGACCTTGCGCCGCCTGATCCGGACCGTTATGGACTATCACGACAACCAGCTGCACGACGACGCCACCGTGCTGCTGGTCGAGTGGCACGGCAACGCGCACGAGAAGCTCCGTCCCTGACCCGTACGGCGCGGCACTCCAGCTCCGGGCCTGAACGGCAGGACCGTCATCCGCCGCCGGGGACGTGCTCGCGCGGTCCCCGGCGACGGGTGCCGAGTGCGGGGTCAGCCGTTCCAGGTCCACTTCTGGTTGGTGCCGCCGTGGCAGGAGTACAGCTGGATCTTGGTGCCGTTGCCGGTGCCGGCTCCGACGGCGTCCAGGCACAGCCCGGACTGGACGCCCTGGATGGAGCCGTCGGAGTTGAGGCGCCACTTCTGGTTGTCGCCGCCCCAGCAGCTGTAGATCTGGACCTTGACGCCGTTGCCGGTGCCGGCCGCGTCGAGGCACTTGTTGCCGTACACGCGGATCTCGCCGGCGGAGGTGGACGACCAGGTCTGGTTGGTCTGGCCGTTGCAGTCCCACAGCTGCACCTGGGTGCCGTCGGCGGTGGTCGCGCCGGGCACGTCCAGGCAGCGGCCGGAGGCCACCCCCTTGATCGCCCCGCCACCGCCACCGGTGGTGGGGGTCGCCGACGGGCTGGGCGAAGGGCTCGCCGAGGGGCTGGGTGAGGGTGAGGGTGTGGTGGTGCTGTCGAGGCCGAGGAAGGAGATGGCGTAGGCGAGCTGGCCGTTCATGGGGAGTTGGTGGCCGACGCCGGAGATGCTGATGCCTTCGATGGTGGCCTGGGTGCTTGTGTCGCCGTAGCGGGTGCGGGTCCACGACGACTGCGGGTGGTCGGTGAAGGACGGGGTCTGGCTCAGCCCGTGCAGGTTGGTCCACTGCTTGATCTCTTCGCCGTAGTTGGGGTAGGCGAGAGTGGTGTCGGTGGTGCCGTGCCACAGCTGCATGCGGGGGTAGCGGCCGGTGTAGCCGGGGTACATGGCGCGGGCCTGGTCGCCCCATTGCTGGGCGGACTTGATGAGGTTGCCGCCGGAGCACTGGCTGTTCCACAGGGAGCCGTCGGTGGTCGCGAAGCATCCGGCCGGTACGCCGGAGAAGGCCGCCCCGGCCGAGAACACGTCGGGATATTCGGCGGCCAGGACGTTGGTCATCATCGCGCCGGAGGAAAAGCCGCTCACGACGATCCGGTTCGGGTCGACGTTGTAGCGCTGCCGCGCCCAGGAGACCATCGACATGATGCCGGTGGAGTCGCTCCCGCCGTCGCGCCTGAGCGCGGCGGGGGTGGACACGTCGAAGCACTGCCCACTGCGGGTGGCCTCGGGGACCACGATGATGTACCCGTACCGGTCCGCGGCGGTGACGTAGTCGTGCCCGTTGCCGTTGAAAATCGCGCCGGCGGATCCGGTGCAGTAATGCACCAGCACCAGCAGCGCCGGCCGTGCCGCGACCCGGTCGGGCACGTAGAGGTACATGTTCAGGTTCGTGGGGTTGGCGCCGAAGCCGGTCACCCGGGTCAGCGAGGCCGCCGCGGCGGGCCGTACCCCCAGGAGCATGCCCGCCACCACCAAAGGCAAGGCGGCGGCCGCCAGTAAGACTCTGAGCCTTCGTTTCACGCCATGTCCTTCCTTCTTGAGATGACGCGGATGCCGGCGCGCGCTCGACGTGGCGGCACCAGCCGTGTGAGCGTTAACACCGTCGGCCGGCCAGTCCCTTCGATCAGCGAGGCGGATGGGCGGGCCCAGGGCGTGGTGATGCGGCATCGAACCGGGCGGTACTGGAACGTCGGCGACGAGAGTGGGCTCCGCGACACTCGGCGATAATTTTGTTATCGCTAACATCTGCGACAGTGGACCGGCCTTTTCTCTCCTCGCGACCGGCCGGTGGTGGTGGTGTGCCGGAGCAAATACGAAGCGGGAGGGTCCCGTCAAGGGGGACGGCGTACTTTCTTGCACAGCGCCGTTCCACGGCGCCGCGCGGGCCGACGTCGCCCATCTGGAGTTATCGATGACGACCATCCCGCTTTCGGCGCTGTCATCATGCTGAAACTTTCATTGACGACCCCCCGCACAGAGCACGCCAATTGCCATGTTTTCGGAGGCAGGAGCACTCATGGGAACGTATTTACGTCGCATTCGTCGAACACCGAACCCGAAAGTTTCAGTCGAGCCTTGACACATTTCGGGGAGATTTCCAGACTGAGTCCCCGAGGCGGTCTCCCCCTGCCAGGTCGGTGGTGAAGTGGCGGGGGGGCGCCGTCCGCGACGCCCTCGTGGTGTGCGTTCCATAACGGGACGCGGTGCCGATCCCGCGGATGTCCTCTTTCCGTGATTCAGTTGTGGAGGCTCAGGCATGGATTCGAACGCCACCCCCCTAGATCGGCTCCGGCGGCCACGCCGCGGCCGGGTGCTGCTCGCCGGCGCCCTCGGCGTTCTCAGCGCGATCACCGCCGTGGCGGTGTCGGTTCCCGCCGACGCGGCGGCGAGCACGCTGGGCGCGGCGGCCGCGCAGAGCGGTCGTTACTTCGGCACCGCGATCAGTGCGAACAAGCTGGGCGACTCGCAGTACACCACGATCGCCAATCGTGAGTTCAACATGATCACGGCCGAGAACGAGATGAAGATCGACGCGACTGAGCCGAACCAGGGTCAGTTCAACTTCACCAACGCCGACCGGATCTACAACTGGGCGGTGCAGAACGGCAAGCAGGTGCGCGGGCACACGCTGGCGTGGTACTCCCAGCAGCCGGGCTGGATGCAGTCCCTCAGCGGCAGCGCGCTGCGCCAGGCGATGATCAACCACATCAACGGCGTGATGGCCCACTACAAGGGCAAGATCCCCTACTGGGACGTGGTCAACGAGGCCTTCGACGACAACACCGGCGGCCGCCGCGACTCCAACCTGCAGCGCACCGGCAACGACTGGATCGAGGTCGCCTTCCGCACCGCGCGGGCCGCCGACCCTGACGCCAAGCTCTGCTACAACGACTACAACATCGACAACTGGACCTGGGCCAAGACGCAGGGCGTCTACAACATGGTCCGCGACTTCAAGTCGCGCGGTGTCCCGATCGACTGCGTCGGCCTGCAGGGCCACTTCAACAGCGGCAGCGCCTACAACAGCAACTTCCGCACCACCATCTCCAGCTTCGCCGCCCTCGGGGTGGACGTGGCCATCACCGAGCTGGACGTCGAGGGCGCGTCGGCCACCACCTACGCCAACATCGTCAACGACTGCCTCGCGGTCGCCCGCTGCGTCGGCATCACGGTGTGGGGCGTGCGTGACAGCGACTCCTGGCGCTCCTACCAGAACCCGCTGCTGTTCGACGGCAACGGCAACAAGAAGGCCGCCTACACCGCGGTCCTCAACGCCCTCAACAACGCCGCACCCAACACCTCGCCCAGCCCCACCCCGCCCGTCAGCCCGAGCCCGAGCCCGACGCCCCCGGTCAGCCCGAGCCCGACCCCGCCGGTCAGCCCGTCGCCCGGCACCTCGCCGCAGCCCGGCAACGGATGCACCGCGACGATCAGTACGGTCAACAGCTGGCCCGACGGCTTCCAGTCCGAGGTCACGGTCCGCGCCGGCAGCTCGCCCGTCAACGGCTGGACCGTGCGGTGGACGTGGCCCGGCGGGCAGACCTTCAGCAACGTGTGGAACGGCACGCCGAGCGTGTCCGGCTCCTCGGTGACGGTCACCAACGCCTTCTACAACGGCTCCATCGCGGCCGGCTCGTCGACCACCTTCGGCTTCACCGCCAACGGCAGCGCGGCCACCCCGACCCTGACCTGCAGCGCCTCCTGATTCCTGGTCCCTGATTCCTGGCGAAACCGGATCCGGTTCGGACGATGTCCGGCCGGATCCGGTTCGCGTTGTGGCCCGCGCGCGTCCGCGGGTGGAGGAGCGGACGCAGGCGGCGGGATGATGGCCGTGATGGACGGGACGCTGCTGCTGCTGGACGTCGACGGGGTGCTCAACCCCGTGCGGCGCTCCTCGCCGCGTTTCCGCCGCTTCGAGTGCGTGGCGGACGGCGAGTGGTTCCGCCTGCTGCTCGATCCGCGGCACGGCGCCAAACTGACCGCCCTGATCCGGGAGACCGGCGCGACGCTGACCTGGGCGACGACCTGGGGCGAACGCGCGAACGCGGAGATCTGCCCCAGGATCGGGCTGCCCCCGCTGCCGGTGATCCCGATCGACGGCGACCCTCCCCGCCCGCCCGGCGTCAACCTCAAGACCTGGCACGTCGCCGAATATGTCCGGGGCCGGCCATTCGTGTGGCTCGACGACGACCTCGGCCCGGCCGATCTGGAGTTCCTGGACGGCCATCCGGGGGTCGGCGAGTTCCTGGTCGTGGCCGTCGATCCACGGGATGGTCTGGGCGACGCCCACCTGGACGCGGCCCGCCGATGGCTGACCATGCGGAGGCCGTAAGCCTCCTGGTGAGACAGGGTGGGATCACAGGTGAGCAGGGGGCGGATTCTCAGGGATTTCCCCGGAAGCCCCGGTAGTGTCGCGGGCCATGACATGGCAGCGGAGGATCAACGGCGCACTCGTCAGGTTCACGGGAGTCCAGCTCACCCGGGTCCGGCCCGCAGCCCAGTCGTCGTCGCCCGCGAGCCCCGCCCTGCCGGCGGCGCCGGAGGAGCTGGTGCGTCCTCCCGCCGACCCTCGCGCCGACCGCCTTCTGGTGGCGCCGGTGTTCATCATGTCGCCGGTGCGGTCGGGCTCCACCCTGCTGCGGTCGATCCTGAACGCCCACCCCGACCTGCACGCCCCGCACGAGCTGCACGTCAGGCGGCTGACCGTGGGGTTCGGCACGTCGCTGGCCCGCAAGGCCATGGAGGCGCTCGGCCACAACCAGGCCGACCTTGAGCACATGCTGTGGGACCGGGTGCTCCACCGCGAGCTGGTGCGGAGCGGCAAGCGGACCATCGTGGACAAGACCCCCGCCAACGCCTTCGCATACGCCCGGATCGCCGCCTGCTGGCCCGACGCCCGGTACATCTTCCTGCTGCGCCACCCCGCCTCGATCGCCGCCTCCTGGTATGAGGCCGACCCCGTCAAGCGCACCCGGGAGGAGGCCGCCGCCGACGCCCTGCGCTACATGAAGGCGGTGCAGCGGGCGCGGAAGGCGCTCACCGGCCTGACCGTGCGCTACGAGGACCTGACCGCCGAGCCGGAGAAGACCACCCGCGCCATCTGCGACTTCCTCCAGCTTGAGTGGGAGCCCGGCATGCTGGCGTACGGCGAGCAGAAGGTGGTGCAGAAGGGCCTGGGCGACTGGAGCGACAAGATCCGGTCGGGCACGGTGCAGCCGGGACGGGACCTGCCCGGGCCGGACGAGGTACCCGACCTGCTCAAACCCATCTGCCGCAGCTGGGGCTACCTCCCCGAGGAGGAGAGCCGATGAGAATCCGTTACATGCTCCTGCACGCCTACGGCATGGGCGGCACGATCCGCACCGTGGTCAACCAGGCGAACGCGATGGCGGCGCTCGGCCACGAGGTGGAGATCGTCAGCGTGGTGCGCCGCCGTGACGAGCCGCAGTTCCGGCTGCATCCCGACGTCGCGCTCACCACGCTGGTGGACCAGCGGACCGGCGTACGGGCCGACTCCCTCGGCCGGCGCGTGTGGCGGAGGCTGCGCGGCAAGCTCGTGCCGTACGGCGAGTTCGCCGCGGGCTACTTCACCGAGCGGGTCGAGAAGGCGGTCATCGACTACGTGTCCTCGGTGGACGACGGGATCCTCGTCACCACGCGCCCGGCGCTCAACCTCATCTCCGCGCGCCGTGCCTCCAAGAACGTCGTGCGGGTGGCGCAGGAGCACATGAACCTCGGCACCTACCCCGGCACGCTGCGCGAGGAGATGCTCCGGTACTACGGCGCGTTCGACGCGATCGCCGTGCTCACCCCCAGCGACCAGCGCGAGTACGAGCAGGCGCTGCCCGGCGCGCGGATCGTCCGCATCCCCAACGCGGTGCACTCGACGAACCAGACGCCGTCGCGGCAGGAGCATCCGGTCGTGGTCGCCGCCGGACGCCTGGTCAGGCAGAAGGGCTTCGACCTGCTGCTGCCGGCGTTCGCCCAGGTGGTGAAGGAACACCCGGAGTGGCGCCTGCGCGTCTTCGGCACCGGCCCGAGGAAGGCGGCCCTGCGGGGGCTGATCGGCGAGCACGGCCTGTCGGCGCACGTGACGTTGATGGGCCGGACCAACCGCCTCGACGACGAGCTCGCCCGGGCCTCCATCTATGCGCTGAGCAGCCGGTTCGAGGGCCTGCCGATGGTCATGATCGAGGCGATGACCCACGCGTTGCCGATCGTGGCCTTCGACTGCCCGACCGGCCCCGGCGACGTGCTCACCGACGGGACCGACGGCATCCTGGTGCCCTCCGGGGATGTGGACGCCCTCGCCGCGGCCATCAAGCGGCTCATCGCCGACCGCGACCTGCGGCTGCGCATGGGCGCCGCCGCGGCGGCCACCGCCAGGGAGTACGCCCCGGAGAACGTCATGCCCCAGTGGGAGAACCTGTTCACCGAGCTCCTGCTGGCGAAGTCGGGCAGCTCCGCGCGGGCGCGGCGCTGACCCGGCTCGCGCCGTCCCGCCGGCCCCGGCGCGGCACGCGAGCGCGACGAGACAGGACCGGCGCCGCGTAAGGAGATCGCGGTCGGTGAGGGACCTTGCCCGGCATGGTTAGAGATAAGGCCACGCCACGTTCACCTTGTGGTGGATTCACGCCCGTAACATCCCCGTCTTGGTAATCAGATACCCACCTGGGGGTTTTACATGGGTTCCTCCCGCAAGCGTCTGCTGCGGCTGCTTGTGCCTGCGACGACCGTGGCCACGGCGGCGGTCGCCGGCGCGGTCCTCAATCCCGCCCTGCCCGCGAACGCCGCCTCTCACCACCACGACGGCGGCCGGGCGCGCAGCGTGATCTTCATCAACGGCGACGGCATGTCCGCGGCTCATCGTGAGGCAGCGCGGCTGCACCTGGCCGGTCTCGACGGGCAGCTCGCCATGGACAAGCTCCCGGTCTCCGGGCAGCTGAGCACCAGCCCGCACGACCCCAAGACCGCCATCACCGACTCCGCCGCGGCGGCCACCGCCTGGGCGACGGGGACCAAGACCTACAACGGCGCCATCAGCGTCGACGCCAAGGGCAAGCCGCTGCCGATCCTGGGCAAGCAGGCCAAGGCGGCGGGCAAGTCCACCGGCCTCGTCACCACCGCTCAGGTGACCGACGCCAGCCCCGCCGCGTGGTTCTCCCAGACCGCCGACCGCGGCGCTCAGGACGAGATCGCGCGGCAGTACCTGGAGGTCAGCAAGCCGGACGTCATCCTCGGCGGCGGCGAGGACTGGTGGCTCCCTGCGGGCACGCCCGGCGCGTTCCCCGACAAGCCCGCCGAGGACCCCGACGAGGCCAGCAAGGGCACCAAGGGCAACCTGATCAAGAAGGCCGAGCGCGAGGGCTACCAGTACGTCTCCAGCGCCAAGGAGCTCGCCCGGGCCAAGCGCGGCAAGCTGCTGGGCCTGTTCAGCAACGAGGAGATGTTCCAGCAGCGGCCGGAGGGCCAGGGCGACATCTACTCCCCGGTCGTGGACCTGGCCACCATGACCAAGAAGGCCCTCGACACCCTCAGCACGAACAAGAAGGGCTTCTTCCTGTTCGTCGAGGAAGAGGGCATCGACGAGTTCGCCCACGAGAACAACGGCTCCCGCGTGCTCCAGGCCATGGCGTCCCTGGAGAAGGCCGTCAAGGTCGCCAAGGCGTACGTCGCCGCGCACCCCGACACGCTTCTCGTCATCACCGGTGACCACGACTGCGGCGGCCTCACCGTGGAGGACCCCTCAGACACCGAGGACGAGAGCGGCACCGGCCTGTCGACCGAGGACGGTCCGTTCAAGATCCACGGCAGCAACCTCACGTTCACGATGGACTGGACCACCACCGGGCACACCGGCGTGGACGTGCCGGTCACGGCCGAGGGTCCCCTGTCCAAGCTCTTCACCGGCAAGCACCCCAACACGTACGTGCACACGGTGCTTTCGAAGGTGCTGACCTCGCGTCACTAGACGCCGTTCGTCGTGCCGCCGCCCCTGCCGGCGGCGGTACGCGGATCGGCCAGGCCGCTTCTCCCCCGGCGGACCCCGCCTATTCGGACCCCGCCTGTTCGGACCCCGCCTGTTCGGACCCCGCCTATTCGGACCCCGCCTGTTCGGAAGCAGCCCAACCGGATCCTGCTCATCCCGGCCCGGGTCAGCCGGACCGTGCTCAGTCCGACGCGGCGCCGGTCAGCCGGTCGCCCAGGGAGCTGCGCCGATAGAGCACCTGCCGTCCGTCGCGGGCCCGGGTGACCAGGCCCGTGGCGTACAGCACGCGCAGGTGCTGGGACACGGCGCTCGGGGTCACCCGGAGCCGGCGGGCGATCTCGACGGTGGGCAGCGGCTCGCCGAGGAGGCCGAGCAGCCTCGTCCGCGGCGCACCGAGAAGCGACACGAGCGCGGCCTCGTCCGCGACGGGCGCCCGGTGCCACAGCGTCGCCACGCCACGGCTGGGATAGACCAGCGTCGGAGGCTCCTCCGGGAGGACCGGGGGCGCGGGCTTGTGCGCGAACACGGAGGGCACGAGCAGCAGGCCCCGGCCGGCCGCCGCGACACGGAAGCTGCTGATCATCTTGTCGATGTGCAGCACCCCGTCGTCCCAGCGCAGGTTCGGGTGCATGCCCGCGAACAGCAGCCGGGCGCCGCCCACGGCCAGCTGCCGCGCCCGATAGGTCATGTCGGCTTCCAGCACCAGCCGCATCTGCGGCCACATCGGCCGTACGGCGATCTCCCAGTAGCGCTCCAGGAGGTCGCAGATCGCGTCCCGGAGCCGTACGACCGGCGCGTCGCCGTCGGCGGCGGCGTCACGCAGCCGCTCGGGGAGCGGGGCAGGCGCGTGCGTGGCCGCCAGGTCGCGGCGTACCAGGCCGGGAGGGGTCCGGCGGACCACCGCCAGCTCCTCCGCGAATTCGGGGGCGAAGGTCGCCGGCCTCGGAGTCAGGAAGTCGGGGACGGTGAACCTCTCCGCCACCAGCGCCGTCAGCAGATCCGTGTCGAGCGTGCCGAGCCTGCCGAGCACGGACCTGCGCCACGGGAGCAGCGCCGCCGACAGCCCCGGGTCGCGCAGCACCCGCAGGCTGAGCACCGTCTCGGTCAGCGGCGAGAGGGCGAATCTCGTGTCGGCGAGGTCCTCGACCCCGAGCTCGAAACTGATCATTAAGCCCCACGCTACATCTGTTTGCGGCGAAAGGTCCGCAGTGTGGACTTCCGTCCGTGATCAACGCATTCCTCGAACGACCCACGGCGATCGACGCCGCCGGTGACACGACCCGGGCCCCGGCACGCAGACTCGCTCTCTGCTCCGGAGTGCCCCTGCGCCCGGCGGGACGGGTGGACGGATGGGAGCCGGGGCCTCGTCCCGCGCGTCGCGGACCGGGGGCCGGCGCATGAGCCGCCGCACGCTCGCGATCGTGACCCTCACCTGCGCGGTCGCCGTGGGCAACATCTACTTCCCGCAGGCGATCGCACCGCTCGTCGCCGCCGGGCTGCACCTGCCTCCCGACGCGGGCGCCCTGGTGGTGACCGCGACCCAGGCCGGCTACACGGCCGGGATCGTGCTGCTGGTGCCGCTCGGCGACCGCTTCCCGCACCGCCCCTTCCTCGTGACCCTGCTCGTGCTCACCGGTCTCGGCCTGCTCGCCGCGGGCTGCGCGCCAGCCCTGCCGCCGCTCGTCGCCGCTAGCGCCCTGGTCGGCCTCACCACCGTGGCCGCGCAGGTCGCCGGCCCGCTGGCGGCCGGTCTCGTGGCGGCCGACCGCCGGGGAGCGGTGATCGGCACACTGCTGAGCGGATCGACCGGCGGCATGCTGCTGGCCCGCACCTTCAGCGGAACCCTCGGCGAATGGCTGGGCTGGCGGGCGCCGTACCTCGTGGCCGCGGCCCTGGCGCTGCTCCTCGCCGCGAGCCTGGCCGTCACGGTGCCGCTCACGGCCGCGTCCACCCGCCGTCGTTATCCGGCGCTCCTGGCCGAACCGCTGCGCCTGCTGCGCGCCGAGCCCGAGCTGCGCCGCTCCTGCTTCTATCAGGCGGCCGTCTTCGCCGGGTTCTCCGCCGTCTGGACCTGCCTGGCCCTCCTGCTCACCGGCCCGGCGTACGGCCTGGGCGCCCAGGCCGTGGGGTTGCTCGCCCTGGTCGGCGCGGCGACGATGCTGTGCACCCCCGTCGCCGGCCGCATGGTGGACCGCGTGGGGCCCGATCCGGTGAACCTCGTCTGCATGCTGGGTGTCCTCGTCTCTGCGGCGGTCCTCGCCGCCGGGTCGCTCGGCGGCGCGGCGGGCCTGGCCGCGCTGACCCTCGGCACGCTGGTGCTCGACGTCGCGATGCAGTGTGGCATGGTCGCCAACCAGGCCCGGGTCTACGCCGTGCGTCCCGACGCCCGCGGCAGGCTCAACACCGCCTACATGACCTGCGCCTACCTCGGCGGCAGCGCGGGGTCCTGGCTCGGGGTCCGCGTCTGGAGCGTGGCCGGATGGCGGGGCGTGTGCGCGCTCCTCGCACTGCTCGCCGCGCTCGCCCTGACCCGCCACCTCCTGTCACTGCGCCGCCGCGCCACACCGCGGATCACCATGCCGAGCCGTACGGCGTCCGGCTGAGGGCGCGCGACGACGAGCGTCCCGCCACCCGCACCCTGCCGCCCGGGCCGTGGCAGTGGACCGACGACACGGAGATGGCCTGCCCTGTCTACCGGCTTCTGGCCGGCCGGGGCACGATCGACCAGGACGCACTGGCGGCTTCGTTCGCCGCGCACCACGACTTCGACCGCGGCTTCGGCGGACTGCCGCGCGACTGGCTACGCCGCACGGAACCGCTGCCCGGCTGGGCCGAGGTGCCGGCCGGTCTCCGCCCGGAGACGGCGGACTGGCCCTGGCCGCAGGGCAAGGACCTCTACGACGTGATCTCGGATCAGGTGAGGCGGCCGACGTAGGCGAGCGCCTGCTTGAGCAGCACGCCCTGGCCGCCGGTCATCTCCTGCTGCACGATCGGAGAGGCGGCCTCCTCGGGCGTGAACCACTCCAGGTCCAGCGCGTCCTGCCGGGGCCGGCAGTCTCCGCGCACCGGGACGATGTACGCCAGGGAGACCGCATGCTGGCGCGGATCGTGGAACGGCGTGACCCCAGGGGTGGGGAAGTACTCCGCCACCGTGAACGGCGTCGGCGAGACCGGCACGCTCGGCAGCGCGACCGGGCCGAGATCCTTCTCCAGGTGGCGCAGGAGCGCGTCGCGGATGCGCTCGTGGTAGTACACCCGCCCGGACACCAGCGCCCGGCTCACGGTGCCGTCGGCGCCGATCCGCAGCAGCAGGCCGACGCGGGTCACGGTGCCCGTGTCGTCCACGCGCACCGGCACGGCGTCCACGTACAGGATCGGCATCCGGCCCCGCACCGATTCGATCTCGTCGGGAGCGAGCCAGCCTGGCGTCGTTTCGGTCATTTCGGTCACGGCTCGATCGTACTTGCCCAGGCGGGGGGTGGTCCGCATCTCCGCGAGGTTCACGTCGGACCTCTACGACGTTCGCGGCGCGTCCGCGGGACGATCACCGTACCCTGCCCTGCAAGCGGGGAGCCGGAGACCGTCGGTGCGTGGATCGGGCCATGGCGGCCCCACGGCGTTTGGCCGGCACTTCCGAGACGAAAGGTCTGCTCATGGTCGAGATCCCCCGGGACTTGCCGATCTTCGAGCGTGACGCGGTTCGCATCGTGCTTCGCGACATCGACGACCGCATCCTGCTCTTCCACACGCACGAACCGACCGCGCCGGAGCTCGACCAGTGGTGGGAACTGCCCGGAGGCGGCATCGACGAGGGCGAGACCTACCGGGAAACCGCGGTGCGGGAACTGCGCGAGGAGACCGGCATCATCATCTCCCCCGAACAGGTCGGGCCGCCGAACTGGCGCCGTACCTCCACGTTCCGGCACCGCGACCGGCGGCATCTCCAGCATGAGGTCGTGGTCGAGGTGCGCCTTGACCACGCGGGCGACCTGATCGACGAGACCGGGCGCCTGGACTACGAGCGCGAGGACTACTTCGACTTCCGCTGGTGGCCGATCCCCGAGGTGGTGGCCAGCTCCGAACTGTTCTATCCCCGCAGTCTTCCCCGGTTGCTGACCGGCTTCCTGGCCGGGGAGAAGCTCAGCGAGCCGTTCGAACTCTGGTCGTGACCGCTTCTCTCCCTGATCGTCTTCTCTCCCTGAACGTGTTCTCTCCCTGAACGTGTTCTCTCCCTGAACGTCTTCTCTCCCTGAACGTCTTCTCTCCCTGAACGCCGCAACCGGGTCAGCCCGGCCCGCGCCGCCGGTGGTGCTCGCCATGCGGAGGGCCGAGCGGGCGGGCGAGGCGGGGATCCGGTTCGCGCCGCTCCAGCCAATGGGCGGTCGACAGGGTAGCTCGGTCGATCATGTCGGCCGTACCGCGGAAGTCGACGGGCAGCACCTCGACCGGGCACAGCGGCGGCAGCACGTGCAGGCGGGTCCGCCGCTTGTTATGCCTGATCGAGGCGCTGATGCGCTGCTCGCTCAGCAGGTTGTAGCCGTGCAGGGCCATGGCGATCGCCGTCGACGGCGCGGCCGGCAGGTGGCAGGAGAACCCGGGCGCCAGCAGGTACGCCTCGTCGGCCCCCGCGTCCACCGCGTAGTCCAGCGTGGTCAGATCGGCGACACCGCCGTCCATGAGCACGTGGTCGCCGATCGTCACGGTGGGATACAGGGCAGGGATCGCGGTGCTGGCCAGCAGGGCCGGCAACGCGGGCCCCCGCGAAAGGATCACCGGCCGCCCCGTCCGCACGTCCGCGGTCAGCACCTCCAGCGGAACCAGCGTCTCCTCCAGGGCGCGGATCGGCAGGATGCGTTCGAGGAACCGCCGCAGGGAGGAGTTCTCGAACAGGTAGTTGCGACGGCCCAGCAGCGCCGCGACCAGCGTGGCAGGGTTGAGCGGGAACGTGTAGTTGGGCACACCCAGCGCCTGCAGGGCTCCCCGGAGAGGATGAAGGGGAAGGTTTCCGGCCAGCGTACGGAGCACGTCGGGCCCGCTCACCGGATACACGTCGTGGCTGCTCACCGACAGCCACAGCCGCGCCAGTTCCTCCGCACCCGCGGCGTCGGGCCGCGCGGCGTAATAGGCGCCGTTGAGCGCCCCGATCGAGGCGCCCACCACCATGTCGGCGCGGATCCCGTGAGCGGTGAGCGCGCGGAGCATGCCGACCTGCGCGGCCCCCAGGCTGCCGCCTCCCCAAAGGATGAACGCCGTCGTCATCGGCCGCTTCCCCACGCTCCCCGGCCCCGGCTCCCCTTCCTACCCGGACGTCCCCGTTCCACCCGCCGTACGGAGGTGTGCGGGGTTACGTAAGACAAGGGATTTCGACCGCGCCCTTGTTTATCCTGCCGAGGCGATAGTCGAAAGGCAGGAATCCCCCATGGCCTATGCCGATCGGATCTCTCCCGTTCTCCGTGCCGCGTTCGAGCTTCTACGTGAAGCCGGACGGCCACTGCGGCCCGAAGAAGTTCGCAAGGAAGTCGAAAGCAGAGTGACGATTCCTGCGGAGCTCCGGGGGCCCAACGCCCACGGCCAGGCGCGGTGGTGGGCGCAACTGGGCTTTCGCACGGGCGAGGCCGCATCGATCGGCTGGATGACCAAGCGGAACGGCTGGGCGATCACCGAAGCGGGAATCCGCGCGCTCGATGACTTCGAGGGCACCGAACTCTATCGGGAATTGGTGCGCCAATACCGCGCGAGACGATTGCCGCCGAGGCCACATGACCGTCCCGGGACCACGCCTCCGCCTGATCCGATTCCTGCCGCCTTCGAGCAGTTTCAGCAGAACCTCCAGTATGCCCGCCAACTCGTGGACGGGGGCCGCAACCTGGAACGACTCGCGGTCGGCTCCTTCGACGTCACCGACCTCTACCGCGCGGCCTGGACCCAAGCCGTGGCGGCCCTCGACCACTGGGTCACACGCGAGATCGTCGACCGGGCCCTTGCTCTGGCCCTGAACCCGGAAGCGCGCCGTCCTCCCAAGTTCAGCAATCTGAGCATCCCCGTCGAGCTGTTCGAGAGGATTCACCATCACGACGAACCTCTCGGGGAGACCTTCGGCGCCCACCTGGAGAAGCATTTCTCCTTCATGACCTTTCAGAATCCAGAGAAGATCAAGGAAGGGTTCGCGTACGTCAGCACGGTGAACCTCTGGGTGAAGGTCGCCGAGGTCCTGACCGCACAGGACGCCAGGAGTCCGATCACCGCGGACGGCGTCCGTACGAGGCTACGGGAGATCGCCTGGCGCAGGAACAACATCGCCCACACCGCTGACCACGACCCGCAACGTCCCGGGCGGAAGGCCCCGATCACCGCCGCCGAGGCGGAGGCGACCATCGAGTGGCTCGAAGCAATGGCCATCGCCATTCAGCAAGCCCTCGGAGATCCCCTCCCTGCCATGACCCCCGACGCCGCGGATGAACTGCGAGCCGCCCCTGTGACCGCCGAGGCGGAACCGGCCACAGGCCCCCGGGGAAAGCGCAGGTGGGACGAGCCGAGCTTCCTCCAGGCCGTGGAGGAGTACTGCCCCGCCGGGGTGCGCGACACGCTGCTGGCCGTCTACCGTCACGCCGAGAGCCACCCGTCCTTCCACGAGTACTACTTCGGCGAAGGCGAGTACCCCTCGGTCACCGCATGGTTCAACCTCGGCTCCGACAAGGCCTCCGTGTGGAGCATCTATACAGGGCCGGCCAAGTCGGTCCTGGCCGTCAACTTCGGGTCCGTACGCAATCACGGCGCTTCACGAGAACGTATGACACGGCTCGCCGAGAGGCTCGGTGTCCTTCCGGGATCGGCCCGTCTCCGCGACCAGCTCGAATCCGCCGACTACGGCAAGTACCCGTCGCTCCAGCCGGATGCCCTCGCACGTCCGGAGGCCCGGGAGGTCATCATCACGGCGCTGAACGAGTTCCTGACCGGCGAAACGCCCCACTGACCATGCCGAACAGCAACAAACGGCAGGGCTGACAGCAGCGGGTGGTGGTCAACGCCACGGCATTCGCGGCGGCGCTGGCAGAAGAGATCGCTCCCGAGGACCGGGGCGGTGGTTGGCTGACGAGAAGCCCGGCGGCGAAAGGATTCGCCATGCCCGAGCACGGGGCGACGTACAACATCGCACGTGACAACGCCCGGGTCGGTGTCCAGGCCGGAGCCGTTCAGGGCGATGTTCGGCTCGGCGTGGAACCTGATCGGCCGGCCGACCTGGTGGAGGCGCTCGCCGGGTTCGGCTCTCAGCTCGGGCGCGCGTGGGAGGACGGTCGTCTCGCCGAGGACACCTACATCGCGGCTCGGGCGGAGCTCGGTGCGGCCGAGGAGGCCCTACAGACGGAGGCCCTGCAGACGGAGGCCCTGCAGGGCAAGGGCAGGCTGCCCCTGGCGCTCGAGAAGCTCCGCGGGTTGATCCGCGGCGTCGGCGAGCGGGCTGATCCGCCATCCGGCGGCCGAAGTGGCGCGCCGATGGAACAGCCGATGGAACAACGGCACGCTGTGAAGCGACCGTCAGCAACTGGCCGCTCCCCTGCACACGCTTCTTCCTTGAACGGTCTTCCTTGAGTGGTTTCTCCCTTGAACGGTGCCGGTGGCGAGGGGTCGTCAAAAGGGTGGTGTCTCGAGGTCGCGTTGGATGAGTGTTCCTCCTGATTCGTCGTCCTTTGATCTGCTGTCGTCGTGTTCCTTTGCGCCGGGGCTGCCCGCGCCTGCTGCGTGCGTCGCGTGCCTACGGGTTGGTTGTGCCGGGGTTTCTGCGGGGGTTTGTGCCGTTGGGGATGGGGGAGGGCATGGTGGGGCCATGATCGTGTCTGGTGCTCCGGGGAGGTCGGCGGGCAGGCGTCCGGGTGGGGCGTCGGGCCAGGTGCGGGGCTGGGGGTCGGGGACGGGCTGGATGATCTTCGGGAGTGGGCTGCGGTAGGGGTGTCTGAGTGGGCTGGTCCAGATGATGAGGTGGGGGCCTGCGGTGGTGACGCGCCAGCCGCCGAGGTGCTTGGCGCGGTGGTCGTGGCGGCAGGCCAGGTGCAGGTTGGCGGCGGTGGTGGCGCCGTTGTCGGCCCAGGCCTGGATGTGGTCTTGGTCGGTGCGGGTGGCGGGCATGCGGCAGCCCGGCCAGGAGCAGACCCGGCCCCGGATCTGGACGTATCGGCGTAAGGCCGCATCGGCATGACGCCGATCAGCCCCGTTCGCCGTATTCGCCACCCCAGCGGTACCGGCCGCACCAGCCGCGTTCGCCACGTTGACCACGTCAGCCGTGTTGGCCACTCCCGTCGTGTTGGCCGCGCCCGCCGAGTCCGCGTTGGCCGTGCGAGCCGCGCCTGTGGTGTTGACTGCGCCTGCCGTGCCAACCGCGTCCGTGGTGCTGACTGCGCCTGCCGTGTTGGCCGTGCCCGTGATGTCGGCCGTGTGGGCTGGGTCGGTCTGTTCGCCCAGCATGGCCGGGTCACCCGATCCCGCTGGGGCGTGCGCTGCCGCCGGGTCACAGGATCGGCCCGGGTGGCGCGCTGCCGCCGGGTGGGGTGATCCGGTTGCGGGGGTGGTGCCGAGCTGGGCGTGGGCTTGACGGGTGAGGTCGGCGATGAGGGGTGCCCAGGCGCCGGTGGTGGCCGGTGCGGCGGCCAGCCGGTGGAGCTGGGTGAGGGTGATCTGCAGCTCGACGATGCCGCCGCGTCGCATGTCGCGGGGTGGCCGTTGGGCGGGCGGGCAGGGGCGCTGCCGGGTGATGCCGGCCAGGAGCAGGTGCCCGTCGTCGGCGCAGATGGCATAGCGCCACTGCCCGCCGAGCATGCCGGTGACGATGCGGCGTGCCTGGGCGGCGTGGACCATGCCCCAGCCGGGCAGGTGCGCGGGGTGCTCATCGTGCCCGAGCAACGTCGTCAGCTCCACCCGTATCTC
Organism: Microbispora hainanensis; assembly: GCF_036186745.1. Taxonomy (NCBI): domain Bacteria; kingdom Bacillati; phylum Actinomycetota; class Actinomycetes; order Streptosporangiales; family Streptosporangiaceae; genus Microbispora; species Microbispora hainanensis. The sequence goes on along the minus strand of NZ_CP108086.1, from coordinate 5,825,388 downwards.
CGGCACCGACCACGATGTCGCGCCAGGCCCACCACCAAGGCGGCCCTGCGACCGCTGAAGCTCCCCGCACCCGCGCCCACCCTCCGACTCCGACTCCGACTCAGGTGCGGCGCTCTGGTCGTGCCCTCGCTCAGACTCCGGCGCGGCCCTCCGCCCGTGCGTGTGCGTGTGCCCGTCCTCCGGTTCGGGTGCGGCGCTCTGGTCGTGTTCGTACGCGGGCGTGGCTCCGGTGCTCGGCCTCTGCTCCGTCCCTGGCTCTGGTGCGGTGCCCTGGCCGTGCTCACGCTCCTGCCTCGGTTCGGGTGCGCCCCTCCGCCCGTGCGCGTACGCGTTCCCGTCCTCCGGTTCGGGTGCGGCGCTGTTGTCGTGCCCGCGCTCGTGTTCAGGCCCTGGTTCGGGTGGGGCGCTCTGGCCGCGCTCGTGCTCGTGCTCGTGCTCCGGCTCCGGCGCGGGTGCTGTGACCTGGTCGCGCCCGTGTTCGTGCTCCGACTCGGGTCCGGTGCTCAGCCTCCGCTGGTGCTCTGCCGCTGGTTCGGAGGCGGCGCTCCGGTCGCGCTCGTACGCAGGCGTGGCTCCGGTGCTCGGCCTCTGCTCCGTCCCCGGTTGTGGTGCGGCGCTTTGGGCGTGCCCACGCTCCGGCTCCGGAGCGACCCTCCGCCCGTGCCCGTGCCCATCTTCCGGCTCGGGTCCGTTACCCGACCTCCGCTCGTAGTCGCGCTCGCGCTCGTGCTTCGGCTCGCCTGTGGGGGTACCGGCAGAGCTGGCGGGGCTGGCGGTAGTGCCTGCGGGGGCGTCAGGTTTGCCGGTGGCGGCGTCAGATGAGCCGGCGGGGTCATCGGCCGAGCCGGTGGAGCTGGGGATGTCGTCAGAGGTGTCGCCGGGGGTGGGATCGCCGGGTTCCACGAGAGGGTGGGCCAGGACATGGGTGACGATCTGCTCGTCGGTCAGGCCTTCGAAGGTGCCATCCAGGCTGCCCAAAAACAAGTCCGCGCGGATGTGATCGATCGGGCGGCGGTCCCCGGCGCGTTTGCAGGCGCGGGCCAGCTCATCGATCCGCTCACACCCGGCCACCGCCCGCTCCACCGGCAGGTCCAGCCCGGACACGGTCGCGGTGCCGTCATCATTGCGCATGCCGGCCACCCGCCGCCTGCGGACCGCCTCGGTATAACGCTTTTCCGCCCAATCCGGATCGATCGCGAGCACCATGCGCTGAACGTGCTCGACCAGCTCGCCCACCGTCCACCCCGCCGCCCGAGGCACCAGACGCTCGCAAACCCAGCCGGCCTGGGCGTCGGTCAACCCGCTCGTCCAGCGGATGAAAGCCACCGCCCGCGGCTCATCCAACACCCCCTCCAGCATCGCCTCACCGAGCACCGGCAGGCGGCGATGCAGATTCCACGCCAGCTCGAACGCCGAATCCGCGCGGCGGCGCGACCACACCAGCGCCGCCCGCGCCTCATCCGGGGCGAACTCCTCCGGTGTTTGCAGGCGGACCACGCTGTCGCCGGACCACGCCTCACGCAGCCCGACCTCCAGCAGCACCCGCAAAAACCACGCCCGGTCATGACAGGACTGCCGGTAGGCCGCCTTGAGCACCTCCACGGTGTCGAACCCCGACACCCGCTCCACAGCGATACCCGCCAGCACCCCCGCAAGCTCGGCCCCCGGCGGGATCACCGCCAGCCCATCAGGAATCGCCACCGGCACCCCACCACCGCCGGTACCTTCGCCCCCGGCCTCGCCCCCACCCTGGCCAGCGGAGGACACCCCGCCCACCGGACGTGCTGCACGTGTCGGGTGTGCCGGGCGTGCTGAAGGTGCCGGATCCACCGGACGGCTCGGGTCCGCAGAGCGCGCCGGGCGAGGCGGGCGCGGCGCGCGTGCTGGACTTGTCGGGTCTGCCGGGCGTCCTGGACGTGCCGAGGGCACCGGCGGTGCCGGGCGCTGCCCGGCGGCAGCGGACGGCGAGTGCGGCGCGGACACGGCGGTGAACCCCCAGGAGCACAGACGAAGGCAAACAACGGTTTCCCGACCGCCCGGACCGGGACTTCCTTCAACAGACTCGGCTCAACACACGGCGTATGGCCAACGGCCCGCCAGCTAGGCTCACCTGCAACGGCTACCCCAAGCCTACCTCGAACACACCATCGAATCAAACCCTGACCTGGGCAAATATGGAGCCCCAGCCCAGCGATGCGAGGCAGTCCTCGATGCAACGTCCCGACCGTGGTGTCCGACTGAACCGAAGCGCGTGGACGCTCCGTTAAGGGGAACTACCCGGCGTCGCCGAGCACGCCGAGGACCAGCCGGGCCCGCGCCTCCTCGAACGGCAGGCCGTCGGCGCGTGCCTGTTCCAGTGCCGCGTCGGCCCGCGCGCGATCCTGGAACGTCCAGCCCACCGCCAGGTCGGCGGCGAGCCGGGCCCGGGGAGTGCCGTTCGCCGACCGTTCGTCCAGGCAGGAGGCCGCTGCCCGGCGGGCCGCGTCGTCGCCCGCCGCTCCCGCCACCAGCACCTTGAACGCCAGGGCCCGGTGCACCACCTCGGGCACCTCATACGCGATGGCATGGTCGAGCTCGCACCGCGAAGCGGCGACGTCACCCCGCTCGAGCGCCAGACGCATGGGCGGCGCGTCCGGCCTGGACGACCCTGGACGTCCCACCGCGTAGGCGGGCAGGGGGAACGCGACTCCACCGCCGGTCGAAACAGCAACCCGCGACGGAGATCGGATACGCAGGTCGGCCGAGCCTTCGGCCCGCTCGACGGGCGGGGAGGCCGGTAAGCGGCGCGGACGATGACGAGGTGGCGGGCGAACGGCCGAGCAGGCAGAGGGCCGACCAGGCCGCACGCCGGGCCAGGCAGGAGGCCGACCACGCAGGAGGCCGAGCATCCCGGCCGACCAGGCCGTAAGCCGGGACATCCCGGCCGACCAGGCCATAATCCGTACGCCGGGCATCCCGGCCGACCTGACAGGTACTACTCGCCGCTCAGGTGGACCATGGCCGCGTAGAGCTGCTCTCCCGTCAGCGGAGGTTCCGGCAGGTCGTGCCGGTTCTCGGCCCGGAACGCGTCGATCATGAGATGCAGGTGACGCCGCCAGGCCTGGGGCGCGGTGTGGCTCGTGGCCTCGATGATGCGGCCGTTGGCCCAGACCAGGGTGATGATGTCGGCCACGGTGATGTCCGGGCGCACGACGCCGTGCTCCTGGGCGCGGTGCAGGATCTTCTCCAGCAGGTGGTAGAGCCTGTCGTGCATCGCTTCGGTGCGCTCGCTGGCGGGGAAGCGCATCGAGACCAGGTCGTTGAATCCGCGGTCTCCGGCCTGCATGCCGAACAGCGCTTCGAGGAAGACACAGAAGCCTTCCCAGGCGTCGTCCATGGCCAGGGCGTGTTCGGCGGTCTCGACGAACTTCTGCACCTTGGGTTCGAAGACGGCCAGCAGGAGATCGATGCGCGTGGGGAAGTGCCGGTAGAGCGTGCCGATCGCCAGGCCGACGTCGCGGGCGATCTGTTCCAGGGAGGCGTCGACGCCGTTCGCCGCGAATGCGGCCTGAGCGGCGGCGATGAAGCGCTCCCGGTTGCGCTGCGCATCACGACGCCGAGGTCGGGCCAGGTAGGCGGGCTCTTCGGCGGATCGCGACATGATCCCAGGATATCGACGTGAGGCACCCCTCAGGTTACCCATCATGAGGGGTGCCTCATGTTAGTGCTACAGTCGAATCAAAGCTGAGGCATGCCTCACGATACGGGCATGCTCGATCGGCTGACCCGGGAAGGCACGCATGAGCATCCCCGACCGCTCCCGACAACCCCGACGACCCCGCCGACTCCGACCGCTCCCGACAACCCCGGCACAGACCCCGACACAGATCCCGACGACCCCGACGACCCCGACGACCCCGACGACCCCGACGAGCAGAGGAGAGGACCCCCAGATGAGCGAACGCGAGTCCATGGAGCGGGAGAAAGTTCGCTTCACCAGCGGCGGCACCGAGTGCGCCGCCTGGCACTATCCGGGCACCAACGCCGCCTGCGTGGTCATGGCCGGTGGGTTCGCGGTGCCCAAGGAGCCGGCCACCGACCTGTTCGCGAAGCGGTTCAACCAGGCCGGATTCGCGGTCCTCGCCTTCGACTACCGCCGCCTCGGGGAGAGCGGCGGGCAACCGCGCCTGGCCCTCCCGGTCAGGGACCAGCTCGACGACTGGCAGGCCGCGATCGACTTCGCCCGGACTCTGCCGGGAGTCGATTCGGCCAGGCTCGCGGTCTGGGCCTTCTCCGCCTCCGGTGGTCACATCTTCCGCGTCGCGGCGCGCGACCCGCGGCTCGGCGCGGCGATCGCGCAGACACCGAACGCCGACGGCCCGGCCACCGCCCGCAACGCCGCACGTCACCAGAGGCCACTCGCGATGCTGCGGTTCACCGGCCGCGCCGTTCTCGATGCCCTCGGCGGTCTCGTGGGCCGGCCACCGCGGCTGGTGCCGCTCGTCGGAGAGCCGCGGACCGTCGCGATGCTCACGACACCCGACGCCCTCGACACCGGCCGCGCGCTGCGTCCGGAACGGTACCCGGACTGGCAGCAGATGGTCGCCGCCCGTTCAGCGCTTCGCCTCACGGCCTACCGGCCCGGCCGGGACGCGGCCAGGGTGCGCTGCCCGCTGCTCGTCTTCGTCTGCGACCAGGATCAGACGTCGCTCGTCGAGCCGTCCGTCCGGGCGGCGAAGCGAGCTCCCCACGGAGAGCTCGTACGGATATCCGGCGGGCATTACGCCCCGTTCTTGGACAAGCACGAGCAGGCGGTCGAGGCCCAGCTGTCCTTCCTGCGCCGGCACCTGCTCGAACCCGCGCGAGCGGATCGCCCCGCGCCCGTCGATCCCGTACGGCACTGAGAAGCCCGTACGGCACTGAGAAGAGGGAACGTGAAGAAGATCGAGCTGTCCGCTGGGACGATCGAGTATGAGGACACCGGCGGCAGCGGGCCCACGCTCGTGCTGTTGCACGGGCTGATGATGGACGCCTCGCTGTGGGACGAGCTGATCTCCGATCTGTCCGCCGATCACCGTTGCGTGGCGCCGACACTGCCGCTCGGGGCGCACCGTCACGCGATGCGTCCCGGCGCCGACCTGTCGCTGCCCGGGGCGGCCCGGCTGGTGGCGGAGTTCCTCGACCGCCTCGGCCTGCGTGACGTCACCCTCGTCGGCAATGACACGGGCGGAGCGCTCGTCCAGCTGCTCATGTGCGATGACGCTGCGCCCGTGGGACGCGTCGTGCTCGCCTCATGCGATGCGTTCGACAACTTCCCGCCGGGGCTGACGGGCAGGACGCTCGTGCTCGCCGGCAAGCTGCCGCCCCGGATGTTCGGGCTGTTCATGCAGCAGATGCGGCTCCGAGCGGTGCGGCGGCTCCCGATCGCGTTCGGATGGCTGACCAAACGAGGAGACGCCGCCACCGCCCGGTGGATGAAGCCGGTCCTGACACAGCCGGAGATCCGCCGCGACACCGTGCGAACACTGCGGGCGGCCGTCTCGGACACCGGCTTCCTGGTCGGCGTGGCCGAACGCCTGAAGGGCTTCGACCGCCCCGCCCTCGTCGTCTGGGCGAGCGAAGACCGCGTCATGCCGCCCGAACACGGCCGCCGCCTCGCCGAGCTCCTTCCGTACGGACAACTGGCCGAGGTGGACGACAGCTACACCCTCATCCCCCTGGACCAGCCGGCGAGACTCGCCCGGCTCATCCGAGACTTCACAGGCGTGGGCCCTGGGTGAGGATCGGGATCAGCGGACGGGGAGGCCGGTGACGGCGCGGCCGATGATGAGGCGCTGGATCTCGCTGGTGCCCTCGAAGATCGTGAAGATCTTGGCGTCGCGGTGGAAGCGCTCGACGGGGTGCTCGCGGGTGTAGCCGGCCCCGCCGAGGATCTGGATGGCCTGCTCGGTCGTCCAGACGGCCGTCTCGCTCGCGACCAGCTTGCTCATCGAGCCTTCGGCCTGCTCGAACCGGCGGCCGTGCCGGGCCATCCACGCCGCGCGCCAGGTCATCAGCCGGGCGACGTCCACCCGGGTGGCCATGTCGGCCAGGAGGAACGCGACCGCCTGGTTCTCCCCGATCTTGCGGCCGAACTGCTCGCGCTCGCGGGCGTAGTCGCGGGCGTACTCGTAGGCCGCACGCGCCACGCCCACGGCCATGGCGGCGACGAGGGGGCGGGTGGTCTCGAAGGTCCGCATCGCGGCCTGCTCACCGGACCGCTCACCGGCGCGTACGCGGGCGAGCCGTTCGTCCAGCTTCTCCTTGCCGCCCACCAGGCACCGGCCGGGCACCCGTACGTCGTCCAGGACGACCTCGGCGGTGTGCGAGGCGCGGATGCCGTGCTTCTTGAACTTCTGTCCCTGGGACAGGCCGCGCGTGCCGGGCGGGACGACGAAGGACGCCTGGCCCCGGGTGCCCAAAGACGGGTCGACCGAGGCGACGACGACGTGGACGTTGGCGATGCCGCCGTTCGTGACCCAGGTCTTCACGCCGTTGAGGACCCACTCGTCCTTCGCCTCGTCGTAGACGGCGCGCGTCCTGATCGCGCCGACGTCGCTGCCGGCGTCCGGCTCGGAGGAGCAGAACGCGCCGAGCTTGACGTCGTCTGCGGTGCCGAACATCTGGGGCAGCCACTCCCCCATCTGCTCGGGGGTGCCGTTCGCGGCGATGGAGGCGGCGGCGAGGCCGGTGCCCACGATCGACAGGCCGATGCCGGCGTCCCCCCAGAACAGCTCCTCGAACGCCACGGGCAGGCCGAGCCCCGACTCCTCGAACCACTGCTGGGCGAAGAAGTCCAGCGAGTACAGCCCGATCTTGGCGGCCTCCTGGATGACCGGCCAGGGCGTCTCCTCGCGCTCGTCCCAGTCCGCCCCGGCCGGGCGGACGACATCCCGGGCGAACTCGCGGACCCAGTCGCGTAGTTCGCGAAGGTCGTCGCTCAACTCGGGGCAGAAGGTCATCGGGGGCTCTCCTCTCCTCGGTGTTACCAACGGTAACACTAGGGGGAGGCCCATCAGCGCAGCCGGGACGCGTACTGCGGCACCGTCGCCATCGGCGGGCGCTCGGACACCCCGACGTCGCGGGTCAGCGGGCGGTGCCCGGCGGGCCCGCGTTCGAACTGGACGAGCCGCGCGGACGGCTCGTGCAACGGAACGATCTTGTCCTGGCGCTCCAGCCGCGCCCAGGCGGTGTGCATGATCTGCCCGGCCATCCCGCCGAGCGCCTCCGTCGACTGGTGGGAGTGGACGCGGCGGCCCAGGTCGACCTGGGCGAGCGCGTCCAGCCCCACCATGTCGAGGAGGTCGATGAGAAGTCCCAGCTCCACGCCATATCCGGTGACGAACGGCACACGTTCCAGGACCGAACGGCGGCCGGCGTACTCACCGGCGAGCGGCTGCACGAACCCGGCGAGCAGCGGCCAGTGCAGGTTGAGCAGCGGACGGGCGACCAGCTCGGTGACCCTGCCCCCGGCGTTCGGTTCCGTCGCGCCGAGCAGCGGCCGGTCGTAGCACGCCTTCACGTATCCGACCGCGGGGTCGGTCAGCAGGGGTCCCAGCAGGCCGGTCACGAACGAGGTACGGAACTCGCGCAGGTCGGCGTCGACGAACACCACCAGGTCGCCGGTCGTCACCGCGAGGGACTTCCACAGGGCCTCGCCCTTGCCGTCGTAGTGCGGATCGTGCAGCTCGGGCAGGATCTCGTCCTGCGCGAAGACCTTCGCCCCGGCGCGTAAGGCCCGGGCCGCCGTGTCGTCGGACGACCGGGAGTCGATCACCACCAGCTCGTCCACGAGCGGGACGGCCTCGACGAGATCGCGCCGCACGGCGGAGACGATCTCCCCGACGGTCTCCTCCTCGTTCCTCGCGGGCAGCACCACCGAGATCGTGGCGCTTCTCTTCGCGGCCAGCAGGGCGCGGGCCGGCCAGTCGGCCGCCGACGAGGTACGCCGACTCAGCCAGGCCTCCACCTCAGCCAGCACGCCCGTCCTCCCCCTGTCCGCCACGTTTTACTGGCATCACCTTATGCGGCGGCCGGAAGAGGCGATCAGCACGAGCCCCCCTCCCAGCGCCAGCACCCCCGCCACGCCGGACATGAGGGCGGCGAAGCCGTACGACGCGGCGGCCGAGGCCACGACCGGGCCGATGCTGGCCCCGGTGAACAGGAAGAAGGTGAACAGCGAGACGGCGGTGCCCCGCGCGGGACCGGCCAGCAGGCCCACGGTCTCGATGAAGGCGGGAGCGGCCACGCCGATCGCGAAGGCGAAGCCGGCCAGCAGCACCGCCAGGGCGACGACGCCGTGGGCGGCGAGCCCGACCACCAGCGCGAGCACCGCGGCGGCCCCGACGGCCAGCGCCGCCCTGCGGGCCGGGGAGATCCGGGCCAGGCAGGGTGTGGCGAACGGGATCGCCACGATCGCCGGCAACGCGGTGGCCCGCAGCGTCAGCAGCGCGGAGGGGTCGCCGGCGATGCCCGCCGGGCCTTGGAGCTGCAACCCGGTGTAGACGGCGACGAACGCGCCGAGAATCGTCAGCGTCGCGGCGTACACCAGGACCAGGCGCGGGTTGCGCAGCAGCGCCGGGACGACGGCGTAGGGGTTCACGGCAACACGGCGGCCGGTGTCGGGCAGCATCACCCGGCGCAGCACCACGGCCACGACGGCGAACGCGGCGCCGCCGAGCAGGAAGACCGGCCGCCACCCGAGCAGGTCGACGAGCGCCTTGCCGGCGAGCTGCGCCACCACGGCCGAGGCGAACAGCGCACTGACCACGGAGGTCATCGTGAACGTCCGGCGGCGGGGTTCGACCCGCTCGGCGATATACGAGAACGCGGTGGGGGCGAAGACGGCGGTGGTGACGCCCTCGACCAGCCGCAGGGCGAGCGCCGTCCCGGGGCCGGGGCTCAGCGCGACCAGCGCGGTCGTCACCGCCGTGGCCGCCATGCCCCAGGTCATCACGCGGCGCCTGCCGTACAGGTCGGACAGGGGGCCGAACGCCAGGAAGCCTGCCGCGTAGCCGAGGCCGAAGGCGCTCACGAGCCAGGTGAGGGCGGAGGCGGGTGTGCCCCAGTCGGCCGACATCCGCGCCAGCAGGGGGATCACGAGGTAGAGGTGCCCGGTGGCGAGGAGCCCGGCCGGCACGAACGTGGCCACGGTTCGCCACACCGGCGCGTACGTCTCACGGGGTGCCGCGGAGGCGGTTGATGCCGAGGTTGGGGAGGTCGATGCCGCGGTTGGGGAAACGGCGGGAGTCGATGTGTCCATGGCGAGGAACCGTAACCAACCAACTAGTTGGATGTCAACCAACCAGTTGGTGGTGCGAGGGGTATGCTGAGGCGCCACCTCAGCCCCAGCCGCTCACGAACACGGAGGACGCCGATGCCGCCCCGCAAAGACGCCAAGGACCCCACCGCCGCCACCAAGGCCGCCCTGCTGAAGGCCGCGCGGACGGAGTTCGCGGCGTACGGCGTGGCGGGCGCGCGGGTGGACCGCATCGCCGAGCGGGCCGGGGTCAACAAGGAGCGGATCTACGGGCACTTCGGCAGCAAGGAGAAACTGTTCGACACCGTCATCAAGGCGGCGCTCGACGAGGTCACCGCGGCGGTGGCGATGCCCGGCAAGGACCCGGCGGAGTACGTCGGCAACCTCTTCGACTTCTACTCCGCCCACCCCGACCTGGTACGCCTGCTGATGTGGGAGGCGCTCAACTACAGGGGCGAGGACGACCTGCTTCCCGGCCAGGAGCTCCGGGTGGACAAGTGCCGGTCGAAGACCGAGTCGCTCGCCGAGGGCCTCGGCCGGGAGCCGGACGCATCGGTCGCCCGGATGGTGTTCTCGCTGGTGGGCATGGCGATATGGCCGACCGTCATGCCGCAGCTCGGCCGGATCATGGTCGGGGACGAGGCGGCGACCCCCGAGGGACGGGATGCGCTGCGCGAGCACCTCGTGGAGTTCGTCCGCGCCGCCGTCAGCAGGTGACCGGCACCGCCGGGACCTCCCCCGCCAGACCCTTCACCCCGGTCACGCGGATCGCCCCGGTCACGCGGACGGCGTGACCGGGGATGTGCCGGAGCAGGTGGCCGGAATCAGCTGCGCAGGCTCCACCGCTGGTTGTCCTGCCCGTTGCAGGACCACAGGATGAGTTTCGTGCCGTTGGCGGTGGCGGCGCCGTTGGCGTCCAGGCACAACCCGGACTGCACACCGGTGATGGTGCCGTTGCCGTTGAGGTTCCACTGCTGGTTGGTCTGGCCGTTGCAGTCCCAGATGATCACCTGGGTGCCGTTCGTGGTGCCCTGGTTGTACGCGTCCAGGCACTTGTTGCCGTACACCTGCAGCTGCTTGCCGGAGGTGTACGTCCACCGCTGGTTGGTCTGTCCGTTGCAGTCCCACAGCTGGACCTGGGTGCCGTTGGTGGTGCCGGCGTTCGGCACGTCGACGCAACGGCCGGACTGGCCACCGACGATCTCGGCGTTCTGCTGCGGGCCGCCGCCTCCCGCCGTCGCGTAGCCGGCGGCGGCGATGTTCGCCTGTACGGCGTTTTCGGTGGCCTCCGTCGGATAGCCGGAGGTCAGCACGCCCTCGTAGAAGGTGCCGCGCCCGGAGACGCTGTTGTCGCCGCCGATGCCGAGCAGGATGGCGCCTTCCTTCTTCATCGGGTTGTAGCCGTTGGGGCGACGTCCGTCGAAATAGGTCGTCAGGCCGCCCGACTGCGCGTCGCCGCCCCGGATCGCCCAGTGGTTCGGCTCGCCCTTGACGATGGCGGTGACGAAGCGGTGGTTGATGGGTGCGAGGTCGTTGTAGCCCGCGTTCACCCCGGAGAACAGTCCCCACTCCAGATCGGCCATGATCCAGGGACCGGCTCCGGACCCGTAGCCCCACTGCTTGTCGGCGCCGAAGTAGACCGTCTCCATGATGGCGGGGGCGTCGGCCTGGCCGTCCGTCTGCGCGTTGCCGTAGTCGAAGCAGCACCACTGGTTGTAGTGCGTGCCGTCGACGACGGCGTAGATGCCCTCGGGCTGGTCGCCGGTCGCGACACCGTTGGTGTTGTTGTTGCGGTAGCCCGTGCCGGGCTCCACGCGGACGCCGTACGCCTTCTGGCCGCCGATGGTGATCGGGGCCGCCTTCGCGTCAGCGAGGTTGTCCCATCCGCCCGCGGCAGGGCCCTTCCAGTAGCCGGGAGGCGCCTGGGTGAGGCGGTTGTTGCGGCCGGACTGGTCGTAGATGATCGTGATCACGCAGGTGGTGCCGGCGCAGAACGAGTCCTGCGTCGCGGCGTTGGCGACGCCGCCCGCGCTCAGCACGCCGATGTCGCGGGTGGCGTTGTCGGAGGAACGGCGCACCTGGTAAAGCGGGCCGTTGTAGTTGCCATACAGAGCGCGGGTCGTGCTGTGCGCCGCCACGCACGGCGTGCCGCCCGCGGCGTAGATGTCGCACGGCCCCTGCGTGGCGGCCTCGGACGGTGCGGAAAGGCCGGCCAGCAGGCCGGCGGCGATCACCGCGCTGGCCCCGGCTGCGAGCGCCCTTCTCAGGCTTCCCAAAACCATGATGCCTTCTCCTCTCGATCAGGAATCATGAGCGGACGGCGGCGACACAGTAGGCCCGGCCAGGCAGTGTTAGCGCTAACATCAATCGACGCCCGACACCGATTCGCGGTTTGACGGTAATGCGGAGTCAATGTGAAGAAGGCTTCGCCGTCAAGGGCAAAGATGTGATGTCTCGGACGGCCGGGCATCGCCCCGGCACCGCTTGGACATCTTCCCTGACGTTGTCACCCCGCATCGATGGGATGTCGTGAAACTTTCATCCGCGAGCCGTCGCCCGTCAGCCGCTGGCGGCGTGGCGCTCCAGGAACGCGTACACGTCGGCCTCGTCGACGCCGGGGAACGACCCGGGCGGCAGCGCGGCGAGCACATGGGAGTTGGCGCGGGCCGACGGCCAGGCGTAGCCCTCCCAGCGCTGCGCGAGCTCGGCCGGCGGGCGGCGGCAGCACTCGCCGTTCGGGCAGTTCGAGCGGGTGCGGTGGGTGGTCTCGCGCCCGCGGAACCAGCGCGACTCCCGGTAGGGCACGCCCAGCGTGATCGCGAAGTCCTTCTCCTGCGACGGGTCCACGTGGGCGATGCAGAAGTACGTGCCGGTGGGCGAGTCGGAGTATTGGTAGTACACCGAGAACCGGTCGGGCGAGAGGAACACCTGGCGGCCCGACCACTGCTGGCACATCCGCTGGCCCTCGATCGCCCCCTGCTCGTCGGCGGGGAAGACGATCCCGTCGTTCTCGTACGCCTTGTAGATGATCCCTCCGGCGTCGTTGCGCACGAAGTGACAGACGATGTCGAGATGGCGGGTGGCGATGTTGGTGAACCGGTGCGCCGCCATCTCGTAGGACACCGCGAACACGTCGCGCAGGTCCTCCACCGACAGCGCCTTGTCCTGCTTGGCCTCCCGCAGGTACGGCACGGCCGCCGCCTCGGGCACGAGGACGGCGGCGGCGAAGTAGTTGGCCTCCACCCGCTGGCGCAGGAAGTCGGCGAAGTCGCGCGGCTTGTGGTGCTGGAGCGCGATGTGCCCGAGCGTCTGCAGCAGCACGGTGCGCGGCGTGTGCATGCCGAGCTGCTGGCGTTTGACGTAGATGCGGCGGTTGCGCAGATCGGTCACCGACCGCGCCGAGCGCGGCAGGTCGGGCGCGGTGTGCACGGTGAACCCGAAGTGCGACACCAGCGCCTGGACGGTGCTCTCCGACAGCGCGCCGGTCCGGTAACCGACGGCGGTCAGGGCCTCGGCTGCGGCCTTCTCGATCTCCTCGAAGTAGTTGCCCAGCTCGCGCTGCTTGCGCCGCAGCTCGGCGTTGGCGGCCCGCGCCTCCTCCGGCGTGGCCGTACCCTTCGCCTCCCTGGCCTTGAGCTCCTCGAACAGGCCGAGGATGTGTTCGAGCACCTCGTTGGGCACCCGTGAGGAGACCTTGAGCCTGCTCAGTCCCAGGCCCGCGTAAAGCGGGTCACGCTGGGCCTCCTCCAGGGCGATCTCCAGCTGGGCCCGCCGGTTCGGCGCCTGCCTGCGCAGCAGCTCCTCCACCGGCACGTTCAGCGCGGCGGCGAGCGACTTCAGCAGCGAGAGCTTGGGCTCGCGCTTGCCGTTCTCCAGCAGCGACAGCTGGCTGGGCGCACGCCCGACGCGCTCGCCGAGCTCGGAGAGCGTGAGACCGCGCTGCTTGCGCAGGTGCTTGAGCCGCTGACCGAAGGCCAGGAGATCGAGCTCGTGCGTCAAAGACAGCGGTTCTTCGCCCAGGACGGAGGTCATAACCCGATCTTATGCGGAAAATCGGCGTTTCTTCCAACGAGACGTGCTCCACTTCACGCGGATTGGTCTAGTCCATAGCGAAAACTTTGCCTTTCTTCATAGTCGAATACCCGTCAGTCTTGCTTGGAACAGAATATTTGGCGTTCTTTCGCCCGACCACTCCTTGTGAGTGTCTTGATATCGACACAAACTCGGAAGCAAGCCCCAGGTGACGACAACGTACGCAACAAGGGAGTGACCGAGATGTCGGATCGCCTCACCGCAGCCGCCCAGCGGCTGCAGCAGGACTGGGAGACCAATCCGCGGTGGACGAACGTCGAGCGGACCTACACGGCCGAGGACGTGATCCGCCTGCGCGGCTCCGTGCAGGAGGAGCACACCCTGGCCCGGCTCGGCGCGGAGCGTCTGTGGGACCTGCTGCACCACGAGGACTACGTCCACGCCCTGGGCGCGCTGACCGGCAACCAGGCGGTCCAGCAGGTGAAGGCGGGCCTCAAGGCGATCTACCTGTCCGGCTGGCAGGTGGCCGCCGACGCCAACCTCAGCGGTCACACCTACCCCGACCAGAGCCTCTATCCGGCCAACTCGGTCCCCGCCGTGGTCCGCCGGATCAACAACGCGCTGCTGCGTGCCGACCAGATCACCTGGGCCGAGGGCGACGAGGAGGCCCCCCACTGGCTGGCGCCCATCGTGGCCGACGCCGAGGCCGGCTTCGGCGGCGTGCTCAACGCGTTCGAGCTGATGAAGGCGATGATCGCGGCCGGCGCCGCGGGCGTCCACTGGGAGGACCAGCTCGCCTCGGAGAAGAAGTGCGGCCACCTCGGCGGCAAGGTGCTGATCCCCACCGGCCAGCACATCAAGACCCTCAACGCGGCCCGCCTCGCGGCCGACGTGGCGGGCGTCCCCACCCTGGTCATCGCGCGGACCGACGCCCAGGCCGCGACGCTCCTGACCAGCGACGTGGACCCCCGCGACCAGGCCTTCTGCACCGGCGAGCGCACGGCCGAGGGCTTCTACCGGGTCCGCAACGGCGTCGACGCCTGCATTGCCAGGGGTCTCGCCTACGCGCCGTACGCCGACCTGCTGTGGATGGAGACCTCCACACCGGACCTCGACGTGGCCCGCGAGTTCGCCGAGGCGATCAAGCGGGAGCACCCGGACCAGATGCTCGCCTACAACTGCTCACCGTCGTTCAACTGGAAGAAGCACCTGGACGACGCGACGATCGCCAAGTTCCAGCGCGAGCTGGGCCACATGGGATACAAGTTCCAGTTCATCACCCTGGCCGGCTTCCACTCGCTGAACTACTCGATGTTCGACCTGGCCAGCGGCTACGCCCAGGACGGCATGACGGCGTACGTCGGGCTCCAGGAGGCCGAGTTCGCCGCCGAGCGGCGCGGCTACACCGCCACCCGCCACCAGCGGGAGGTCGGCACCGGATACTTCGACCTGGTCAGCACGGCCGTCGCGCCGGACTCCTCCACGACGGCCCTGAAGGGCTCGACGGAGGAGGCACAGTTCGCCGGGGCTCACTAACCATCAGCGGACTTATCGGGACACAGGTCGGTGGCGGGCCCCGCCGTCCGTCCGCAGGTCACCCTCGGGGATCTGACGGATCGGCGGCGGGGCCTCGCCGTGTTCGCGACCGGGGTCAGCGACCGGGGTCAGCGCCCGGGGCCGGGTCAGCGCGCGCGACCGAGTCCGCGCTCGGAGTCACGGCTCCCGTCCGCGTCCGAGCCCGCGCCCGGATTCGCACTCAGGGCCGGGTCGGCGCCCGCGGCCGGTCAGACGCGCAGGGCGCGGGCGTACCAGCGGCCGTCCAGCGCGTCGATGCGCAGGCGGCGGCCGAAGCACTCGGACAGGTTCGGGCCGGTGAGCACCTCGTCCACGGGACCGGCGGTCAGGATGCGGGTGTCCCGCATGAGCAGCGCGTGCGTGGTGGTGGCCGGCACCTCCTCCAGGTGGTGCGTGACCATCACGGTGGTGAGCCCCTGCCGGGTGCGGGCCAAGTCTTCCAGCGCCTCGATCAGGTCCTCCCGCGCGGGCAGGTCGAGGCCCGCGAACGGCTCGTCGAGCAGCAGGATCGCCGGGTCGGCCATCAGCGCCCTGGCCACCCGGACGCGGGCCCGCTCCCCCTGCGAGCACACCTGGAACCTGCGGTCGGCCAGGTCCTTGCAGCCGAGGTCGGCCAGCAGCCGGTGGGCCCGCTCCCGCTCCTCGTCACCGTATCGGTCCCACAGCGGCGCGCTCGTCCCGGTATGACCGGTGAGCACGACGGTCAGCGCGGTCGCGCCCTCCTCCTCCAGCAGCGACTCGTCAACGAGCCGCTGACTCGCCGCCACCAGGCCGATGCTGCGGCGCAGCTCCCGGAGGTCGACCCTGCCAAGCCGCCGTCCGAGCACTGTGGCCGTGCCGGAGCTCGGGTGCCGTACGGCCGCGGCGATCGAGAGCATCGTCGTCTTCCCGGCGCCGTTGGGGCCGAGGATCACCCAGTGCTGGCCGTGCTCCACCCGCCAGTCGGCACCGGTCACCAGGGTCCGGCCGACCACGCGGACGGTCACGTCGTCGAGTTCGAGAGCTGCTTCCATGAACAGACAGCATGCTGCACGCGGGCACCCGCTCGGGACGCCGTATCAGGGAATGGACGGTGCGGGGGTGACCACCACGCTGGGCGGCGGGCTCGCCGGCGGGCTGCCGCCCGGTTCCGGCGGCGGCGACTCCCCGTCGCCCCACTGCGGCTCCTGGCTGACCCCCGAGGACGGGACCGGGGAATGGCCCTGCCCGGGCTGACCGGGCTGCTGTCCGGGATGGCCGGGCTGACCAGGCTGACCCGGATGTCCCGGCTGGTTGGGGCGTCCTGGGCGGCCCGGTGGGGAGGGCCGGGTGGGACGGCAGTCCCTCGGCCGCCCGGTGACGCAGCGCCCGTCTCCCGGGCGCAGGGTCGTCCCGGCGGGCGTCGGCGAGGGCGGCGCGGTCGCCCGGCCGTCGTCCGTGGTCACCGGCGCCGGCGTCGAGCCGGGTGAGCCGGGCGGCATGGTCCGCGTGGCCGTCACCGTCACCCTGGGCCGGGCGGCGTCCGCGATGGGCACCACCGGCGGGCCGGTGCGGAGCGCGTCATCCGGCGGCAGGGCGCTGTCCTCGCCGGGGATGACCACGGGCGCCGCGGGCGGCGGATCGGCCGTGCTCTGCATGTGGGCCGACCCGGCGCCCGCCGCGACCACGGTCACCGCGGCGATCGTCACGGTGGCGAGCGCCGCGAAGCCGGCGTGGGACACCTGTCCCCGCGATCGCGCCGCCCGGCGCCGCGCCGCCCTGCCCTCCTGTGCCGGCCCCTGTACCGACCCCCGAATCGACCCCCGAATCGACCCCTGTGCCGGTCCCTGGGTCGCTTCCCCGGAGGCCCTGCTCCGTGTCCCCTGCGTGGCCCGGCCGGGGACGGCCCCCGCCGGGTAGGGCACAGGCTGCCAGATCTCGTCGAGCACGGCGGCGACCGCACGCCGGGGATCGGCGGCCGCGTGGACCCCGCCCGCCGCGAGCAGGGAGGCCAGCAGCCACGCCGCGTCCGGGCGGTCGGCGGGCTCGCGCTGCAGCGCCGCCGCCACTGCGCCCCACAGCGGCCTCGGCACGGCGTCGATCCGGGGCTCCTCGACCAGGATGCGCCGGGTCAGCACGTCGAGGTCGCCGCCGCCGAACGGATGCAGCCCGGTCGCCGCGAACGCGACCAGGCAGCCCCAGGAGAAGACGTCGGAGGCGGGGATGGCGTGGTGTCCGCGCAGCCGCTCGGGCGCGACCCAGCCCGGGCTGCCCATGATCTGCCCGGCCTGCGTATGCGCCATCGCGACGTCGAGGTCGCGGGCGATCCCGAAGTCGATGACGAACGGCCCGCGCGGCGACAGCAGCACGTTGCCCGGCTTGAGGTCCCGGTGCACCAGCCCGGCCTCGTGCGTGGCCACGAGCGCGGCGGCCGTGCCGAGGGCCACGCCGTACGCGAGGTCGGGGGTGAGCGCGCCCTGCGCGGAGACCACCTGGGAAAGCGCGGGGCCGGGGACGTATTCGGTGACGAGGTAGGGCCGCTCGCCGTCGAAACCGTCCTCGATGACGACGGCCGTGCAGAACGGCACCACGCGCCGGGAGAGCGCGACCTCCTCGGCGAATCGGGCCCGCAGCGTGGAGTCCCCAAGGTGCATCGGATGCGGTGTCTTCAGCGCGACGTATCCCCCGCTGGGGTGCTCGGCCAGGTAGACGACTCCCATTCCGCCGCTGCCCAGCCGGCCGAGCAGCAGGTAGCGCCCGATGACGACCGGGTCGCCAACGGTCAGCGGGCGCACACCGGGAGGCATGCCGCTATCGGAAGCCGTTCCGCCACGTGCCATACGGAAGCTACCTCTCTCGAAGTGCCGCACAGCCACTGTGGCCGGTTGGAACGCACCACGCGCTCAAGTAGCGACAAGCGGCATGAGAGGTAAGCCCAATGGCACCTTTAGGTAAGGTGAATCGGAGAAACCGCAGGTCACATTGGTCTCATAAGCCACAAATGAGCGCCGTTCTCCGTAAAGACACCCCGATCGCCTGTTCGCCCAGCCTCTCCTTCACCCGGACGGGCGGCGCCGCCGTCGTGTACGGCTCGATCTCCTGCGACGCCGGGGTCGCCTGCCGGCCCGGGTCCTGTCAGGCCTCCGCGCATTCCCAGGCGTACAGCACCTCGGGCTACGGCGACCACGCCTCGCAGACGACGCCGGTCCACGCCGTCACCTGCTGACCCCGGTGCGGCGGCCTCGCGAACGGCCGTGCATTCCGGCGGCCGTTTTCCCGAAGTGCTCAGGCGGCCTCGGCGCCGGGAGTGGAGGAGTGGGCCTGGACGGCGTCGAGGAAGCGGGAGACGTGGTCGAAGAACAGGCGGCCTTCGGGGAGGGCGTCGGCGAAGAGAGGGAAGATGTGCGGCATGCGGTTCCACTCCTCGTAGGTCACCTGCACGCCGTCCTCGCGCGCGCTGACCGCGACCCGGCGGGCCTCGTCGCGCAGGACCTCGGTGGAGCCGGTGACGATCATCAGCGGGGGGATGCCGGTGTAGTCGCCGTACACGGGGGACACGAGGGGGTCGCAGCGGTCGAGGCCGTCGGTCCAGCGGCGGGCGAGCCAGTCGACGCGTCCGGCGGGGAGCATGGGGTCGGACCATGCGTTGGCGCGGTG
The DNA here is from genome assembly GCF_036186745.1 of Microbispora hainanensis. NCBI lineage: Bacteria > Bacillati > Actinomycetota > Actinomycetes > Streptosporangiales > Streptosporangiaceae > Microbispora > Microbispora hainanensis. The sequence goes on along the minus strand of NZ_CP108086.1, from coordinate 5,806,889 downwards.
CCGGCTGGTGCTGAGGTCGGCCCAGGGAGACAGGCAGATGCCGGCGGCGGGCAGCGGCATGCCCCGGTCGCGCAGGGCCAGCAGCGTGGCGAGGGTGAGATGCCCTCCGGCGGAGTCCCCGGCCAGCACGATGTCCCTGGCTGCGTACCCGCGGCCGAGCAGGCACTCGTACGCCTGGAGCGCGTCCGACAGCGACTCGGCGAGGGAGTGCACCGGGCCCTGGCGGTAGTCGAGGGAGAACACCGGACGGCCGGCGGCGGCCGACAACCGCCATGTGATCGGCCGGTGGGTGGCCGGGGAGCAGACGAAGTAGGCCCCGCCGTGGAAGTAGAGCACCACCTTGCCCTCGTCCAGGCCGGGACCGCCGCGCACCCATTCCCCCGTGCACGAGCCGAACTCGTCTGGAACGATGGACACGTGCTTGGGGAGGATGCCGGGGACCCGCTCGCCGAGGCACATGATGCGGCTGGCCACGGCCATTCCCGCGGTGTTGCGCACGAGGATGGTGGAGATCGGCTTCATGGTGCCCCGCAGGACTCCGTTGATCGCGGCGGCCTGCCAGCTGACCGGATATTCCGGGCGTATGTCTACATTCAGCTCATGTCCCATGCAAGCCTCCCAAAAGGGACATTCCCTGTTAGGTCATCCGTTCTACCGCTAGGCACGTTTCACTCCCCTTACGGCAAGGTTACGACAAGGTAACAGCCCAGGATATGAGGCACTTATGACGGTGATCCCCGGCCACGGCGCCGCCGTCGCCCTCTACCCGCGGCTGGCCTGGTACGGCTTCCGCAGGCACGCCACCTACTGGGCCGCCGCGCTGGCCGGGGCGTTCACCAACACCGTCTTCGGCGTGCTCCGCGCGTACGTGCTGATCGCGCTGTGGCAGGCCCGTCCCGGCCTCGGCGGGTACGACGTGGCGGGCGCGGTCACCTTCACCTTCCTCACGCAGGCGTTCATCGGCCCGATGCAGCTCTTCGGCGGCGGCCTCGACCTGCCGGAGCGGATCCGCACCGGCGACGTCGCGCTCGACCTGGTCCGCCCGGCGTCCCTGCAGTTGTGGTGCCTGTCGGAGGATCTGGGCCGGGCGGTGTATCTCTTCGCCGTCCGCGGCGGCCCGCCGACCCTCGTGGGCGCGCTGCTTTTCGGCATCGTCGCCCCGCACGCCCCGGCCGCGTTCCTCCTGAGCGTCGCCCTGGGCGTGCTCGTGAGCTTCGCGTGGCGTTACATCGTCGCGCTGGCCACCTGCTGGGTGATGGACGACCGGGGTCTCGCGGTGCTGTCGATGGTGCTCACGACGTTCTTCAGCGGGCTCATGCTGCCGCTGTCGATCTTCCCCGGGTGGTTCGGGGAGCTGTCCCGGGCGCTGCCGTGGTCGGCGATGGCGCAGGTGCCCGCCGACGTCTATCTCGGCACGGCCGATCCCGCCCGCGCCCTCGGCTTCCAGGCCCTGTGGGCGGCCGTCCTGCTGGCGCTGGGCGCGCTGATGACCGGCGCCGCCCGCAGGAAGGTCGTGATCCAGGGTGGGTGAGCGCCCGTGATACTCCCTGTGTCAACCTCCCGCCGTGTTCGGGGTGAGGAGGGCTGCTGCAGCGCCGTGTTTGGCGGGGTCGTAGGCGATGCCGTCGTTCCAGCATCGCCAGATCACCCGGATCCAGGCGCGGGCCAGGATGCGGACGGCGTGCGGGTGGTCTTTGCCTTCGGCGCGGGCGCGTTCGTAGATGGAGGCGGCCCAGGGGCTGGCGCGGCGGCTGTTGTCGGCGAAGGTCGTGATGGCGCGGCGCAAGCGCTTGTTGCAGGCCCATCGGAAGTGCACGGCGCGGTGCTTGCCGGACTGTTTGGTGACCGGTGTGCAGCCGGCCAGGGCCGCGACGGAGTCGGGTCCGGCGTAGGCTGCTCGGCAGTCGCCCCACTCGGCGAGCATCTGGGCGGCGTTGATCTGACCCGACCTTGGCAGCGACGTGAAGATCGCTCCGTCCGGATGCTCCCCGAGGTGGGCGGCGATCGAGCGATCCAGATCCTTGATCGCCCCAATCAGGGCTTTGAGCACGCCGACCAGGGCGATGACCGCGTCCCGCAACGCTTCGGTGAGCGCCTCGGCCGCGATCCCGGCCGGGGCGTGACGCAGCCGGGCCAGCAGCTCGGCGGGAGAGCGGCGGCCGCTGTAGCCGTGCTTGACCAAGAACGCGGCCATGCGCTTTTCGCCCAGGTGCGCGGCCGAGGCGGGGGTCGGGTAACGGGTGAGGAAGTCCAGCGCGATCGGCGAGGCCAGGTCGGCGAAGACGGCCTTGGCGCCCGGCCAGGAGGCATCCAGCAGCGCGGCGAGCTGGTTAGTGGCCGCCACCCGGGCCTCAACCAGGTCATCGCGCGTGCGCACCAGGGTGCGTACCGCCTTTGTCTGGTCGCTGAAGGGGGCGGCGACCTGGAGCTTGTGAAGGCGCAGGCGCAGGTATTCGGCGATCACCGCGGCGTCGCCGGCATCGGACTTGGCGCCCGACAGCACCTCACCGTCGCGCCAGGTCTTGATCGCGTTCGGTTTGACCGGGACGACGGGGTATCCGGCCTCCAGCAGCAGGTCGACCAGCCTGCCGTTGGGACGTTCGATCGCGATCGGGACAGCGGCCGGATCACCGAGCTTGGCCAGCCGGCCGATCAGCGAGGCGATGCCATTGGTGCTGTGCGCGATGACGAATTCAGCGGTGATCTTCCCGCTGTCGTCCATCACGCACACCGCGTGACTTTCCATGGCCCAGTCGATCCCGACGAACCACCGCGCCGGGGGCAGCGCAAGCGACACCTGAACTCCTTTGCCTGGCAGCGACGACCCGGCGAGGAGGCTGGCTACCGGGCGATCACTAACCGGCGCTCTGCGGCGCTACTCCCTGTTGCCGGTCTACAGCCTCGGGGAAGCCGGGGGCGGCGGCATCACAGTGGCCCTTCACGGGCGATCAACACAGGCCGTCACCCCGGCTCCCGCCGAGTCCCCTTCACGAGCAGCTTGCCACTGCCCGCAAGAAAGAGGGTGCCCTAGTGATCAGGACGTACGCGCTGCTCGCCTGGACGTGGACGCGGGCGGCGGCGCAATATCCGGTGTCGTTCGCGCTCATGACGGCGGGCGGGGCGGTGGTCGGCGGCCTCGACATCGCGGCCATCTGGGTGATCTTCGCCAACACCGACAGGCTGGCCGGCTTCGGGCTGACCGAGGTCATGTTCCTCTACGGCGCGTCGCAGCTGGCCTTCGCGCTCGCCGACCTGCTGTTCGGCAATCTCGACAGGATCAGCCGGCACATCGTGTCCGGCACGCTCGACGTCATGCTGATCCGGCCCGCGTCGCCCTTCGTGCAGGTCGCCTCCGACCGGTTCACGCCGCACCGGATCGGCCGGTCGATCCAGGCCGGGGCCGTGCTCGCCGTGGGCCTGTCGCGGCTGGACGTCCCGCTCGGCCGCGTCTGGATGGTGCCGGTCATGGTCGTCTCGGGCATCGTGATCTTCGCGGCGCTCTTCACGCTCGGCGGCGCGCTGCAGTTCCTGCTCACCGCCGCTCCCGAGGTGGCCAACGCGTTCACGTACGGCGGGGCGACGCTCACGCAGTATCCGCTGAGCGTCTACGACCCCCGCATCGTGCGGGGGCTGACATTCGGGCTGCCGCTGGCGTTCGTCAACTGGCAGCCGGGCCTCTATGTGCTCGGCCGGCCCGATCCGCTCGGGCTGCCGTCCTGGACGGGCCTGCTGTCCCCCGCCGCCGCGCTCGCACTGGCCGCCGTCGCCGCGCTCGCGTGGCGGGCGGGGATCCGCCGCTACCGATCGACGGGGAGCTGAGACGAGTGATCGAGGCAGACGGGGTCGGCAGGACCTTCAGGGTCCGGGGCCGGATCGTGCACGCCGTACGGGACCTGTCCTTCCGGGTCGCGGCCGGGGAGTTCGTCGCGTGCCTCGGCCCGAACGGCGCGGGCAAGTCCACCACGATCAAGATGCTGACCGGGATCCTCACGCCCACGTCGGGCCGGGTGAGGGTGGCCGGTCTCGACCCGTCCCGGCGGCGTACGGCTCTCGCCCGCAGGATCGGCGTCGTCTTCGGCCAGCGGACGACCCTGTGGTGGGACCTGCCGCTGCGGGACAGCCTGGAGCTGGTCCGGCTCCTTTACAAAGTAGATCGCAAGGTGTTCCGGGAGCGCCTCGACGACATGTGCGACCGGCTCGACCTGGGCGGCTTCCTCGCCACGCCGGTGCGCCAGCTCAGCCTGGGCCAGCGGATGCGCGGCGACATCGCCGCCGCGCTGCTGCACGACCCCGCCGTGCTCGTGCTGGACGAGCCGACGATCGGGCTCGACGTCGTCAGCAAGGCGGAGGTGCGCGACTTCCTGCGGCGGCGATGCGCGGAGCACGGGACGACGGTGCTGCTGACCACCCACGACCTGGGCGACGTGGAGCGGCTGTGCCGGCGCGTGCTGCTGATCGACCACGGCAGGCTGGCCTTCGACGGCACCGTGGACGAGCTGCGGGCGACCGCGCCGGGACGCGCCTCGATCGAGGACGTCGTGGCCGACCTCTATCTCAGAAGCCGTACGACTCCTCGTACTCCTCCTCTTCCTCGTCCCGCTCCGGACGGGCCCAGCGCGACGGCATGAGCACCGGGAGGAACAGCGCCACACCGAGCAGGGCGTACACGCCGGTGGACAGCAGCATGAGCATCCCCCGGCCGGCCTGCAGCAGCTCGGCCTGCACCGACGGCCCGGTGGGCACCAGGCTCGCGGCGCGCGACACGTCGAGCACGTAGACCACGGTCCAGGCCAGCAGCGCCATCGACGGGACGAACGTCGCCAGCGGGGACACCCGGCCGACCAGCACCAGCCCGAGCAGCAGGCCCACGACCGCCATCGCTCCGACCGCGATCAGCATCCGGGTGTCCTTGGCCGGGTCGACGATCTGCGCCGCTCCCCGGACCAGCTCCTGGGACGCCCATCCACCACCGAGGAGAAGAGCCGCCGCGACGACAACGCCAAGGAGCAGCCCGAAGAAGTGCCGCATGAACACCACCTTGGGTGAGAGGTCCGCGGCAACACTAGCGATAAAGAACGGTAAAGGGCAGCACTTACGCCGTGATGTCCTTACTCGTGAAGCGTGACCAGGCGAAAGAGCCGAAAACCAGGACGTACGCGGCGAAGGCGAACAGCCCTCGCCCCATCTCGTCGAACGCCATCGGCGCCCGCAACGCCCCGTCGAACGCGCCCCACCACCAGGTCAGCAGGACCGGACGTACGGCCGCCACCTGCGGGATCGCGCTCAGCACCTGGCTGACCACCACCAGCACGACACTCGTGGCGACCGCCCCGATCGGCGCCTCGGTGAGCGTGGAGACCGCGAGCGCGACCGCGCCGAGCGCGGCCATCCCCGCGGCGGCGTACAGGACGACCACCCCGACGCGCAGCAGGGCGTCGGCCGCCGGGATCGTCGCGCCCGACAGCAGCGTCACCGGCCCCACCGGGAACAGCACCAGCCCGGTCACCAGCGCCGACACCGCCACCAGGGCACACGCCGCGAGACAGAAGACCACGATGTTGGCGTATTTCACCAGCAGCAGCCTGGTGCGGCCGGCCGGGGCGACGAGCAGGTAGCGCAGCGTGCCCTGGGCCGCCTCGCCGGCGATCGCGTCGCCCGCCACGACCGCCACGGTCAGCGGCAGCACGATCGGCATCATGACGACGAACGCGGCGAAGGTCAGCATCAGGCCGTTGCCCGCGATCTGTCCGATGATCGAGCCGCCCGCGTCACCGTCCGACGCGACCCGCACCGCGATGCCGACCACCACCGGCACGACCGCGAGCACCGCGAGCATCGCGAGGTTGCGCGGGCGGCGGAACGTCAGCCCGATCTCGGAGGCCAGCAGCCGCGTCAGGTGCCGCGCCGGGCCCGGGGCGGGCCGGGTGGACTCGGCGGGTGTCCGCTCCTCCCTCGGCGGTGCCGCCTCCTGGCGCACCGGCGGCCGGGCCTCCGACACCGCGGTCCCGTTCTCACCCATCGACATCGAACCCCTCCCCCGTCAGCCCGACGAAGACGTCTTCGAGCGTGGGACGCACCACGCCGAACCCGCGCACGGCCACGCCCTCCCCGACGAGCAGCGCGCAGATCTCTTCCGGCGCCCGGGCGCCGATGACCGCCGTGACCTCGTCGTCCGCGACGCGTACGTCGCCGAGCCCGGCCCCGGCCAGCACGGCCGCCGCCGCGTCCGTGTCCGGCGTCTCCACCCGCAGGCGCGGCTCCTCGCCCGACGCGCGCAGCGCGGCGATCGGGCCCTGGGCGACGAGCCGGCCGGCGCGCATGACACCGACGTGGGTGCACATCTGCTCGACCTCGCTCAGCAGATGGGAGGAGACGAAGACGGTCGTGCCGTCCTCGGCGATCCTCCTGATCAGCGTGCGGACCTCGCGGGTGCCCTGCGGGTCGAGGCCGTTGGTCGGCTCGTCGAGCACGAGCAGCTCCCTGGGCACCAGCAGTGCGGCCGCGATGGCCAGGCGCTGGCGCATGCCGAGCGAGTAGGTGCGGTAGCGCTTGCCCGCCGCCGCCGTCAGCCCCACCCGCTCCAGCGCCGCGGCGATCCTGGCCGGTGCCGTACGCGCGTCGGCCGACGGATCGGCCGCGTCGAGGCGGCGCAGGTTGGCCTCGCCCGACAGGTACGGATAGAAGGCCGGCCCCTCGACCACCGCGCCGACGCGTGGCAGCGCCCGGGCCGGCCCGTCCGGCATGGGCGTCCCGAGCAGCGACCACGTGCCCGAGGTCGGGGCGACCAGGCCGAGCAGCATGCGGATCGTCGTGGTCTTGCCCGAGCCGTTGGGGCCGAGGAAGCCGAAGACCGAGCCGCGCGGCACGGCCAGGCCGACGCCGTCGACGGCCACCTGGCCGCCGCGGAAGCGCTTGGTGAGACCGGACGTGACGATGGCGTCCGCGTCCGAGGTTCCGGCGGAGGGCGGGGGCGCCCCGGTGTCCTCCCGTGACGCCCCCGCGCGCGTGCCCACCGTCACCGCGTCCCGCCGGTCCACCGCGACCTCCGCTCGGATTCCCGCCCGGATTCCCGCTCGCGCGCGGTGCGTGGGCTCGGTCATCCCTTCACACCGGCCGCGCGGTAGAGGGCCTCCGGGGTGACGGCGCCGGCGAGCAGGCGGCCGTCGTCGGTGATCAGGATCGACACCACCTTGGTGCTCAGCAGCCGGCCGCTGCCCCACTCCCCGCTGACGGGGGTGGCGGCGCCCTTCAGGCCGTCCAGCAGCGCGGCCACGTCCAGGCCGCCACGCCCCTTCTCGTCCTGCTTCTGGGCGGGGGCGTCGGGCTTCTGGGCAGGGGTCTCCGGCAGGGAGGTGACGAGGACACTGTCCCAGCCGGAGCCGACGACGCGGCCGCGGTCGTGCGCCTCGGCGGCCGCCTCCGGCCGGTGGTCCGCCGGGGGCGTGGCCGTGCCCTCCTCGACCTTCGCTCCGGCCGGCGGAGTGAAGGAGAAGTTCTCCGGCGCGGGAGCGGTGAACGACAGCGACTCGAAGCCGACTTCGAAGGCCGGCTCGGCCGCCCCCTTCGTGTACACCTGGACGCGCAGCGGGATCAGCTTCTCGCCGTCGAGCGCCACCCGGACATCCCTGATCAGCGAGTCGGCCGACTTCGGCGTCAGCACGATCTGGTAGGCCGCGCGGCCCGCGACCGTGACGTCGTCGCCGACGCTGATCGCGGTGTCGGTGCCGGCCGCCTCCAGCGCCTGCCGCGCGGCCTGGTCCGGCGTCGCGAACGGCGACGCGGCTCCGGAGCGCATCGGGAAGGGCCCGCCGTGCCCGCCGTGCCGACCAGGCCCACCAGGCCCACCAGGCCCACCGGGCCCGCCGTGCTCGCCGCCGGACCCGGCCGGGACGGTGAGACGGGTCGCCGTGTTGGCGGCGCTGTCCCACAGCCAGACCGTGCCGCCGTTGGCGACGACGTCGGTCTCGCTCATCTCCCCCGGCAGCATGAGGCGGAACCTGTCCTCCCCCGCGTACCAGATCTTGAGCTGGTGCGACCCCGACAGCAGCGACGCCGGCGAGGCCCCGCCGGACGGCCCCGGTCCTCCGGACGACCCGGACAGGCCGGGCAGCGCGGGCAGGCCGAGCGACGCCGTCTCGACGATCGTGCCGGACATCTGCGGCATCCGGCCGTTCTGCCAGGTGCGCGCGACGTCGGCCAGCAACTGCTCCGCCGTACGGTCGGGCAGGGACGGCTCGCTGCGCACCGCCGCGATCACCGGCCCCGTCCCCACGGCCGCCGCCACGACGGCCACCGCCGCCACCGGCACTCCCCACCTCACGGCGCGGGCTCTCTTCGCCATTTCACATCTCCCACTATGTGCGGAAAGCTGATGACCCGAGACTGCCGAGACGTTCCTGTGCCGACGCTGAGACGGACTGAGAGGTCTCTCAGACTGGCCGCGCCCTCACGTCCAAAAGGGGCCACACTGGGGCAATGCGGGTTCTAGTGGTGGAGGACGAGCGGCGGATGGCGGCGGCGCTGCGCCGCGGGCTGCAGGCGGAGGGCTTCGCCGTCGACCTCGCGCACGACGGGAACGAGGGCCTGCACCTGGCGCGCGTCGGCGACTACGACGTGGTCGTGCTCGACATCATGCTGCCCGGCATGTCCGGCTACAACGTGTGCAAGCAGTTGCGGGCGGAGGAGAACTGGGTGCCGATCCTCATGCTGTCGGCCAAGGACGGCGAATACGACATGGCCGACGGGCTCGACCTCGGCGCCGACGACTACCTCACCAAGCCGTTCTCGTACGTGGTGCTGGTGGCCCGGCTCCGGGCGCTGCTGCGCCGGGGCGGCGGCCGCAGACCCGCCGTGCTGCGCGCCGGCGACCTGTCGCTCGACCCGGCGGCGCGTACGGTCACCCGGGGCGAGGCGCCGGTCGAGCTGACGCCCAGGGAGTTCGCCCTGCTCGAATATCTGATGCGCCGGCCGGGCGAGGTGGTGTCGAAGCCCGAGATCCTGGAGCACGTGTGGGACACCTACGACACCGATCCGAACGTGGTCGAGGTGTACGTCGGCTATCTGCGCAGGAAAATCGACACGCCGTTCGGCCGCGCCGCCCTGCAGACCGTGCGCGGGGCCGGATACCGGCTCGCGAGCGACGGCGGCTGAGCCGTGTCCGGCCCTGTGTCCAGCCGTGTGTCCAGCCGTGTGCCCGGCCCTGTGTCCGGAACTGTGTCCGGAACTGTGTCCGGAACTGTGCCGAGCCCTGTTTCCAGCCCGGCGTCCGGCCTGCTCATCCGCCCGGTGACGTGGTGGCGGCGGCAGAGCCTGCGGTTCCGGGTCACCGCGGCCGCCACCGCCGTGCTGGCCCTCGCCCTCGCCGGGTCGGCGTACGTGTTCGTCGCGGTGCTCGGCAGGGCGCTCGTCCAGGGCATCGACGAGCAGGTCTACCAGCGGGGACGTGAGATCGTCGCGTTGTCGGACGCGAACCGGCTGTCCGATCCCGTCGTCTCGGTGGACAACACGATCGTGCAGGTGCTCGACCGGAACGGGCGGATCGTCGACGCCACCCCCAACACCGACCGCCTGGTCCCCCTGCTGTCCGCGCAGGCCCGGGAGGCCGCCGTACGCACCGGGACGCCGCTGTTCCTCGACGGCCGGCCGTACGCGCTGCCGGGGCCGCTGCGGGTGCGGGCGCTCAGCGCGGACCGCGGCGTGACGGTGATCGTGGCCCGGTCGTTCGGCGAGGTGGAACGCAGCCTCGTGACCATCGGGCACGTGCTGATCGCCGGCATGCCGCTCCTGCTCGCGCTGCTCGCGGCGGTCTCGTGGCTGGTCGTCGGGCGCACGCTGCGGCCGATCGCGCTGCTGCGGCGGGGCGCGGCCGAGGTGGGCGCCACGGCCCGGTCGCGGCGCCTGCCGGTGCCCGAGGCGCACGACGAGGTGCACGCGCTCGCCACCACGCTCAACGACATGCTCGGGCGGCTAGAGGAGGCCGACGCGCGCCAGCGGGCGCTGGTCTCCGACGCGGCACACGAGCTGCGCAGCCCGCTCGCGAGCATCCGGCTCCAGCTCGAGGTCGCGCTCAGCCACCCGGACGGCCAGGACTGGAAGGAGACCGCCGAAGGGGTGCTGGAGGACACCCTGCGGCTGTCCCGCCTCGCCGAGGACCTGCTCGCCCTCGCCCGGCTCGACGAGGGCCGCGCCGGCCGGCGGGAGCCGGTCGACCTGGCCGAGATGGCCCGCCGTACGGCCGAGCGGCACGGCCTCGACCTCGATCTGCAGCGCTCGCGCAGCAGCGCGAGCACCTGACGCTGCACGGTCGCGTCCAGGGCCGTCGTCGGCTCGTCGGCGATGAGCAGGTCGGGCCGCGCGGCGAGCGCCGAGGCGATGAGCGCGCGCTGGCGCAGGCCTCCGGACAACTGGTGGGGGTACTGCCGCGCGCGGCTTTCGGGAGCGGGGATTCCCGCCTCCCCGAGCAGCCGCACGACCTCGGCGTCCACCTGCCGTCCCGGCACGACCCGGTGGGCGCGCAGCGGTTCGGCGACCTCGGCGCCCACGCGGCGCAGCGGATCGAGCGAGCCCAGCGCGTCCTGCAGGACGAATCCCACCCGGCGCCCGCGCAACGCGCGCCAGGCCCGTCCCCGCACCTCGCGGAGGTCGACGCCGTCGAACGTCAACTCGGCCGCGCCGACCCGCGCGCCGTCCCCCGCGAGGCCGACGAGGCTGCGGGCCGTGACGCTCTTGCCCGAGCCCGACTCCCCGACGATCGCGACGACCTGCCCGCGGTCGATGGCGAACGACACGCCCCGCACCGCCTCCACCACCTCGTGGCGGGTGGGGAAGCGCACCGTGAGGTCACGTACGGCGACGAGGGGGCCGGCGGCCGGCGTCACGAGAGCCTCCCCTCGACGCGGCGGTTGAGGTGCTGCCCGACGAACGTGACGGCCAGCACCGCCACCGTGATGGCCACCCCGGGGAACACGGCGGGCCACCAGGCGAGCGCGAGGAACTCGCGGCTGTCGGAGAGCATGGCCCCCCACTCGGCCGTCGGCGGCCGCGGGCCGAGGCCGACGAAGCTCAGCGAGGAGCTCGCGACGATCATCGCGCCGAGGCTCACGGTGGCGAGCGCCAGGACCGGGCCCGCGGCGTTGGGCAGCACGTGCCGGGCCACCACCTGGGCCCGCGACCAGCCGAACCCGTGGGCGGCCTCGACGTACTGGGCCGACCGCAGGCGGATTACCTCGCTGCGCACCACCCGGGCGAAGCCCGGCATGGAGACCACGGCGAGCCCGACGGCGGCGGTGCCGCTCCCGGGCCCCAGCACGGCCACGGTGAGGAACACCAGCAGCAGGCCGGGGACCGACAGGACCACGTCGAGCGACCGGCTGAGCACCTGGTCGGCGACGCGGCCGAGCTGGGCGGCGGCGACCCCGATCACGATGCCCGCGGCGAGCGCCAGCAGGACCGCGCCGGTCCCGATGAGCAGGGACGGCCGGGCGCCGTACACGATCCGGGCGTACAGGTCGCGGCCGTTCTGGTCGGTGCCGAGCCAGTGCTCGGCGCTCGGCGGGCGCAGCGGGGCGTCCAGGTCGGCCGCGTCCGGGTCGATCCCGGTGAACAGCGACGGCACCGCCGCCATGACGGCCAGCACCACCAGCACGGCCGCCCACGGCCACAGGCTCCTGGGCATCGGCTACCTCCCCGTGTCCCGCGTCCGGGGGTCGATCACCCAGGTGAGGATGTCGACCGCGATGGTCACCAGCACGAACGCGACCGCCGTCACCAGGACGACCGCGATGACCATGGGCATGTCCTTGTTCGCCACGGCCGACAGCGCCAGCCGCCCGATGCCCTGCCGGGAGAAGACGATCTCGATGATCACCGCGCCGCCGATCAGCGAACCGGCGATCCATCCGAGCAGCGTGGTGACGGGGAGCAGGGCGTGGCGCAGCACGTGGCGCAGGCGCAGAGCCGCCTCGCCGATGCCCCTGGCGCGGGCGGTCACCACGAACGGCTCGTCCATCGCGCGCAGCAGCCCCTCCCGCAGCACGCCGGCCACCACGGCCGCCGGGCCGGCGGCCAGGGCGGCCGTCGGCAGGACGAGCCCGGCCGGCGAGGAGGACCCGATGGCCGGGAACCAGTGCAGCGTGAAGGAGAAGACGGTCAGCAGCAGCAGCCCGAGCCAGAACGGGGGCAGGGCCACGACCAGCGACTCGGCCGAGGCGAACAGCGAGCGCACCCACGCCCGGCGGTTGGCGCTCACCACCCCGAGCACGACCGAGGCGACGACCGTGGCCAGCAGGGTGGTCGCCACCAGCAGCAGCGTGCCGGGGAGCTGCGCGGCGATCTCGTCCCACACCGGCCTGCGCAGCACGTACGACTCGCCGAACTCGCCGCGGGCGATCCGGCCGAGATAGGTGAGGTACTGCACCGGGAGGGGGTCGTCGAGCCCGTACTCCGCGATGATCCCGGCCCGCACCTCGGGGCTCACCGAGGAGCGCGCGAGCAGGACGTCGGCGGTGCTGCCCGGCATGACCTGCAGCAGCACGAACGTCACCGTCACCGCGCCCCAGAGCACGCCGGCGGAGGCGGCCAGGCGCACCAGCACCAGGCGCACGAGCGTCTCGCGTCCCCGGCCGGAGCGGCGGCCCGGAACGGCCGCCGCTCCGGCCGGGGACGTCTTCAGGACGCCAGCCATATGCCGGACAGATCGGGGGTGCCGTCGACGTTGAACCGCACATCGCGGACGCCCTCGCGCGCCGCCAGCGTGGACAGCGGCGAGTAGATCGGCAGGACCGCCGCGTCCTCGGTGATCCGCCGCTGCACCTCGGCGTAGACGCCGAACTGCTCGGCCTGGTCCCTGGCGCCGAGCGCCCGCTTCAACGCGGCCTCCACCTCGGGGTTGTCATACCGGGCCATGTTGTTGCTGATCCCGCGCTTGGGCGTGGGGATGTTGTCGGCGCCGAACAGCACCCGCAGCACGTCGGGCCCGGGCGAGGAGAAGCTGGTGTCGATGAGCTCGTAGTCGCCCTCCAGCAGGCGGTTGACGAAGGTGCCGCCGTCGAGGTTCTCCTCGACGAGTTCGACGCCGATCTGCTTGGCCGCGGCCTGGATCTGCACCGCGAGGTTGCCGACCGACGGGTCCGACCACATGTGGCGCAGGGTCAGCCTCGTGCCGTCCTTCGTCCGGTAGCCCTGCGCGTCCCGCTGCGTCCATCCGGCCTGGTCGAGCAGCCGGTTCGCCTCACCCGGGTCGTAGCTGTAGGCGGCGGCGACCGAGGAGTCGTAGCCCGGGGTGCTGGCCGACAGCGGCCCGGCGGCGCCGTCGTACACGCCGAGGTAGACGTTCTTCACGATCCGCCGCCAGTCGATCCCGGCCCGCAGGGCCTTGCGCACGTTGACGTCGCTCAGCGGGCCCTTGGCGGTGTTGGGCCAGTAGCTGTAGTTGGCTCCGGGGAACGGGGTCGTGTGGAGGGCGAAGCCCGGCGTGTTCTTCAGCGTGCCGATGCCGGCCGGCGCGAGGCCGGTGACCGCGTCGACCTGGCCGCTGGTGAGCGCCCCCAGGCGGGCCGAGTTGTCCGGCACGACCGTGACCTCGATGCGGTCGAGCAGCGCGGGTCCGCCGCGGTCCGCCCCCTCTGGCGCCCACGCGTACGCCGGGTTCCTGACGTAGTCGATGCCCTTCTGCGGCGTGAACCCGCCGTCGCTCCTGAACGGCCCGGTGCCGACGACGACGGCGCACAGCTTCGAGGCAGGTCCCTTCAGCGTGGCCGGGGACTCCATTCCGAGGTTGGGCTGGGCCAGTGCGGACAGGAAGCCGGAGTCGGGCCGCTTCAGCCTCACCTCGACCGTCAGCGGATCGACGGCCTTCGCCGACTCGTACGCAGCGATCAGGCTGCCGGCGAGCAGCGACTTGGTCTTCGGGTCGACCACGTGGCCGAGGTTGGCCACCACCGCCGCCGCGTCGAACGTGCTGCCGTCGGCGAAGGTGACGCCCTCGCGCAGCCGGAAGGTGTAGGTGAGCCGGTCTTCGGAGACCGTCCACTCACGGGCGAGCCAGGGGTGGAGGCCGCCGTGCGGGTCCTGGTAGACCAGCGAGTCCACGAGCGGCCGGGTCAGCAGCCGGGCCGACTCGGTCGGGCTCTGGTGGGGGTCCAGGCACTCCGGTTCCTTCTCCACCGCCAGCCGCAGGGTTCCGCCGCTGCGGGGGGACGCGGCGCCCGCCCCGCCGCCCGCGGCGCCTCCGGCGGCGGGTCCCGGCCCGTCCGCGCCGGAGGAGCAGCCTGCGGCGGCGAGAGCCAGCACCAGCATGGCGGCCCCCGCCGTCAGGGCGGGGGCGGTGGTTCCGCGTCTCCCGATGGTGCCGGGCCTCCTGGTGGTTCCGCGCCTACTGGCGGTTCCGGGCCTCCTGGCAGCACCCATACTCGTCTCATTCCTCGCCACGTCGCTCACGGCCGGAAGGGATCTCCGGCCCGTACACACAGTGGTGGCCGGTTCTAAAGCGGCACTGAACCGGCGGCGGCGCGGCCGTCAGGCGGCTACAGAGACGAGACGATCTTGGCGATCAGCTCGTAGGAGCGGATCCGGGCCTGGTGGTCGGGCACCTGCGTGAGCACGAACAGCTCGTCGGCGCGGGTGCGGTGCAGGAGGTCTTCGATGCGGGGGGCGATGCGCTCGGGGCTGCCGACGAACTGGGGGTCGATCTTCTCGCGCAGGAACCGCTCCTCCGCCGGGGTGAAGACGTGCGCGGCCGTCTCCTCCTCCGTGGGCAGGACGGTGGCCGGATCGGTCGTGCGCATGAGGATCTGGCCGTACACGAAGGAGGCGGCGAGCCGGCGCGCGCGTTCGTCACTGTCGTTCGCGACGGCGATGACGGCCACGCATGCGTGCGGCTCGGCCAGGGCCGCCGACGGCCGGAACGCCCGCCGGTACGCCTCCAGCGCCTCCGGCGCACCGCCGCCCACGATCGCGTGCGCGTACACGTACGGCAGGCCGAGCCGGCCGGCGTTCGCGGCGCTCGACGCGCTCGACCCGACCAGCCAGATCTCGGGCGGGGTGCCCGGCTCGGGGATCGCGCGCACGCCGCCGCTGCCGCCGGCGAAGTACTCGTGCAGCTCGCGCAGCGCGTCGCCGAAGTCGAGCCGGCGCGGGTCGCCGAGGCGGGCCGCGGCCTCCCCCGACCCGCCGGCCGCGCGGCCGATCCCGAGGTCCACCCGCCCCGGGTGGAGCCCGGCCAGCACGCCGAACTGCTCGGCCACCACGTACGGCGAGTGGTTGGGCAGCAGCACCGCGCCCGAGCCGACCCGGATCGTGGAGGTCGCCGCGAGGATGGAGCCCGCGAGCACGGCCGGGCTGGAGGTCGCGAGCGCGGGCGTGTTGTGGTGCTCGGCCACCCAGTAGCGCCGGTATCCCAGAGCCTCGACGGCCTGGGCCAGATCGACGGAACGGCGCAGCGCGTCGCCCGCGGCGTCGCCGCGCCAGACGGGGGCGGTGTCGTGCACGGAGACGGCGATTCCCTCGGCCAACGTCCTCTCCCTCCCAAGGGGGGTCACACAGGGGGTCAACGGGCATATCCGGAGGTTTCCTCACCTTATGCCGCGGCACAGTCAACCTGAGGTAGCCTCAGATTGTCAACGCCTCCGGAGACGCCTCCGGGACCACCCGGCCCTCCACGTGCAGCGTCAGATGGGCGGGCACGCCGACGATCTCGACGAGGTCGTGGACGAACCGCGAGCCCTCCTCCACCGGGGTGAAGCCGTAGTGCGGGTAGAGATCGCGGACCTTGCCGTTCTTGGCGGTCGGCTGGTAGCGGCCGTGAACCGCGGCGAAGCCGGCATCCCGGGCCGCGTGGAGCACCGCCGACAGCACCGCCTGCTCGATGCCGCGGGCGAAGACCCGGCAGCTCAGCAGGAAGTTGTCGACGACCAGGCCGTCCGGCCGGGCCCGCAGGAAGAGCGCGCCGACCAGGCCGTTGCTCCCGAAGCGGTCCGCCGCCGAGATCGCCAGCACCCGGCAGCCGGGCCGTTCCGCCCGCTCCCGGACCTCTTCCGGCGACAGGCGCTCCGTGGTGAGGTTGAACTGGTTGGTCCGCAGCGTGATCTGGGAGAGCCGGGCGGTCTCCCCCGGCTCCGCGGGAGCCAGCCGTACGGACACGTCCAGGCCGGCCAGGAACTCCTCGGCCGAGCCGGCGGCGGCGAGGAACTCCGACCGCGCCGCCTCCTCGTGGTAGCGACGGGTCCGCGCCCGGTCCTCCGCGGTGACCTCGGTCGTGGTGAACCACCCGTCGGCGAGCAGCGTCGTCGCGTGCAGCGCCGGATCGCCGCCCAGATGGACCACGACGGTCTCCGGGACCCCGGCCGCGACCGCGGCGCACTCGTGGACGCTGTCGTCGGCGAACACGACGCTGTCGCCGCCGAGGTTCAGGCCCTCCGCCAGCGCGCGCAGGTGCACCGGCTTCGGACTCCAGTCGGCCAGGATCCGCACGAAGTCGTCCTCGCGCAGCAGCATGCCGGGGTGGTCGCGCAGGGCGGCGAGCACCGTGTCCCGGTCGTTCTTGCTGACCACGGCGAGCAGCACGCCCTGGGAGGCGAGCTGTTTGGCCACGCCCTGGAAACGGCGGAACGCCTCGCCGCGCGGGCCGTGCCCGACCTCGATGCCCTCCACGCCGTCGTCGCCGAGGATCCCGCCCCACAGCGTGCCGTCCAGGTCGAGGGCGAGCACCTTCTTGGCCCGTCCGGTCCTCGCCCTGACGAGGTGGCCCAGCTCCCGCGCGTACGCGCCGAGCAGCGCGTCGGACAGGTGCGCCCCCGCGTAGATCTCGAAGCGGGGGTCGCTCAGCTCGGTCGCGGACGACAGCAGCGGGTCGACGTCCACGACGACCACCCGGTCGGCGGACGCGCCGAGCTCCAGCAGCTCGGCGTTGGCCCGGCGCCAGGCCGCGCCCAGCCGGGCCCGCGACCTGTGGTCGAGCAGCCGCGCCTGCCACAGGCGGGGCAGCGGCACCGTGTTGAGCACGAGCGTCCCCGAACCGCTCTCGCCGTACCGGGCGGCCAGCCCCCGCCACAGGGCGATCTTCCCGGCGAGCACGCGCTCCACGTCCTCGGCCGTGAACGGCACGCTCACCTCGTCGAACACGGTCGCATGATCGAGCACGCAGACCACGAGATCGGGCCGTTCCGCGTACAGCTCGCTGCCGGGGTCGCCCAGCTCGAAGACGTACGAGCCGAAGCCGGTGAGCCGGACGGACGGCACGTATCCGTGCCGGGCCAGCTCCCCGACGAGCGCGACGCGCAGCGCCTCCAGCGTGCCGTGCCCGGTGACGGTCACCCGCACGGCCGGCAGGCTCGGGTGGAGCTCACGGGCGGTGTCCAGATCGGCGCGGGCGAGCAACCGCGCCGCCCGGGCGGCGTCCTCGGCGGACATCGCGGCGAGGAGCGGGCCCACCTCGTCGAAGCGCTCGGCGAGCGCCCCGTCCCGGTGCAGCCCGCGCAGCCGCGCGAGCGCGGCGGCGGTGTCGATGGTCATCGGAGCTCCATGGCGTCGTGCTCGGATCGTGAACGCGGGTCGCCGCCGGCCTGGGAGGCGAGCAGCTCGTCCAGGCGGGCCGCCAGCTCGTGGGCCGTGCGGTGGTCGAGCACCAGACCGGGCGGGACGTTCACGCCGGTCTCGCGGGAGATCCGCCCGGCGATCTCCAGCGCGCCGAAGGACGTGATGCCCGCCTGGGTGAGGTCGTCGTGCGGGCCGACCGCCCCCGCGGCATGCCCGAGGGCGCCGTCCACGGCCGCGAGGACCATGGCCAGCAGCACGGCGTGCCGCTCCTCGGCGGGCACCCCGTCGAGCGGGGACGACGCCGCCGCCGGAATCTCGCCGGACTGGTTCTCGCCGGACCCCTGCCCGCTCACGCCGGACCGCCAGCGCCGCAGCGCCGCCACGACCTCCCCTACGGCGTCGGGAGGCGCGGCCACGCCGCCGACGACGGTCGCGAACCGCTCGGCGTCGAGGTCGTCCACGGCGCGCCACAGCTCCCGCTCGCGCGGCGAGCCGCTCCGGACCCCGTACGAGGGAGTGATCCAGTGCCGCTCGTGCCGGAAGGGGTAGGTCGGGACGGCGGCCGGATCGGCGCCCGGGCCCTCGCCGATCACCTTCGCCCAGGCGACCGCGACGCCCCGCGCGTACGCCTGGGCGAGCGCGCGCAGCACCGAGCGGGCCTCGTCCGACGGGTCGCGCACCAGCGGGATCGCGGCGACCTCGCCGCTCTCCCCCGCGAGGCAGTCGGCGACCATGCCGGCCGTCGTGGCGTCGGGGCCGATCTCCACGAAGGTGTCCACGCCGAGGGCGCGCAGCGCCCGCACGCCGTCGTGGAAGCGGACCGGCTCGCGCGCCTGGGCGGCCCAGTGGTCCGGCGCGGCCAGTTCCTCGCGCGTCGCGACCCTCCCGGTGCGGGTGGAGACCAGCACGGCGGCGGGCTCCCGTACGGTCAGGGCGCGGGCGGCCTCCGCCAGGCCGCGCAGCGCCGGGTCCATGTGCGGCGAGTGGAACGCGTGGCTCACCGCGAGGAGCTTGGTCCGCACCCCCCGCGCCCGCCACGCGGCCGCCAGCTTCCGCACGGCGGCGGCGTCCCCGGAGATCACCGTCGAGCGGGGGCCGTTGACCGCGGCCACCGCGACCAGGCCGTCCACCTCCTTCAGCGAGGCGGCGACCTCCGGCTCCGGCGCGCGCAGTGACACCATCGCGCCGCCCTCGGGGGCCGCCTGCATGACCAGGGCGCGGGCGACGACCAGGGCCGCCGCGTCGTCGAGCGAGAGGGCCCCCGCGGCGTGCGCCGCCGTGAGCTCCCCGATCGAGTGGCCGAGCAGCGCGCCGCCGGTCAGGCCCAGCTCTCCGGCCAGCCGGAACATGGCGAGCTGGGTGGCGAACAACGCCGGCTGGGCGAACTCGGTGCGCCGCAGCAGCGCGGCCGCCGGCGACCCCTGGGGGGCGAACACCACGTCGGCCACGCCCGGGCCGTCCGCGCCGCGCAGCGTGCGGGCGCGGTCCAGTGCGGCGCAGGCGGCGTCGAACGCCGCGGCGTACGCGGGGAACCGCCGGTGCAGCTCCCGGCCCATGCCGGGACGCTGGGTGCCCTGCCCGGAGAACACGAAGGCCACCGAGGGGGCGGGCCCGGCGGTGCCGACCGGCGCGGCGGGCGCGGCCAGCGCGTCCAGCTCCCGGGACAGCTCGGCGGCGTCGGCGCCGATCGCCACCGCCCGATGGCGGAACGACGAGCGGGCGCGGATCAGCGTCCGCGCCACCGCCGCGATGTCGGCCCCCGCTCCGGGCCCGCCGGCGCGCATGCCCGCGACACCCGAGCGCTCCCCCGTCGCTTCGGAGCCCTTCCCCGCCCCGTCCGCGGGCTCCCCGGGCGTGCTCGCGGCGCGCAGGAGGTCGCGCAGGCGTGCGGCCTGGGCGCGCACCGCCTCGGGTGACCGGCCCGACAGCACCCAGGGGATCGCCACCGGCTTTCCGTCCGGCTCCGCCGACGGCTGCCCGCCGGGTCCGGGAGCCGGCGCCCCGATCTCCCCGCCCCGCCCCGCGCCGGCCCCTCCGTCCGGCTGGGGAGCCGGGGGCTCCTCGACGATGACATGGGCGTTGGTCCCGCTGATGCCGAAGGAGGAGACACCCGCCCGCCGGGGCCGGCCGGTCCTGGGCCAGGGCCGGGGCCGGGTCAGCGGGGCCACCCCGCCCTCGTCCCAGTCGACCAGCTCGGACGGCTCGTCCGCGTGCAGGGTCGCCGGAAGCGTCTCGTGCCGCAACGCCTGGACCATCTTGACGACCCCGGCCACCCCGGCGGCGGCCTGCGTGTGTCCCAGGTTCGACTTCACCGAGCCGACCCACAGGGGCTCCCGCCGCCCCGGGGCCCTGCCGTACGCCTCGATGAGGGCGCCCGCCTCGATGGGATCGCCGAGGGCCGTCCCGGTGCCGTGCGCCTCGACGGCGTCCACGTCCGCCGGGGACAGTCCCGCCGCCCGCAGGGCCGCCTCGATCACCTTCCGCTGGGCGGGGCCGCTCGGCGCGGTGATGCCGTTGCTCGCCCCGTCGGAGTTGACCGCCGAGCCGCGGATGACGGCGAGGACCGGGTGACCCGCGCGCAGGGCGTCGGAGAGACGTTCCAGCACCAGTATCCCCGCGCCCTCGCCGAATCCGGTGCCGTCGGCCGACCGGGAGAACGCCTTGCACCGGCCGTCCCCGGCGAGCCCGCCCTGCAGGGCGAACTCGGCGAACACCCGGGGCGTGGCCATGACCGTCGCCCCTCCGGCGAGCGCCAGGTCGCACTCGGACGCCCGCAGCGACCGTACGGCCAGATGGATCGCCACGAGCGACGACGAGCACGCCGTGTCCACCGTGAGGGCGGGCCCCTCGAACCCGAAGGTGTAGGCCAGGCGGCCCGAGGCCATGCTGGTGGCGTTTCCGGTCATCAGGTAGCCCTCGGCCTCGGGCGGCACGCCGTCCAGGGGCGGGGCGTAGTCCTGGTAGATCACCCCGGTGAACACGCCGGTCCGGCTGCCGCGCAGCGAGGCGGGCACGATGCCGGCCCGCTCCATGGCCTCCCACGACACCTCCAGGAGCTGGCGGTGCTGGGGATCCATCGCGGCGGCCTCGCGCGGCGCGATCCCGAAGAAGGCGGCGTCGAAACCCGCGGCGTCGTCGAGGAACCCCCCGGCCTTCGCGTGCTCGCGCAGCGCCGGATCCCAGCCGCGGTCGTCCGGCGGCTCTCCCACCGCGTCGGCGCCCTCGGCGACCACCCGCCACAGGTCCTCCGGCGAGCGGACGCCGCCGGGAAACCGGCAGGCCATCGCCACCACGGCCACCGGCTCGGGCTCGGTCAGGACCGCCAGCTCCCGCTTGACCCGCGCGAGCTCGGCGGTCGTCCACTGGAGGTACTCCACCAGTCGCTTCTCGTCAGACATGCCGCCGTCCCTCGGATCGGAACTCGGAGTCGATGAACCGGAACAGCTCCTCCGCGGTCGCCGGGACCTCCGCGCCGGTCGCGGGAGCGGGAGGAGCGGTGAGCGCCGGGACCGGCGGCTCCTGGCCGTCCGGACCACCGGGGTCGTCCGGGGCCAGGCGGCCGAGCAGGTACTCCGCCAGGGCGTCCGGGGTCGGATGGTCGAAGACCACGGTGGCCGGCAGCCGCAGGCCGGTCGCCTTGCCGAGCCGGTTGCGCAGCTCGACGGCGGTCAGCGAGTCGAACCCGAGCTCCCGGAAGCTGCGCGGCTCGCCGGCGTCGTCCTCGGGCGCCCGGCCGAGCACGGCCTCGACGTACCGCAGCACCGTCTCGTTCACCAGCGCGCGCCGCCGGGCGGGCTCCGCCGCGGCGAGCAGGCCCGGCAGGTCGGGGGCCGTCCCCGCCGGAGCGTCCGCCCGGGGTGCGTCCGCTCGGGCGAGCCCGCGCAGGGGCGCGGCGAGGTCCGGTGCGGCCGCCAGCCTCGCGGGGTCGAGCCGTACGGCGGTCAGCGCCGGGGCGGCCGCGTCCAGCGCCGCGTCGAGCAGTGCCAGGGCGTGCTCCGGCGTCATCGGCAGCAGGCCGGAGCGGGTCATCCTGGCCCGGTCGGCCGCCGAGAGCCCTCCCGTCATGGCGCTGCCGGACCGCCACAGGCCCCAGGCGACGGAGGTCGCCGGGAGCCCCTCGCGGGCCCGCAGGGCGGCCAGTGCGTCGAGGAAGACGTTGGCCGCCGCGTAGGCCGCCTGTCCCGCGCTGCCGGCGATCCCGGCCGCGCTGGAGAACAGCACGAACGCGGCGAGGTCGAGGTCCCGCGTCAGCTCGTGGAGGTGCCAGGCGCCGTCGGCCTTCGGCCTGAGCACGGCGTCGAGCCGTCCGGCGTCGAGCCCGGCCAGTGTGGCGTCGTCGAGAACGCCGGCCGCGTGCACCACGGCCGTCAGCGGCCGCTCCGCGGGCACCTCGCCGAGCACGCGGGCCATCGCCGCGCGGTCCGCGACGTCGGCGGCGGCGACCGTCAGCCGCGCCCCGAGCCCGTCCAGCTCGGCGCGCAGGTCCTCGACCCCGGGCGCCCGCTCCCCCCGCCTGCTCACCAGCAGCAGGTTCCGTACGCCGTGCCGCCGGGCCAGGTGCGCGGCGACCAGCCGTCCCACGCCGCCCGTGCCGCCCGTGACGAGGACCGTGCCCTCGGGGTCGAGCGGGCGGGGGATCCGCAGCGCCACCTTGCCGACGTGGCGGGCGAGGCCGAGGTGCCGTACGGCCTCGGGCGCCCGGCCGGCCTCCCAGGCCGTCACCGGGAGCGGAGCGAGGACGCCCTCGGCGAAGAGCCCGGCGATGTCGGCGAGCATGGCGGCGATCCGGTCCGGCCCGGCCTCGGCCAGGTCGAAGGCCCGATAGAGGACGCCGTGGCGGTCGCGGATCTCACCGGGGTCGCGTATGTCGGTCTTGCCCATTTCGACGAAACGGCCGCCGGGCGCGAGCAGCCCCAGCGAGTGGTCCACGAACTCGCGGGCCAGCGAGTTGAGCACGATGTCCACGCCCCGGCCGCCGGTCGCGGCGCGGATGGTCTCGGCGAAGGACAGGTCGCGCGAGTTCGCGACGCGCTCCGGTGGCAGCCCCGCCCGTTCCAGGTAGGGCCACTTGGCGGGGCTGGCGGTGCCGAACACCGTGAGCCCCCAGTGACGGGCGAGCTGGATGGCCGCACCGCCCACGCCGCCCGCCGCCGAGTGCACCAGCAGCCGCTCACCGGGCCGTGCGGCGGCGAGGTCGCGCAGCGCGTAGCAGGCCGTGAGGAACACCGCGGGCACGGTCGCCGCCTGCGCGAACGTGAGCCCGGCCGGGATCGGGGTGAGCAGGCGGTGGTCGGTGACGGCCCGCGGCCCGATGCCGCCGGCGACGAGCCCCATCACGCGGTCTCCCGGTGCGAGGCCGGTGACGTCGTCGCCCACCTCCAGCACGACGCCCGCTCCCTCGGTGCCGAGGTCGGCCGAGCCGGGGTACATGCCGAGGACCAGCATGGCGTCGCGGAAGTTGAGGCCCGCGGCCCGCACGGCCACCCGCACCTCGCCGGGCCCGAGCGGCCGGTCCTCCACGGGCCGGCACGCGAGGTCGTCGGCGACACCGCCCTCCCCCGCCTCCAGCCGCCAGCCGCCGCGCGGCCGCATGAGGTCGGGGCGGCGGGGGGTCAGCCGGGGCGCCAGCGGGCGGCCGTCCCTGAGCGCCGTCTGCGGCTCCCCGGTGGCGACGGCGTCGAGCACCGCGGAGAGCGGAGCGCCGCCGTCGTCCACGAGGGCGATCCGGCCCGGCTCCTCGCTCTGCGCGCTGCGGACGAGGCCCCAGACGGCGGCGCCGTCGAGCGCACCCACCGGGTCGCCGGGGGCGGCGGCGACCGCGTCCCGGGTGCGTACGACGAACAGCGTCCCGGCGAGCCTGGCGTCGGCGAGGCCGCGCCGCAGCGTGCCGAGCACCTCCAGCAGGGCCGTCCTGACCGCCCCGGGCACGTCGCCGTCCGACACGGCGACAG
Source organism: Microbispora hainanensis (assembly GCF_036186745.1). Classification (NCBI taxonomy): domain Bacteria; kingdom Bacillati; phylum Actinomycetota; class Actinomycetes; order Streptosporangiales; family Streptosporangiaceae; genus Microbispora; species Microbispora hainanensis. The sequence goes on along the minus strand of NZ_CP108086.1, from coordinate 5,783,406 downwards.
GCGCGGCGACGGGCGCGGTGATCACCAGCACCCCGGGGGCGGGCGCCCCGGCGTCCAGGGCCGCGAGCGCCGCGTCCACGCCGGAGAAGTCCGCGTCCGCGGCCCCGAGCACCCAGGCGTGCTCGCGCGGGACGCCGGAGCCGGGGGGCACCGGCTCCCAGACGAGCTCGTACAGCGAGTCGCCGGAGGCCGCGGCGAGGTCGGCCGGATCGGCCACGCGGAACGTCACCGCGTCGGCCGACGCCACCGGCGTGCCGTCCGCGGCGGTCAGTTCGACGGCCACCGCGTCGTCGCCCGCCCGGCGCAGGCGTACGCGGACGGTCCCGGGAGCCGGGCCGTGCGGGGTGAACCCCCGCCACGTGAAGGGCAGGCGTACGGCGCCGTCATCGGGGAACAGACGGGCGGGGGCGAGGGCGTGCAGCGCGGCGTCGAGCACGGTGGGGGCGAGACGGAAGCCCGCGGGGGCCTCCAGGGACACCTCGGCGAAGACGTCCTCTCCGGACCGCCACGCCGCCCGAAGGCCTCGGAAGGCCGGGCCGTAGCGGTAGCCCTTCGCCGCCAGATCCTCGTACAGCCGGTCGACGGGCAGGGGGACGCTCCCGGCCGGCGGCCATGCCCCCGCGAGGGAGCCCGCGTCCGGGCCCGCGGGCACGGCGGGGGCGGGCACGGCGGGGGCGGGCACGGCGGGGGCGGGCAGTGCGGGGGTAAGGACGCCGTCGGCGTGGGTGGTCCACGGCGCGCCGAGAGGATCGCCCTCGGGGTCGGGGCCGGAGGCGGGCCGGGCGTGCACGCCGACCTCGCGCCGCCCGTCGGGATCGGCCGGGCCCACCGTCACCTGGATCTCCGTCGCGCCGGACGGCTCCAGCACGAGCGGCCGGGTCAGGGTCAGCTCGTCGACGCGCGGCGTGCCCACCGTCTGTCCCGCGAAGGCGGCCAGCTCCGCGAGCACCGCGCCGGGCACCAGCACCGTGCCCTCCACGGCGTGATCGGCCAGCCAGGGGTGGTCGCCGAGCCCGAGACGGCCGAGCAGCAGCACGCGATCCTCGCCCGCCGGCCGCAGCACGGCGTCCAGCAGCGGGTGGGCGACCCGGCGGGCCCCCGGCACGGCGGCGGTCCTGGCCGGCGCGTCCAGCCAGTGGCGGCGCCGGTCGAAGGCATAGGTGGGCAGGGTGGGGATCGGCCGCGGCGCGCGGCCCGACGGCCCGGCGAGCAGGTGGGCTCCCCAGTCGACCGGCACGCCGTTCACCCAGGCCTCGGCCACCGAGACGAGCACGCGGCGCAGGCCGCCGTCCTCCCGCCGCAGGGTGCCGACGACGGCGGGCGAGCGGACCTCGGGGTGCGCGTCGAGGATCTCCTGAACGCCCATGCCGATGACCGGGTGGGGGCTCACCTCGATGAACACCTCGTGCCCGGCCGCGACGGCCGCCTCCACGGCCGGTTGGAGCAGCACCGGGCTGCGCAGGTTGCGGTACCAGTACGCGGGCCGCCCGAAATCGGTGTCCCCGGCGGGGTCGACCCTCTGCCCGGTCACCGTCGAGAAGACGTCGGCCGTGTACGCCGGCGGCGCGGGCTCGGGCAGCACCTCGAGCAGCTCCGCCTCCAGCGGCTCCACCTGGGGAGAGTGGGAGGCGTAGTCCACGTCGACGAGCCGGACGCGCACGCCTCGCTCCCGCAGTTCGCGCCGCAGCCTGTCCACCGTTCCCGCGGTCCCCGCGACGACGGTGGAGGCGGGCCCGTTGACGGCGGCCACCGCGATCCCGGCCGCCTCGCCCTCGGTCGCCTCGATGGCCTCGGCGACCACGTCCGCGGGAGCGGCGACCGACAGCATCGCGCCCCCGCCGGACAGTGCCCGGAGCGCGCGGCTGCGCAGCGCCACCACCGCCGCCGACTCCTCCAGCGACAGGGCCCCGGCCGCGAGCGCGGCGGCGATCTCGCCCTGGGAGTGACCGACGACCGCGGCGGGACGTACGCCGAAGGACTCCCAGACCGCGGTCAGGCCGGTCATCGTGGCCCACAGGACGGGCTGGACGACGTCGGCCCTTCCCAGGTCGGCGCCGTCGAGCAGTGCCTCACGCAGCGACCACCCGGTGACCGGGTCCAGGGCGGCGGCGCATTCGGCGATCCGGGCGGCGAAGGCGGGCGACTCCTCGATCAGCGCCCGGGCCATGCCGTCCCACTGCGCGCCCTGCCCGGGATAGAGGAAGACGGGCCGCCGGGGCTGCCTGGCGTAGCCGGTGACGGCGGTCGCGGCGGGCGCCGCGTCGGCGACGGCGGCGAGCCCCTCGATCGCCTCCCCGATGTCCGAGGCCACGACGACCGCCCGGTGCCCGAACTCGGCCCTGGTGCGCACCAGCTCCGCCGCGACGTCGGCCAGCGGGACTCCGGGGTGCCGCTCCAGATATCCGGCCAGTTTGCGCGCCTCGCCGCGCAGGGCGCCCGGCGACTTGGCCGACAGGACCAGCGGGACCGCGGCGGCGGGCGCCGGCTCCGGCCGGGCGCCGGGTGAGGCGTCCGCGGCGGGCGGCTCCTCGACGATGACGTGCGCGTTGGTGCCGCTCATCCCGAAGGCCGAGACGCCGAAGCGCCGGGGGCGGTCTCCGGCGGGCCAGGGCACGGCCTCGGTGAGCAGTTCCAGCCCGCCCGCGTCCCAGTCCACGTGGCGCGACGGGCCGTCGACGTGCAGCGTGCGCGGCAGCGTCTGGTGCTCCAGCGCGAGGATCATCTTGATGAGGCCGCCGACCCCGGCCGCCGCCTGGGTGTGGCCGATGTTCGACTTGAGCGACCCCAGCCACAACGGCGGGCGGTCGCCTCTGGCCGCGCCGTACGTGCGCAGCAGGGCCCGCGCCTCGACCGGATCGCCGAGCGTGGTGCCGGTGCCGTGGGCCTCGACCGCGTCCACGTCGGCCGGAGTCAGCCCGGCGGCGCGCAGCGCCTCCTCGATCACCCGCTCCTGGGCGGGGCCGTTGGGAGCGGTGAGCCCGTTGCTCGCGCCGTCCTGGTTCACGGCCGTCCCCTTCACGACGGCGAGCACCGGGTGGCCGTTGCGCCGTGCGTCCGACAGCCGCTCCACGAGCAGCAGGCCGACGCCCTCGCTGAAGCCCGTCCCGTCCGCCGCGTCCGCGAACGCCCGGCACCGGCCGTCGGGCGACAGCCCGCGCTGGCGGCTGAACTCCACGAACGTCGCCGGTGTGGCCATGAGCGTCGCGCCGCCGACCAGGGCGAGGTCGCACTCCCCGGCCCGCAGCGCCCGTACGGCGAGGTGAAGAGCGACGAGGGAGGACGAACACGCGGTGTCGACCGTGATCGCGGGGCCTTCCAGGCCGTAGGTGTAGGCGATCCGGCCGGACGCCACACTTCCGGCGCTGCCGGTGCCGAGGTAGCCGCCGTGCTCGCGGGGGTCGTCCTGGGCCCGCGCGCCATACTCGGTGTAGATGAGGCCGACGTATACGCCGGTGCGCGAGCCGCGCAGGCGGGACGGGTCGATGCCGGCCCGCTGGAACGCCTCCCATGACGTCTCGAGCAGCAGCCGCTGCTGCGGGTCGGCCGCCCGCGCCTCCCGGGGGTTCATCTCGAAGAAGCCGGCGTCGAAGTCGGCGGCGTCGTGGATGAAGCCGCCGTAGCGGGCGTAGGACGTGCCCGGGGTGTCGGGGTCGTCGTCGAACAGCGCCGCGAGGTCCCAGCCGCGGTCGGCGGGGAACGGCCCGATGGCGTCGCCGCCCGCCTCCAGCAGATCCCAGAGTTCTTCGGGGGTGGTCACGCCGCCGGGGTAGCGGCAGGCCATGGACACGATCACGACGGGCTCCTCCGCCGCCGCGCCATCGTGCCGCGCCGGGACCGCCGGAGCCGCGGCGGTGGCGGCTCCGGCCAGGGACTCGCCCAGATGGCGGGCCAGTGCGCGCGGAGTGGGATGGTCGAACACGAGCGTGCTCGGCAGGCGCAGGCCGAGGGCGCGGCCGAGGTGGTCGCGGAGTCGCACGCCGGTCAGGGAGTCGATCCCCAGGTCGCGGAAGGGCCGGTCGGGACGCACCTCCCCTGCCGAGTCGTAGCCGAGGATCCCGGCGACCGCCCGGGCCACCAGGTCGAGCAGGCGATCGTCCCGCTCCCGCGCGCTCAGGCCGTCCAGGGCGGTGTACGCCCCGGCGGGCGTCTCCGCGGAGACGTCGTTCGCGGCCGCCCGCCTCTCCGGGGGCGTCAGCCGCAGCCCCGGGGACACGGCCGGGGACGCCTCGTGGCCGGCCTGCGCCGATGCGGCACGTACACGTACCTCGTCGGCCGTCAGCACGGTCCTGCCGTCGTGGTCGGTGAGAAGCACGGTGAAGGTGTCCGGGCCGGTCCTGCCCAGCCGCGCCCGCAGGGGGCCGCCGGCCGGGGCGTGCGCCCGCACCCCGCTCCAGGCGAAGGGCACGACTACCTCGGACGGGCCGTCGTCCCGCGTCACGCGGTCGAGGAACGCGGCCTGCACGACGCCGTCCAGCACGGCGGGATGCAGCGCGAAACCCTCCTCCCGGGGCGGCGCCGGCGGCCCGGATGCCGCCAGCTCGGCGAACAGCTCACCGTCCCGTCGCCAGGCGGCGCGTACGGCGCGCAGGGCGGGGCCGTAGTGCGCCCCCGCCTCGGCCAGCCGGTCGTAGCCGGCCGCCACGTCGATCCGCTCCGCGCCCCCGGGCGGCCACTCCCCGGGAGAACCGCCCGGCCGCACGCCCTCGGGTGGCCGTTCGGCTCCCGCACCGCCGGGGGGGCTCGCGGGGCTCAGGGAGCCGGAGGCGTGCAGCCGCCAGGCGCCCGCGGCGTCGCCCTCGCCCGTCCTTGCGTGGACCGTGAAGGTCGCGCCGCCGGCCGCGTTCTCCACCTCGGTCCGCCCCTGCACCGCGTCCTCCACCTGCACCGCGTCCTCGGCCTGCACCGTGCCCTGGACCGTGCCCTCGGCCTGCACCGCGCCCTCGGCCTGCACCGCGCCCTCGGCCTGCACCGCGCCCTGGACCTGAACCTGGACCTGCACCTGCACCGGACCCGCCGTCTCCACCGGGGCGACGAGCGTGACGTCTTCCACGACGGGCAGGCCGACCCGATCACCCGCCGCCAGCGCGAGTTCGACCAGCGCGCTCCCGGGGAGCAGCGGTCGCTCCCCCAGCCGGTGTTGCCGCGCCCACCCACCGGCCGGCAACGCGCCCGCGAACAGCACCCGCTGCCCCTCGGCGTCCTCGACGGCCACACCGAGCACGGGGTGGCCGGTCGGGGGGAGGCCGGACGGCCCGGCGGTCACCGCGTCCAGCCAGTAGCGCCGCTCCTGGAAGGCGTACGTGGGAAGGTCGAGCACCCGCCCGGCCGCGAACGGCCCCCACTCCACCGGCACGCCGGCCGCGAACAGCGATCCGGCCGAGGTGAGCAGCCGGTCGAGCCCTCCGTCGTCGCGGCGCAGCGTGGCCACGACGTCCGCCTCGGCACCGGCCTCCTCGGCCGTGTCCCGCAGCGGCGCCGCCAGCACCGGATGCGGGCTGACCTCCAGGAAGCATCGGTGGCCCGCGGCGATCAGGGCGGCCACGGTCTCGCTGAGCCGCACCGGCTCGCGCAGGTTGGCGTACCAGTACGCGGCGTCGAGCGCGGCCCCGTCCAGCTCGCCGGCCACCACCGTCGAGTAGAAGGGCGTCCCGCCGGACCTGGGGCGGATCCCGGACAGGCGGGCGAGCAGCGTCTCGCGCAACGGCTCCACGGCGGGCGAATGGGACGCGTAGTCCACGGGCACGAGCCGGGCCCGCACGCCCTCGGCCTCGCATCGGGCGACGAGCTCCCGCACCGCGCCCGCCTCGCCCGACACGACGGTGGCGGCGGGCCCGTTCAGGGCCGCGACCACGACGCCGCCGAGACCGGCGAAACGGCCGCGGACCTCGGCGGCGGGCAGCTCGACCGACGCCATCGCCCCGCCGCCCGCGATGTCCGCGATGGCGCGGCTTCGCCGGGCGACCAGGGCCGCGGCGTCGGCCAGGTCCAGGACGCCGGCCGCGTACGCCGCCGCGATCTCGCCCTGGGAGTGGCCCACCACCGCGGCCGGTTCGACGCCGAAGGAGCGCCACGCGGCGGTCAGCGACGCCATCACCGCGAACAGGGCGGGCTGCACCACGTCGACCCTGTTCAGGAGGCCGGCCGCGCCGCCCTCCGGCGAGGTCACCACCTCGACGAGATCCCAGTCGACGTACGGGGCGAGTGCGGCGGCGCACCGCAGCAACTCCTCCCGGAACGGCTCGGAGGCGGCGAACAGCTCACGGGCCATCCCGGCCCACTGGGACCCCTGGCCGGGGAAGACGAACACGGGCCGCGCCACGCCCTGCGCCTCCCCCGCCACGGCACGAGGGGACGGCAGGCCCTCCTCCAGCGCGGCGAGCCCTCCCGTCAGCGCGCGCAGGTCCGTCCCCACCACGACCGCGCGGTGCGCGAGGTCGGCCCGCGCCGTACGCAGCGTGCGGGCGACGTCCGCCGGGACGGCTTCCGGGTGGTCCCGGGCCCACCGCCGCAACCGGCCGAGCTGGGCGCGCAGGGCCGCCTCGGTGTGCCCCGACACCGTCCATACCACCGGCCGGACCACCGGCCGCACCGCGTCGGCCGCGTCCGGCGCCGCGCCGGACGCGGCCTCCTCCGTGGACGGGGCCACCGCGGGGAGGGCGTCCCCCGCACCGGCCTCACCCTCGCCGGCTTCCCGCGCGCCCGGCTCCCCCGGCGGGGAGAGCGCCCCGGTCTCGGCCGGGGGCTGTTCGACGATCACGTGGGCGTTGGTGCCGCTGATGCCGAAGGAGGACACCGCGGCCCGGCGGGGGCGGTCCCGATCGGGCCAGGGACGCGCGGCGGTGAGCAGGGCGAGACCACCGGCGGCCCAGTCGACGTGCGGGGTGGGCTCGTCGATGTGCAGGCTCGCGGGGAGCACGCCGTGCCGCATGGCCAGCGCCATTTTGATGACGCCGCCGACGCCCGCGGCCGCCTGGGTGTGCCCGATGTTGGACTTGAGCGAGCCCAGCCAGACCGGATCACCGGCCGGGTGGGCCTTGCCGTACACCTCCATGAGCGCGTTCGCCTCGATGGGGTCGCCGAGGCCGGTGCCGGTGCCGTGCCCCTCGACCGCGTCCACGTCCTCCGGCCCGAGACCGGCGTCGGCGAGCGCGGCCCGGATGACCCGCTGCTGCGCCGCACCGTTGGGTGCGGACAGGCGGCTGCTCGCGCCGTCGGAGTTGACCGCGCTGCCGCGCAGGACCGCGACGACCGGATGGCCCCTGCGCCGGGCCTCCGACAGCCGCTCCACGAGCACCAGTCCGACGCCCTCGGCCCAGCCGGTGCCGTCGGCCGCCGCGGCGTACGCCTTGCACCGGCCGTCGGGGGCCAGCCCGCGCTGGCGGCTGAACTCGACGAAGGTGGCGGGGGTCGCCATGACGGTCGCGCCTCCTGCCACGGCCAGATCGCAGTCGCCGCGGCGGACCGCCTGCGCGGCGTAGTGGAGGGCGACCAGCGACGACGAGCACGCCGTGTCCAGGGTGACCGCCGGTCCCTGCAGGCCGAAGGCGTAGGCGATGCGGCCGGAGGCGACGCTCCCCGCGCTGCCGGTGCCGATGAACCCCTCGAATCCCTCGGGAGCGCGCACGTGGCGGGAGCCGTAGTCGGAGTACATGACCCCGACGAACACCCCGATCCGCTCGCCCGACAGCCCGCGCGGGTCGAGCCCGGCCCGTTCGAAGACCTCCCAGGTGGCCTGGAGGAGCAGCCGCTGCTGGGGGTCGACGGCCAGGGCCTCGTGCGGGCTGATGCCGAACAGCTCCGCGTCGAAGCCCGCCGCGTCGTGCAGGAACCCGCCCTCGGAGGCGTAGCTCGTGCCCTCCCGGTCCGGGTCGGGGTCGAACAGCTCGTCGAGGGGCCACCCCCGGTCCCCCGGGAAGGGGGTGATCGCGTCGGTGCCCGACTCGACCAGCCGCCACAGGTCCTCGGGCGTCCGCACGCCGCCGGGGTAGCGGCAGGCCATCGCGACGATCGCCAGCGGCTCGTGCTCGGCCTGTTCGAGCCGTTCCAGCTCCGCGCGGGCGCGCAGCAGGTCGGCCGTGGTCCGCCGGAGGTAGTCGCGCAGCTTGTCTTCATTCGCCATGGATGAACCGCTCTCCGTCCTGAAGATCCGTCGTTCCGCGGGGAAGGGCGTGCGGCGGGATCACTCGCTCAGCTCCCGGTCGAGCAGGCCGAACAGCTCGTCGTCGGAGGCCGCCTCGACTCCGGCCAGGGAGTCGCCGCCGTTCGCGGCCGGCCGTCCCCCGGCGGGGTCGAGGACGCTCAGCGCGCCGCGCAGCGCCCGTACGAGCTCGGCCCGCTGCCGGTCGCCGCCGGTGCGGCCGGAGGCGGCCGACACCCAGGCGTCCAGAGCCGCCGGGTCGAACACCGGCCGCTCCCCGCGCACCCGGTCGAGCAGGTACGCGGTCAGCTCCCGTACGGTCGGGTGGTCGAACAGCACGGTCGCCGGGAGCCGCTCGCCCGACTCCTCTCCGAGCCGGTTGCGCAGCTCGATCGCCGTGAGCGAGTCGAGACCGAGGTCGAACAGCCCGCGATCCTCGGGGACGCGCGCTCCGCCGGGCAGCCCGAGCACCTCCGCGACCCGGCCCGCGACGACGCCGCGCACCAGGGCCCGGGCCGCCTCCTCGTCCAGCCCGTCGAGGCGCCGCGCCAGCGGCACGGCCCGTACGGCGGGAGCGGCGGCGGCGGGCGCCAGATCGGCGAGCACCTCGGGCGGTTCGCCCTGCCGCCGGGCGAGCGCGGCCCGGTCGAACCGCGCCGGGACCAGCACGGCGGGGCCCGCCGCCAGTGCGTGGTCGAGCAGGTCGAGCGCCTCGCCGCTGACCAGCGGGCGGACGCCCATCCGGTCGAGCCGGGCCCGCGCGGCCGCGCTCAGCTCGGCGGCCATGCCTCCGCCGGAGTCCCACAAACCCCAGGCGAGCGACAGTGCGGGCAGCCCGGCCGCCCGCCGGTGCCGGGCGAGCGCGTCCAGGAACGCGTTGGCCGCGGCGTAACCCGCCTGCCCCGCGTTGCCCAGCACCCCCGCGACGGACGAGAACAGCACGAACGCCCGCAGCGGCAGGTGTGCGGTGAGCCGGTGGAGGTTCCAGGCCGCGTCCACCTTCGGGCGCAGGACCCGGTCGAGCCGTTCGGGGGTCGTGTTCTCCAGCACGGCGTCGTCGAGCGCGCCCGCCGCGTGGACCACCGCGACGAGGTCGCCGGCCACCCCGGCGACCAGCGCCTCCGTCGCCGCGGGGTCGGCCACGTCACAGGCGGCTGTACGGACATCGACGCCGTCTTGTGCCGCGAGTTCCCCGGCGAGGGCACGCAGCGCGGGATCGGCGTCGCCGCGCCGGCTGACGAGCAGCAGCCTGCGGGCGCCGTGCCGGCGGGCCAGGTGCCGCACGACCTCGCCGCCGAGCGCGCCGCCGGCTCCGGTCACCAGGACCGTGCCCGAGCCCAGGTCCGGCGCGTCGCCGGGGGCGCCGGTCAGGGCGCGCAGGCGGGGACGCACGACCTCGCCCCGGCGCAGGGCGATCTGGCCGGGCCGGGCCGCCAGGGCGCGCGGCAGCCCGGCCGTCGACTCCGGGCTGTCGTCGAGGTCGACCACGCCGACCTTGCCGGGGAACTCCTGGACCGCCGCACGGACGAACCCCCACAGCGCCGCCCCGATCAGCCCGCTGAGGTCGCCCGGCCCGCCGGAGGGCGCCAGGCCGGGGGCCTGTGGTCCCTCGTCTCCCGTGGCTCCCCGGGTCACCACCACGAGGTGGCCGTCGTCGGGCAGCCCGAGGACGGCCGCGCGGGCCGCGTCCAGGGCCGCCCGGACCGCCGCGGCCGGGCCGCCCGGGGGCGCGGCGCTGCCTCCCGGTTCTCCGCCGGTCGGGTAGGTGACGACAGGGCAGGGCGCGTCGGCGAGGAACCCCTCGGGGGCCAGGACGACCGCGGGTCTCCCGGCCGGGGGCGTGCCGTCGAGCGGGGCCGGGGCCCAGACGATCTCGTACGGCCGCGGGCCGGCTCCCCCCGCGCTCAGCAGCGCGCGCTCCTCTATCGGGCGTACGCGTACCTCCGCCACCGACAGCACCGGGGATCCGCCGGCGTCGGCCGCGTCGAGTGTGAACGTCTCCTCCCCGGTGAGCCGGATCCTGACCAGCAGCCGTCTCCCCGCCACGGCGTGGAGAGCCAGGCCGCGGAACGCGTAGGGGACGGGGATCCGCCCCTCCGGCGGGTCCGCGGCGACCGCGACCCACGGGTGCAGGGCCGCGTCGAGCAGCCCGGGGACGATCTCGCTCTCGACCTCGGCGTACAGCTCGTCCTCGGTCCGCCACATGGCGCGCAGGCCCTGGAAGGCGGGGCCGTACTCGTAGCCGCGCGCGGCGAACCGGGCGTACGCGCCGGTCACGTCAACGGACACGGCCTCGGGCGGACGGCGGCCCGGCCAGCCGGGCCCGGGACCGTCGTCGCCGAGCACCGCCTCGGCGTGCAGGGTCCACTCCCCGGACCCGGAGGGACGGCCGTGAACACGCACCCGGGCGCCGTCGACCGTGATCCGCAGCTGGACCTCCCCTTCCGCGGGGATCGGCACCGGCGAGCGCAGCTCCAGTTCCCGCACCCCGTCGGCGCCGTGCCGGGCCGCGAGCCAGGCGGTCACGTCGAGGAGGGCGGCGGCCGGGAGCACCGGGGCCCCCGCGAGCGCGTGGTCGGCCAGCCAGGGCTGCCGCCCGGCCGACAGCACGCCGGTGTAGACGGTGGGTCCCCCGTCGGGGACGGTCACGGCGGCCGTGAGCAGCGGGTGGCCGGGATCGTCCGCGCCGACGCCGGTCGCGGTCGCGTCCGGCGAGGGCGCCGCGAGCCACAGCCGCTCGCGGCGGAAGGCGTAGGTGGGCAGCGGGACCACGACGCCCCCGCCCAGCAGCGCCCGCCAGTCCCAGGCGACCCCGGCCACGAAGGCGCGGGCCACGAACGTCCACAACGCGGTCACCTCGCCGGTCCCGCGGCCGAGCGCGGCCGCCGCGACGGCGTCCTCGCCCAGGTCGCACTGGCGGACCATGGCGGTGAGCGCCGAATCGGGGCCGATCTCCAGGAAGCGGGCCGCGCCGAGGCCGCGCAGCCGTGCGACCGCGTCGGCGAAGCGCACGGTCCCCCGCACCTGGCCGGCCCAGTGGTCCGGTGACCCCAGCGTGCCGGCGCCGGCCTCCTCTGCGGTGAGCGTCGACACGAGCGTGCGGTGCGGGGCCGACGCGGCCAGTCCGGCGATCTCCGCGCGGAACGGCGCCAGCATCGGCTCCATGCGGGCCGAGTGGAAGGCGTGGCTCACGGTGAGCCGTCTGGTCCGGTGGCCGCGCCCGGACAGGATCGCGGCCAGCCTCTCCACGGGCTCGGCGTCCCCGGAGATCACCACCGAGCCGGGGGCGTTGACGGCGGCGACGTCCACGGGCGCCTCCGCCTCCCGCGCCAGCCGTTCCACCGTCGCCCGGTCGGCCTGCACGGCGACCATCAGCCCGCCTTCCGGCAGTTCCTGCATGAGCCGCCCGCGCGCTGCCACGAGCGCCGCCGCGTCCGGCAGGGTCAGCGCCCCGGCGACGTGCGCGGCGGCGATCTCCCCCACCGAGTGCCCCGCGAGGGCGTCGGCCGCCAGGCCCCACGACTCCAGCAGGCGGAAGAGGGCGACCTCCAGTGCGAACAGCGACGTCTGCGTGTAGCGGGTCCTGTCGATGAGCCCCGGCTCGCCCTCCCCCGCGATCACCGCCGCCACGTCGACGCCGTCGATCCGGAGCAGCTCCGCGCGTACCTCGTCGAAGGCCCGCGCGTACGCCGGGAACGTCCGGTACAGCTCCGTGCCCATGCCGGTCCGCTGGCCTCCCTGGCCGGCGAACAGCACGGCGGTGCGGCCGCGCACCGCCGTGCCGGTGACGACGACGGGGAAGCCGCCGGCCTCCGGCCGCGTCCCCGCGACGAGGTGGTCGAGCCCGGCGACCAGCTCGGCGCGGTCCCGGCCGAGCACCACGGCCCGATGGTCGAACGCGGTCCGGGTGGTGGCCAGCGACAGGGCGACGTCGGCCGGCCGCAGCCCGGGATCGGCGAGCACATGCCGCCTGAGCCTCGCCGCCTGCTCGCGCAGCGCCTCGGCGGTGCGGGCGCTGAGCACCCACGGCACGACCCGCGTCGCGGACGTCTCCTCGCCGGGCGCCACGGCGGGCGGGGCGTCCGGCGCGGGAGGCTCGTCGCCCATTTCGAGGATGACGTGGGCGTTAGTGCCGCTGATGCCGAACGAGGAGACCGCGGCCCGGCGCGGCCCGGGGGCGTCGGGCCAGGGGACCGGCTCGGCGGGCACGATGACCGCGCCGCCGGACCAGTCGACGTGTTCGCTGGGCCGGGCCAGGTGCAGCGTGGCGGGCACCCGGCCATGCCGCATGGCCAGCACCATCTTGATGATCCCGGCCACTCCGGCCGCCGCCTGGGTGTGGCCGATGTTCGACTTGACCGAGCCCATCAGCAGCGGAGCGCGCCCGTCCCGGTCCCGGCCGTACGTGCCGAGCACGGCGCCCGCCTCGATCGGGTCGCCGAGCCGGGTGCCGGTGCCGTGGGCCTCCAGCACGTCGACGTCCGACGGCCGCAGACCGGCGCCGCGCAGGGCGGCACGGATCACCCGCTCCTGCGCCGGGCCGTTAGGCGCGGTGAGCCCGTTGCTCGCGCCGTCCTGGTTGACCGCGGAGCCGCGGACCAGGGCGAGCACACGGTGGCCGTTGCGCCGCGCGTCGGAGAGGCGTTCCAGCACGAGCAGCCCCACGCCCTCGCCCCACGCGGTGCCGTCGGCGTCGGCGGAGAACGGCTTGCAGCGGCCGTCAGGCGCCAGCCCGCGCTGGCGGCTGAACTCGACGAACGTGGCCGGGCTCGCCATCACGGTCGCGCCGCCGGCCAGGGCCAGGGCGCACTCGCCGAGCCGGAGGGCCTGCGCGGCCTGGTGGACGGCGACCAGCGAGGAGGAGCAGGCCGTGTCCACGGTCACCGCCGGGCCCTCCAGGCCGAGGGTGTAGGAGATGCGGCCGGACGCGACGCTTCCCGCGCTGCCGCTGACGAGGTAGCCCTCCAGGTCTCGGGCCGCGCCGCGGCGCTGGTGGACGCGCGCCCCGTAGTCGGAGTACATGACGCCGACGAACACCCCGCTCTGGGAGCCGCGCAGCGTCGCCGGATCGATTCCCGCGTCCTCGATCGCCTCCCAGGCGGTCTGCAGCAGCAGGCGCTGCTGCGGGTCGACCGCCAGGGCCTCACGGTGGCTGATGCCGAAGAACTCGGGGTCGAACTCGGCGGCGTCGTGCAGGAACCCGCCATACCGGGTGATCGACGTGCCCGGATGGTCGGGATCGGGGTCGAACAGGTCGGGGTCCCAGCCTCGGTCGGCGGGGAACTCGGTGATGGCGTCGGTGCCCGAGACGAGCAGCTCCCACAGCTCCGCCGGCGTCCGTACGCCGCCGGGGAACCGGCAGGCCATGCCGACGATCGCGACGGCGTCGTCGTCCGGCGCGTACGGCTCCCGCGGCCCCTCGGCCTCGTCGCCGCGCGTGCCGGGGCCGCCGGTGACAATGCCGTCGAGATGGGCGGCGAGGGCGGCCGGGGTGGGGTGGTCGAACACGACCGTCGCGGGCAGGCGGACGCCGAGGTCGCCGCCGAGCCGGTTGCGCAACTCGACCGCGGTCAGCGAGTCGAACCCGAGATCGGTGAACGCCCGGCCCGGGTCGATCTCCGAGCCGTCGGCGTGCCCCAGCACGGCGGCCACCGCGTCGAGCACCACGTCGAGCACCGCGTCGAGCACCGCCCGCGCGGTGTCCGCACCCTGGGAACGGGCGCCGGGGCGCCGGTGGGGCTGTGCGGCGGTGGGGCGGATCCGTGCCGCCGCCGCCGGGAGGTCGAGGCTGCCCGCCACCACGACGGGGACGTCCAGCCCCAGGGCGCGGTCGAACAGGTCGAGCCCGTCGGCCGGGGCCATGGGCCGGATGCCGGCCCGCCCGAGCCGGGCGACGTCCCGCCCCGAAAGGCCGCCGCTCATTCCGTCGCCGACATCCCACAGGCCCCAGTGCACGGTCAGCCCGGGCCGGCCGGACCGCCGTCTGCGCCGTGTCAGCGCCTCCAGCGCGGCGTTCGCGGCGGCGTACGCGCCCTGACCCGCGGTGCCGAGCACACCGGCCACCGAGCCGAACAGCACGAAAGCGTCGAGGTCGCCCTCGCGTGTGGCCTCGTCGAGGTTGCGGGCCGCCGCGAGCTTGGCGTCGAGCACCCTGCGCAGAGCCGGCGCGGTGAGCCTTTCGACGACCGCGTCCTCGGCGACGCCCGCCGCGTGGACGACGCCCGTCAACGGGCCGTCGAGACCGGCGAGCAGGGCGGCCAGGGCCCGCGGGTCCGCCGGGTCGCAGGCCCGTACGGTGACGGCGGCGCCGAGGGCGGTCAGTTCCGCCCGGATCGCGGCGGCGTCCGGGTGACGCTCGCCCCGGCGGCCGACCAGGAGCAGGTTCCGCACGCCGTGCCGGGTGACCAGGTGAGCGGCGATCCGCCGGCCGAGCGCGCCGAGGCCCCCGGTCACGAGCACGGTGCCGCCCGCGGCGCTGCGCGGCCACAGCGGCGGCGCTCCGGAGGACAGCGCCGCGGGCTCGGCGACGAGCCGCGGCACCAGCGGCGCTCCCCCGCGGATCGCGGCCTCGGGGAACGCCGCGCCGACGGCCGCGAGCAGCCCCGGATCGAGCTCTTCCGCGCCGATGTCGAGCAGGGCGAACCTGCCGGGGTGCTCGGCCCGGGCCGACCTGACCAGGCCCCAAAGAGCGGCAGTGGACGGTCTGGCGTCCTCGTCGCCGTCCACGGCGAGGCCACGCGTCAGCACCACCAGCCGGGCGTCCGCGGCCGCGGGATCGGCGAGCCATCGAGGCAGCGCCTCGCGGGCCGCGTCCAGCGCGGCGTACGGGTCGTCATCGAGGTCGAGCCCGTCGAGCAGCACGAGCGGCGGCGGGTCGCCGGGGAGGTCGTCGGCGAGGGCGAAGTCCCCGACCGGCTCGGGCGGTGCCGCCGCCTCCCAGGCCAGGCCGTACAGCGCGGCGGCGGCCGGGAGCGGGCGCAGCCGCAGCCGCTCCACCGTCAGCACCTCCCCTCCGTCGTCGCCGACGAGGTCCACCCGGTAGGTGTCGGAGTCCAGCGGGGTGAGCCGGGCGCGGACACGGGTGGGCCCCGCTCCCGACGGCCGCGCATGGCCCGCCCCCGGCGCCGGGCGCGCGCGCACACCGCTCAGCGCGTACGGCACCCGCCGTGGCCCGTCGAGCCCGTCCAGCGAGAGCGCGTGGAGGGCGGCGTCCAGCAGAGCCGGGTGCGCGGCGTATCCGGCGGCCTCGGCGCGGAGCGACGGCGGCAGCGCCACCTCGGCGTACAGGTCGCCCTCGTCGCGCCAGGCGGAGACGAGCCCCCGGAACGCCGGGCCGTACTCGTAGCCGTGCTCGGCGAGCAACCGATAGGCGTCCTCCGGCGTGCCCGGATCGAGGCGGGTCCCCGGGCCCGACGCGAACGGCCGGCCGGGGAGGACCTCGTCCTCGGTGAGCGTGGCCGTGGCGTTGACGTCCCAGTGCGCCGGCCCCTGCGCCGCACCCGGGGCGCGGCTGCTGCGGATCGTGAGGGTCCCGCCCGCGGACACGGCCACCTGGAGACGGACCTCCGCCGCGCCCTCCAGCTCGATCGGCGTGTGCATCACGAACTCGCCGAGCGTCGGCCGGCCGGCCGTCGTGCCCACGGCGAGGGCCAGCTCGACCAGGGCCGTGGCGGGGACCAGCACCCGCCCGCCGACCCGGTGGTGGGCCAGCCACTTCTGGCGGCGGGTCGACAGCACGCCGGTGAACAGCAGGTCGCCGTCCGGCAGCTCGGTCGCGCCGGCGAGCAGCGGATGCGGAGACGTGTCCAGCCCGTACGCCGCCGGCCGGTCGTCGTCCACGGGCGGCAGCAGCCAGTAGCGCCTGGTCTCGAACGGATATGTGGGCAGGTCTGTGAGCCGGCCGCCCTCCACGAGCGGACCGAACTCGACCGGGACGCCCGTCACGTGGAGGCGGGCGAGCGCCGCCCGGAACGCCTCCGCGTCCGGACGGCCGGGCCTGAGCAGCGGCACCGCGACCGCCGCGCCGGGAGTCTCCGCGTCGTCCGCCTCCTGGGCTAGCGCGGCGAGCGACCCGTCGGGGCCCAGCTCGGCGAACCGGGTCGCGCCCGCCTCCCGCGCCGTACGGACCGCGTCGGCGAACCGCACGGCGCCGCGCAACTGGGCCACCCAGTAGTCCGGCGACGCCATCTCCCGCTCACCGGCGAGCTTCCCGGTCGCGGTGGAGACGACGGGCACCCGGGCGGGGGCGAACGTCAGCCCCGCCGCCACCCGGCGGAAGTCCTCCAGAACGTCGTCCATGTGGGCCGAGTGGAAGGCGTGGCTCACCTTGAGCCGGGTGGCCTTGCGGCCGGCGGCCTTCCATCGCCCGGCGAGCCGGTCGACCTCGTCCGCGTCGCCCGACAGCACCACCGACGCCGGTCCGTTGATCGCGGCGATCTCGACGGCGCCGTGCGCCGAAGCGGCCAGTTCGGCCGCCTCCCGGGGCGTGGCGGCGAACGCGGCCATCGCGCCGCCCTCCCTGGCCGACTGCATCAGCCGGCCGCGTGCGGCCACCAGCGCGCAGGCGGAGGCGAGGTCGAGCACCCCGGCGACGTGCGCGGCGGCGAGTTCGCCGACCGAGTGCCCGATCAGGAAGTCGGGCCGCAGGCCATGCGACTCGGCG